>NZ_BAAATK010000014.1:0-149155 GCF_039533365.1 Streptomyces glaucus
GGGCGGCGGGCCCCGGCGGACAGGGCCTCGGGGCGGGGCGCGGGCGGCGGCGAAGGTGTCCGGCACCGCGAGGGCCGCGGTGCGCGGCGGGACCGGGCTCCGCCGTTGGCCCGAGCTTGCGGAATACTTGCGGAGCTGCGGCGAGGGCGGTCCTCGGCGGAGACTTTCAGTAGCGGGAGAACCGAGGCGGGGACTGACGTGCACGAAGACGGCAACGGCGACGGACGCCGGGTCGGGGCCGGAGCGTCCGGCAGCGGTATAGACCGGCCCGGGTTCCTCGCGCTGGAGCGGGAGCTGACGGTGCTGCTGCGGCGCGCGCGGGCCAGCCAGGGCGAGATGGCCCGGGAGGTCCACCCCGACCTGGAGTCGTCCGCGTACGGGCTGCTGGTCCGCCTGGACGAGTGCGGCCGGCAGCGGGCCACGGATCTGGCCGCCTACATCGGCGTCGGCAAGGCGACCATGTCCCGCCAGCTGCGCGCCCTGGAGGAGCTCGGTCTCGTCGCCCGCGAACCCGACCCCGCCGACGGCCGTGCCTGGCTGGTCGCGCTCACCCGGGAGGGCCGCGAGCGCGTCGGCCGGGTCCGCGAGGCCCGCCGCGAGCGCTACGCCCGCCGTCTCGCCGACTGGGACCCGCGCGAGGTGACGGAGCTGGCCCGGCTGCTGCACCAGCTCAACCGGGGCATGGAGAAGTAGCGGGTTCCTCGGCGGGGCGGCCGGCGCCCGGCTCGGCATCCCGGCCCCCCGAGGGCACGGCCCGGTGCTCCGGGCCCCGGCGGGCGGGTGCGGGCAGCGTGGTAATTCGCTCGTTCCCGCCTCGGCCCGGCTGCCAGGATGGCCGGATGGCCACCTCGTACGACTCCTACGACGTCCCCGAAGTCCTGGACCGCCGCGAGGGTCCCCACGGCGAGATCGTCCTGCGGCGGCACGGGGCGGTGCTGCAGATCATCGCGAACGGCTGCTTCCTGATGGACACCTCCGACGGGCGTTCGGAGCGGCGGCTGGTCGACGCCGCGCTCGACGCCCTGGCCGGACGGCCGCGGCCGCGCCTGCTCATCGGCGGGCTGGGCGTCGGCTTCTCGCTCGCGCACGCCGCGGCGAACCCCGCCTGGGGCCGCATCACGGTCGTCGAGCGCGAGGGCGCCGTCGTCGACTGGCACCGCGCCGGACCGCTGTCCCCCCTCACCCGCGACGCGCTCGCCGATCCGCGCACCGAGATCGTGGAACACGACCTGATCCGATACGTCGCCGAGACCTCCGCCCGGTACGACGCCCTGTGCCTCGACATCGACAACGGGCCCGACTGGACCGTCACGGACGGCAACACGGGACTGTACTCACCGGCCGGGCTGGCAGGCTGCGCACGGGTGTTGAGACCGGCGGGAGTGCTCGCCGTGTGGTCGGCGCAGCCCTCCGCGGATTTCGAGGAAACCTTGCGGAATGCCGGGTTCCAGCAGGTGCGTACCGAAGAGATCCCGGTTGCCCGGGGCGTTCCCGACGTCGTCCACCTCGGCGTCCGCCCCGGATAGCAAAGGCGCGGTGACTCCCCGTACGCTGCTGCCTTGGCGCTGATCATTCAAGCGTCAATCTCAGCCATGCGCAGACCGCGGAATCACCCCACTGGTTCCGGAAAGCACACCTCAGGGGCGGGCGATGGAGCAGACACACACCTCCCACAACGGCACGGCGGCTACCCCGGGCGCACAGCGCCGGGTCCTGGTTGTCGAGGACGACCAGACGATCGTGGACGCCATCGCGACCCGCCTGCGCGCCGAGGGATTCCTGGTGCAAACGGCGGGCGACGGCCCGGCCGCCGTCGACACGGCCGAGGCCTGGCAGCCGGACCTGCTGATCCTCGACATCATGCTGCCCGGCTTCGACGGCCTGGAGGTCTGCCGGCGCGTGCAGGCCCAGCGGCCGGTGCCGGTGCTGATGCTCACCGCGCGCGACGACGAGACCGACATGCTGGTCGGGCTCGGCGTCGGCGCCGACGACTACATGACGAAGCCCTTCTCCATGCGCGAGCTGGCGGCACGCGTGCACGTCCTGCTGCGCCGCGTGGAGCGGGCGGCGCTGGCCGCCGCGACACCGCGCAGCGGCATCCTGCGCCTGGGCGAACTGGAGATCGACCACGCGCAGCGCCGGGTGCGGGTGCGCAGCGAGGACGTCCACCTCACCCCCACCGAGTTCGACCTGCTGGTGTGCCTGGCGAACACCCCGCGCGCGGTGCTCTCCCGCGAGCAGCTGCTCGCCGAGGTGTGGGACTGGGCGGACGCCTCCGGCACCCGGACCGTCGACAGCCACATCAAGGCGCTGCGCCGGAAGATCGGCGCCGAGCGGATCCGCACGGTGCACGGCGTGGGCTACGCGCTGGAGACCCCGACGCCATGAGCGACGGGCCGGCCGCACGGAGGGGCCCCGGGGAGCCCCGGGGTGGCGTACGTCCGTTCTCGATCAAGACCAAGCTGGGCGCGCTCGTCGTCATCTCGGTCCTCATCACCACCGGTCTGATGATGATCGCGATGCGCACCGAGACCGAGCTGCGCTTCATCACGGTCTTCTCGATGATCGCCACCCTGCTCATCACGCAGTTCGTGGCGCACTCGCTGACCGCGCCGCTGGACGAGATGAACGCCGTGGCCCGGTCCATCTCGCACGGCGACTACACGCGCCGGGTGCGCGAGAACCGCCGTGACGAGCTGGGCGACCTGGCCGTCACGATCAACCGCATGGCCGACGAGCTGGCGGCGCAGGACCGCCAGCGCAAGGAGCTGGTGGCGAACGTCTCGCACGAGCTGCGCACGCCCATCGCGGGTCTGCGCGCGGTGCTGGAGAACATCGTGGACGGCGTCACCGAGGCCGATCCGGAGACCATGCGGACGGCCCTCGGGCAGACCGAGCGGCTCGGCCGGCTGGTGGAGACGCTGCTGGACCTGTCCCGCCTGGACAACGGCGTCGTACCGCTGAAGACACGGCGGTTCGAGGTGTGGCCGTACCTGTCCGGGGTGCTCAAGGAGGCCAACATGGTCGCCTCCGCGCGCGCGGGCATCGCCTCCGGCTCGGGCAGCCACACCCGTACGGACGTCCACCTGCACCTCGACGTCTCCCCGCCGGAGCTGACCGCGTACGCCGACCCGGAGCGCATCCACCAGGTCGTCGCCAACCTCATCGACAACGCGGTCAAGCACAGCCCGCCGCACGGCCGGGTGACGGTCAGGGCGCGGCGCGGGCCGCACCCCGAGTCGCTGGAGCTGGAGGTCCTGGACGAGGGGCCCGGCATCCCCCGGTCCGAGTGGCACCGCGTCTTCGAGCGCTTCAACCGCGGCGCCGTCACCCGGCCGCACGGCCCCGGCAGCGACGGCGGCACGGGCCTGGGCCTGGCCATCGCGCGCTGGGCGGTGGATCTGCACGGCGGACGGATCGGCGTGGCCGAATCCGAGCGGGGCTGCCGGATCCTGGTCAGCCTTCCGGGGCTTCCTTCTGTGCCAAGTTGACGTAAAGTTCGAAGCGGAGCCACAAGATCCATGTACGTCCTCGCCGACGGACACGTGTGATCAGGGACAGGCCCGTACCCGCGGGGTACCGGGCCCGGTCCCGCTTTTCCCCTCGGTGCCCTTTCGCAGCGGAACCACGCTTGCTTCCCGCCATTTTCAGCGCCGAAACACACCCCGAGATGTGACTTACGCGACGTTGAACGGGCCCGACCTGACCTTCCCGCGCCGGGAGGCGTAGCCTTTATTCCCGCTGTCCATCACCTTGTGAAGCGGAAGAGGGCGGTTGCCGCCGTGTCGCCACAGTCCCCCAGTAACTCGAGCATCTCGACCGACACCGACCAAGCGGGCAAGAATCCCGCCGCCGCGTTCGGTGCGAACGAATGGCTCGTCGACGAGATCTATCAGCAGTACCTCCAGGACCCGAATTCGGTAGACCGCGCCTGGTGGGACTTCTTCGCCGACTACAAGCCGGGGGCGTCCGCCGCCCCGGCTCCGGCGGGTACTGCGGCCGCGGGGGCCGCAGGGACCACCACGGCTCAGCCCACCACCCCGGCCCCGCAGACGCCGGCCCCGGCTGCCCCGGCGCAGCCCGCTCCGGCGCCCGCGGCCGCGCGGCCCGCCGCGCCCGCCCCGGCCCCGGCCAAGCCCGCCGCCCCGGCCGCCAAGCCCGCGGCGAAGGCGAAGGCCGAGCCGGCGAAGGAGTCCGCCGAGGGGCCCGAGCTCGTGACGCTGCGCGGTCCCTCCGCCGCCGTCGCGAAGAACATGGACGCCTCGCTGGAGATGCCGACGGCCACCTCGGTCCGCGCGGTCCCGGTGAAGCTGCTGTTCGACAACCGCATCGTCATCAACAACCACCTCAAGCGCGCCCGCGGCGGGAAGATCTCCTTCACGCACATCATCGGGTACGCGATGGTGCAGGCCATCAAGGCGATGCCGTCGATGAACTGGTCGTACGCCGTCAAGGACGGCAAGCCGACCCTGGTCAAGCCGGACCACGTCAACCTCGGCCTCGCCATCGACCTGGTCAAGCCGAACGGCGACCGCCAGCTGGTCGTCGCGGCGATCAAGAAGGCCGAGACGCTGAACTTCTTCGAGTTCTGGCAGGCCTACGAGGACATCGTCCGCCGCGCCCGCGAGGGCAAGCTGACGATGGACGACTTCACCGGCGTGACGGTCTCCCTGACCAACCCCGGCGGCCTCGGCACCGTCCACTCGGTGCCGCGCCTGATGCCCGGCCAGTCGGTGATCATGGGCGTCGGCTCCATGGACTACCCGGCCGAGTTCCAGGGCACCAGCCAGGACACGCTCAACAAGCTCGGCATCTCGAAGGTCATGACGCTCACGTCGACCTACGACCACCGGGTGATCCAGGGCGCCGCGTCGGGCGAGTTCCTCCGCCAGGTCGCCAACCTCCTGCTCGGCGAGAACAACTTCTACGACGAGATCTTCGAGGCCCTGCGCATCCCCTACGAGCCGGTCCGCTGGCTCAAGGACATCGACGCCTCCCACGACGACGACGTCACCAAGGCCGCCCGCGTCTTCGAGCTGATCCACTCCTACCGGGTCCGCGGCCACGTCATGGCCGACACCGACCCGCTGGAGTACCAGCAGCGCAAGCACCCCGACCTGGACATCACCGAGCACGGCCTCACCCTGTGGGACCTGGAGCGCGAGTTCGCCGTCGGCGGCTTCGCCGGCAAGTCGATGATGAAGCTGCGCGACATCCTCGGCGTGCTGCGCGACTCGTACTGCCGCACCACCGGCATCGAGTTCATGCACATCCAGGACCCCAAGCAGCGCAAGTGGATCCAGGACCGCGTGGAGCGCCCGCACTCCAAGCCGGAGCGCGAGGAGCAGCTGCGCATCCTGCGCCGCCTGAACGCGGCGGAGGCCTTCGAGACCTTCCTGCAGACCAAGTACGTCGGCCAGAAGCGGTTCTCCCTGGAGGGCGGCGAGTCCGTCATCCCGCTGCTGGACGCGGTCCTGGACTCGGCGGCCGAGTCCCGCCTGGACGAGGTCGTCATCGGCATGGCCCACCGCGGCCGCCTGAACGTCCTGGCCAACATCGTCGGCAAGTCCTACGCGCAGATCTTCCGCGAGTTCGAGGGCAACCTCGACCCGAAGTCGATGCACGGCTCCGGCGACGTGAAGTACCACCTGGGCGCCGAGGGCACCTTCACCGGCCTGGACGGCGAGCAGATCAAGGTCAGCCTGGTCGCCAACCCCTCGCACCTGGAGGCGGTGGACCCGGTCCTGGAGGGCGTCGCCCGCGCCAAGCAGGACATCATCAACAAGGGCGGCACGGACTTCACCGTCCTGCCGATCGCGATCCACGGCGACGCGGCCTTCGCGGGCCAGGGCGTGGTGGCCGAGACCCTGAACATGTCGCAGCTGCGCGGCTACCGCACCGGCGGCACGGTCCACATCGTCATCAACAACCAGGTCGGCTTCACCGCCGCCCCGGAGTCCTCGCGCTCGTCGATGTACGCCACGGACGTGGCGCGCATGATCGAGGCCCCGATCTTCCACGTGAACGGCGATGACCCGGAGGCCGTGGTCCGCGTCGCGCGGCTCGCCTTCGAGTTCCGCCAGGCGTTCAACAAGGACGTGGTGATCGACCTCATCTGCTACCGCCGCCGCGGTCACAACGAGTCGGACAACCCGGCCTTCACCCAGCCGCTGATGTACGACCTGATCGACAAGAAGCGCTCGGTGCGCAAGCTGTACACCGAGTCCCTGATCGGTCGCGGTGACATCACCCTGGAAGAGGCCGAGCAGGCGCTGCAGGACTACCAGGGCCAGCTGGAGAAGGTCTTCACCGAGGTCCGCGAGGCCACCTCGCAGCCGTCGGTCGCCGCGCCCTCCGACCCGCAGGCCGAGTTCCCGGTCGCCGTGAACACCGCGGTGTCCACGGAGGTCGTCAAGCGGATCGCCGAGTCCCAGGTCAACATCCCCGACCACATCACCGTCCACCCGCGTCTGCTGCCGCAGCTGCAGCGCCGGGCCGCGATGGTCGAGGACGGCACGATCGACTGGGGCATGGGCGAGACCCTCGCCTTCGGCTCGCTCCTCCTGGAGGGCGTCCCGGTCCGCCTGGCGGGCCAGGACTCCCAGCGCGGCACCTTCGGCCAGCGCCACGCGGTCATCATCGACCGCAACACGGGCGAGGAGTACACGCCGCTGCAGTACCTCTCCGAGGACCAGGCGCGGCTGAACGTCTACAACTCCCTGCTGTCCGAGTACGCGGCCATGGGCTTCGAGTACGGCTACTCGCTGGCCCGCCCCGACGCGCTCGTGCTGTGGGAGGCCCAGTTCGGCGACTTCGCCAACGGCGCGCAGACGGTCGTGGACGAGTTCATCTCGTCGGCGGAGCAGAAGTGGGGCCAGACCTCCGGTGTGGTCCTCCTCCTGCCGCACGGCTACGAGGGCCAGGGCCCGGACCACTCGTCCGCGCGTCCCGAGCGCTTCCTGCAGCTGTGCGCCCAGAACAACATGACGGTCGCGATGCCGACGCTCCCGTCGAACTACTTCCACCTCCTGCGGTGGCAGGTGCACAACCCGCACCACAAGCCGCTGGTCGTCTTCACCCCGAAGTCGATGCTGCGCCTGAAGGCCGCGGCGTCGAAGGCGGAGGAGTTCACCACGGGCCAGTTCCGCCCGGTCATCGGCGACACCTCGGTCGAGGCGGCCGCGGTGAAGAAGGTCGTCTTCTGCGCCGGCAAGGTCTACTACGACCTGGAGGCCGAGCGCCGCAAGCGCGGCGTCACGGACACGGCGATCATCCGCATCGAGCGCCTGTACCCGCTGCCGGGTGCCGAGCTCCAGGCGGAGATCAAGAAGTACCCGAACGCCGAGAAGTACCTGTGGGCCCAGGAGGAGCCGGCGAACCAGGGTGCCTGGCCGTTCATCGCCCTCAACCTGATCGACCACCTGGACCTGGCGGTCGGCGCCGACGTCCCGCACGGCGAGCGCCTGCGGCGCATCTCGCGTCCGCACAGCTCGTCCCCGGCCGTCGGTTCCGCCAAGCGGCACCAGGCGGAGCAGGAGCAGCTGGTGCGTGAGGTGTTCGAGGCGTAACCGCTTCCGCGGGCCGTACGTGACCGGGCCGCACCCCGTTCGGGGGTGCGGCCCGGCCGTGTTCCGGGGGTGCGGCCGGGCCGTTTTCGCGCACTTATCCTTGACCGCATGTACTTCACGGACCGTGGCATCGAAGAGCTGGAGAAGCGGCGCGGCGAGGAGGAGATCACCTTCGAGTGGCTCGCCGAGCAGCTGCGGACGTTCGTCGACCTGAACCCGGACTTCGAGGTGCCGGTGGAGCGGCTGGCGACGTGGCTGGCGCGGCTGGACGACGAGGACGACGAGTAGTCCCGCCTCCTTCCGCCCTCCTCACCCCTTCCCAGCTCCTCCCCTGTGCGGGGCGCCTGCGCGGCGCCCCGCACGTGTTTTCCGGGTCCTTCCCGGACGGGGGCTCCGCCGGGCCGCCCGGGGCGGAGGGGGCTTCCCGGGCCCCGCGCGGCGGCGGGAACCTCCCGGCGTCCATGGCCGCGGAGCCGGCCCGGAGCGCTTCCGGCGACGTGGCCACGGGCCGGGGCGCTCGGCCCGCTTTCGGCGGCCGGCCACCGATGACCACCGGAACGAGTGTCTTGACTTCCCATGCCCGCGATATATCGTGTCAAGTGACGGACGCGATATGCCGCGTCCTTTTCCGTCCGGTCCTGCCGATCCGGCCCCGCGCGGTCCGGCCCGGCCCGGCCCAGGAGGTCCGTCCCATGCCCGAGTGGTCCGTCGCCGCACCGAGGAAGCTCACCTTCGACGAGCGGGTGAGCGAACTCCATGTGCGCATCGTCGACGGGACGGTGAACGTCATGGGGACGGACGAGGGGCCCGCCCGCCTGGAGGTCTCCGAGATAGCGGGTCCGCCCCTGGCCGTCACCCAGCGGGACGGCACCCTGACGGTGGCCTACGACGACCCGCCGTGGAAGGACCTCCTCAAGTGGCTCGACCCCGGGAGCCGGCACCGCAGCGCCGTGGTCTCCCTGGCCGTTCCGGCGGACACGCGCGTGGAGGTGGGGGTCGTCGGCGCCGGCGCCGTCGTCTCCGGGCTCCGGGGACAGTCGGTGCTCAGGGGCGTCACGGGCGACACGACCCTCGTCGGACTGTCCGGCCCGGTGCGCGCCGACACCGTGTCCGGGAACCTGGAAGCCCAGGCCGTGACCGGCTGCCTGCGGTTCACCTCCGTGTCCGGGGATCTCACCGTGGTGGAGGGCTCGGGCCCCTCCGTGCGGGCCGACTCCGTCAGCGGCTCCATGATCGTCGACCTCGACCCGGACGGCCCCGCCGACGTCCGGCTGACCAGCGTCTCGGGCGAGATCGCCGTCCGGCTCCCCCACCCGGCGGACGCGGAGGTGGAGGCCGACACGGCCGGCGGAAGGATCTCCACCACCTTCCACGGCCTCCGGGTGCGCGGCCGGTGGGGCGCCCACAAGGTCACGGGCCGGCTCGGCGCGGGCACCGGCAAGCTGCGGGCCACCACCGTCTCCGGCTCGATCGCCCTGCTGAGCCGCCCGCCCCGGCAGGACGAGGGCGAGCCGTGGGACACGGCGCCCGGCGGCGGGGGTCCGGCCGCCGGTCGTGCCGACGCCCCGGCCACCGGCCCGCAGGACGCCCCGGGGGACAATTCCGTTCCCGGCCGGGACGAGGGCGCGCCCGACGCCCCGGCCGACGGCACGACCGACAAGAAGGTGCTCTGACATGCCTCCCGTCTTCGCCCACGGCCGTCTCCGCCTGTACCTGCTGAAGCTGCTGGACGAGGCTCCGCGCCACGGCTACGAGGTGATCCGCCTCCTCGAGGAACGCTTCCAGGGGCTGTACGCGCCGTCCGCGGGCACGGTCTACCCGCGCCTGGCCAAGCTGGAGGCCGAGGGCCTGGTCACCCACACCACCGAGGGCGGCCGCAAGGTGTACTCCATCACGGACGCCGGCCGCGCCGAGCTGGCCGACCGCAGCGGTGAGCTGGCCGGCCTGGAGCTGGAGATCCGGGAGTCGGTCGCGGAGCTCGCCGCCGAGATCCGGGCCGATGTGCGCGGCGCGGCGGGCGATCTGCGCCGGGAGATGTGGGCCGCGGCCGGCGCGGCCCGCCGGGGCACGGGAGCCGAGGCCCGCGAGGGACGGGACGCCGGCTCCGGGGACTTCGACGACCGGGAGGCATGGCGCGCCGCCAAGGAGGAGATGCGGCGGGTCAAGCAGGAGTGGAGGGAACAGGCCCGGCGCGCCAAGGACGAGAGCCGCCGGGCCCGCGAGGAGGCCCAGCGGGCCCGGCGTCAGGCGAAGGAGGCGCAGGAGCGGGCCCGGGCCCAGGCCCAGGAGGAGGTGCAGCGCATCGCCCGGCGCGTCCAGGAACAGGTGCAGGTCCACTTCGCGCGGGGCGACTGGCCGACGGGGCTGCGCGAGGGCCTCGCCGAACTGGCGAAGGAGTTCGGCGAGTTCGGCAAGGACTTCGGCTTCGGCCGGACCGGCGCCCCGGTACCGGAACCCGACCGCTCCCGGACCCCGGAGGACTTCCCGGCCGAGTACGTCCCGAGCTGGGCGCACGAGAGCGCCGCGGAGTCCACCGGCGACCCTGCCCGTGACCTGGACCGTCTGCTCGACCGCTTCCGGGACGACATCCGTGACGCCGCCCGGGACCACGGCGTCACCCCCGGCCAGCTCCGCGACGCCCGCCGTCACCTGTCGACGGCGGCCGCGCACATCGGGGCGATACTCCGGACCCCGAAGGCCTGAACCGACCGGCCGGCCGCGCCCCGGAAGCCGTCCCCGGCACCCGGGTGCGGCCGGTCCGGGTCCCCGGACCGGCCGCACCCGCGCAGAAACCGTCAGGAGTTGACGAGGACGATCTTCCCGAACCGGTCCCCGGACTCGAGCCGTTCGAAGCCCTCACGGGCCCTCTCCAGCGGGAGCACCTCGTCGATGACGGGACGCACACCCGTGGCGGCGCAGAAGGACAGCAGATCCTCCAGCTCGTCCTTGGTGCCCATCGTCGATCCCACGACCTTGAGCTCCAGGAAGAAGATCCGGGTCAGCTCGGCGTGCGAGGGCCGGTCGCCGCTCGTGGCACCGGAGATGACCAGCGTGCCGCCGGGACGCAGCGACTTCACCGAGTGCGACCAGGTGGCGGCCCCGACGGTCTCGATGACGGCATCGACCCGCTGCGGCAGCCGCGCCCCCGGCTCCAGCGCCTCCACGGCTCCCAGCTCCACGGCCCGCTTCCGCTTGGCCTCGTCCCGGCTGGTGGCGAAGACCCGCAGCCCCGCCGCCTTGCCGAGCACGATCGCGGCCGTGGCGACCCCGCCGCCGGCGCCCTGTACCAGCACCGAGTCACCGGGGCGCACCCCGGCGTTGGTGAACAGCATCCGGTACGCCGTCAGCCAGGCGGTGGGCAGGCAGGCGGCTTCCTCGAAGGAGAGCTCCTTGGGCTTGGGCAGGATGTTCCAGGTCGGCACGGCGACCCGCTCGGCGAACGTCCCCTGGTAGCGCTCGGTGAGGATGGAGCGCGGCTCCTCGGGTCCGACCCCGTGCCCGCTCTGGCCGATCACGGAGTGCAGGACGACCTCGTTGCCGTCCTCGTCGACACCGGCGGCATCACAGCCGAGGATCATCGGAAGCCGGTCCTCCGCGAGGCCGACGCCACGCAGGGACCACAGGTCGTGGTGGTTGAGGGAGGCGGCCCTGACCTCGACGACACTCCAGCCGGGACGGGGCTCGGGAGCCGGTCGCTCCCCCGACTCCAGACCGGAGAGCGGCTGGTCACGGTCGATTCGGGCGGCATAGACAGCGAACATGGGCCTGACGATAGGGTCCCGCTCCCTTGGGCGGAACCATGTGCCCCTGTGACACACGCCCTCTTGCCGGACACCGGGGAAAGTCACCGGCCGGGCACGTCCACGCGCCCGCGGCCGTCCGCGGCGGGCAGGGGGTGCCGGGGGCTTCCACAGCGTCCGGCGGGGACACCGGTCGCCACCGGACCGGCAGCCCGCCGGGCCGCGGGCGGACACGGCCCCGGCGCGGCCCCGTCCCGCGAAGCGACCGCAGGCGCCACGGACATCCCCGTCCCGCCACGGCACACGATCCCGGCCCCGCCCGCACCCGTACCGGTCCTCGCCTCAGCACCCGCACCCGCGTCAGAGCGCCCGGGCAGTTCATCCCGGACAAGGAGACGGCCCCGCCCCCGAGGGGACGGGGCCGTCCGAACCTCACCGGCGGGCGACACCCTCCGCCCGCGCAGCCGCTGCCACCGCCGCCGTCACCGCCGGCGCGACCCGCTCGTCGAACGGGGACGGAATGACGTAGTCCGCTGCCAGGTCGTCACCCACGACCGCCGCCAGCGCCTCGGCCGCCGCGAGCTTCATCCCCTCGGTGATGGCGGACGCCCGCACCTGCAGCGCCCCGGCGAAGATCCCCGGGAACGCCAGCACGTTGTTGATCTGGTTCGGGAAGTCCGACCGTCCGGTCGCCACCACGGCCGCGTACTTGTGCGCGACCTCGGGGTGCACCTCGGGATTCGGGTTCGCCATCGCGAACACGAACGCCCCCTCGGCCATCGAGGCCACCGCCTCCTCCGGCACCGTGCCGCCGGAGACCCCGATGAAGACGTCGGCCCCTTCCAGAGCCGCCTCCAGCGATCCGGACAGCTCCGCCTTGTTCGTGAACCCGGCCAGTTCCCGCTTGACCTGCGTCAGATCGCCCCGGTCGGCCGACACGATCCCCTTCCGGTCGGCCACCGCGACGTCCCCGATCCCGGCCTCGACCAGCATCTTCGCGATGGCGACACCCGCCGCGCCCGCGCCCGAGATCACCGCCCGCAGCTCCCCGAGCGTCCGCCCGGAAAGCCGCGCGGCGTTCCGCAGCGCCGCCAGCGTGACGACCGCCGTGCCGTGCTGGTCGTCGTGGAAGACCGGGATGTCCAGCCGCTCCTGCAGCCGCCGCTCGATCTCGAAGCACCGCGGCGCCGAGATGTCCTCCAGGTTGATCCCGCCGAACGACGGCGCGAGCCGCACCACCGTCTCCACGATCTCGTCGACGTCCGTGCAGTCGAGCGCGATCGGCACCGCGTCCACGCCACCGAACTGCTTGAACAGGATCGCCTTGCCCTCCATCACCGGGAGGGAGGCCTGCGGCCCGATGTCTCCGAGCCCGAGCACCGCCGTGCCGTCCGTCACGACGGCGACGACCGACGACTTCCACGTGTAGTCGTGCACCAGTTCCGGCTGCTCGGCGATCGCGCTGCACACTTTCGCGACGCCGGGCGTGTACGCCAGGGACAGGTCGTCCTTGTCGCGGACCGGCACGGTGGCCTGCACGGCCATCTTGCCGCCGCGGTGCAGCGCGAACGCCGGATCGACCGGATCGAAGGAATCGAGGGCTTCCGTACCGCCCTCCCGACCCGTACGGTCCGCACTCTCGCTGCGAGGATTGACGATCTCCGCTGCCACTTCGTTCTACCCCTTAAGTATTCATGGTCTGAGGGTTTTCCACTCCTGGTGAGGGGTGGGCGGGCACCGCGTACGGCCCTGGTCGTGCTGTGTACGGGATACGTACGGGCACATACGCGACGGGCGCGCCGCACACGCGCCCTGAGCCCCTGATGAGGGGTGTAAAGCACCTTCATACCCGACGGACGACCTTCGCGACGAGTCGAACAAGCGCAGACTCACATGACGGGCCCCGAGGCCCACGAAAAGGTCGCGCGCCGGTGACATGGCTCATAGCCCACTATCCGGACACCTCTCGACAAACGTCTTGACAAGGGTTCCGGGAAGTGCCTTCATCTGGCACCATCCGCCCATATCCCGAGATCCACCGAAGATCTTCCGGCCGGAGATGCCAATTTCCGCAAAGACTGGGCCGCGATGTACCGGCCTGGTGCGGTTCGGGGATCACCCGTTATCCGATTTTGACATGACGGGCCCCCTGAACAGCTCAGTCCGAATGGCAAGATGCCGTAATCACACGAGGTCGCGACACTCGAAGGCGTGTGCTCCCGTCGACCCTCGGCATCTGTCGAACCCATCGGCAGGCGCCGGCCCGTCCGCGGCGGCCGGATCCCATCGGCAACCGTCGCCCCACCGGCAGCGGCCGAACCCATCGGCCGCTGTCAGCCCCATCGGCAACTCCACCCATCCGCCGGAGGAACCCACCATGACCGCAAGCTCCACCCGTCGTACGACCGCCGCGCACTCCCGGCCAGCAGCGGTCGGTGCGATCGCGGTCGCAGGCGCGCTGCTGCTCACCGGATGCGGTGACCAGACCCAGAACAACGGCTCGGACGGCGGGACCGCGGCGACGAGCTCGGCCCCGCTCGCCGACATGCTGCCGCAGACGATCCGTGACGAGGGCGTCATCAAGGTCGGTTCCGACATCGCGTACGCCCCGGTCGAGTTCAAGGACAGCTCCGGCAGGACGGTCGGCATCGACCCGGACCTGGCCGCCGCCATGGGCAAGCAGCTCGGCGTCGAGTTCCGGTTCCAGAACGGCACCTTCGACACCCTGCTCACCGGTCTGCGCTCCAAGCGGTACCACATCGCCATGTCCGCGATGACCGACAGCCCGGAGCGCCAGAAGGGCATCGACCCGAACACCGGCAAGAAGGTCGGTGAGGGCGTCGACTTCGTGGACTACTTCACCGCCGGTGTCTCGATCTACACCAGGAAGGGCGACGACCAGGGCATCAGGACCTGGTCCGACCTGTGCGGCAAGAAGGTCGTGCTGCAGCGCGGCACGGTCTCCGAGGACCTCGCCAAGGCCGAGGCCGAGAAGTGTCCGAAGGACAAGAAGCTCTCCATCGAGGCCTTCGACAACGACCAGCAGGCCCAGACCCGCCTGCGCGCGGGCGGCGCCGACGCCGGCTCCTCCGACTTCCCGGTCGCCGCGTACGCGGTGAAGACCTCCGGCGGCGGCAATGACTTCCAGCTCGTCGGCGAGCAGGTCGAGGCCGCGCCGTACGGCATCGCGGTCGCCAAGGACCAGACGCGGCTGCGCGACGCCCTCAAGGCCGCGCTGGACGCGATCATCGACAACGGCGAGTACGACAAGATCCTCCGGAAGTGGGGCGTCGTGGACGGCGCCGTGAAGGAAGCCACCATCAACGGCGGCGCGTGACCGCGACCGAGCGGCACCGAAAGGCAACACCCGTGACTGTTGACATAGACAAGACGGCGGGCCCGGCCGGCACTCCCCCGGCCGGACCGGAGGCCATCAAGGCCATCCCGGTCCGGCACTACGGGCGGTACGTCTCCGCCGTCGTCGCGCTCGCCCTGCTGGGCGGCGTCATCTACGCGTTCTCCCAGGGCCGGATCAACTGGACCGCGATCCCGGACTACCTCTTCGACGGCCGCGTCCTCGAAGGCGTGGGCAAGACGCTGCTGCTGACCGTGCTGTCCATGGCGATCGGCATCGCCGGCGGCATCCTGCTGGCGGTGATGCGCCTGTCGAAGAACCCGGTGACGTCCTCGATCGCCTGGTTCTACATCTGGTTCTTCCGCGGCACGCCGGTCCTGGTCCAGCTGGTGGTCTGGTTCAACCTGGGCCTGGTCTTCGAGTACATCGACCTCGGCCCGGTCTACCGCGACGAGTGGTCGGACTTCATGACGCCGTTCCTGACGGCGCTGCTCGGCCTCGGCCTCAACGAGGCCGCGTACATGGCCGAGATCTGCCGTGCCGGTCTGCTCTCGGTCGACGAGGGCCAGACGGAGGCGGCGCACGCCCTGGGCATGAGCCACTCCAAGACGCTGCGCCGGATCGTCGTCCCGCAGGCGATGCGCGTGATCGTGCCGCCCACGGGCAACGAGGTCATCAACATGCTGAAGACGACCTCGCTGGTGTCGGTCGTCCAGTACTCCGAGCTGTTCCGCGTCGCCCAGGACATCGGCCAGACCTCCGGCGCCCCCGCCGAGATGCTGTTCCTGGCCGCGGCCTGGTACCTGCTGCTGACGTCGGTCTTCAGCGTCGGCCAGTACTACCTGGAGCGGTACTACGCCCGGGGTGCGAGCCGCCAGCTGCCGCCGACGCCGTGGCAGAAGGTGAAGACCAACATGCTGTCGCTGGGCCGCCCGAGGGGAAGTGTGGGCGCATGACCGAGAAGCCGAGCAAGACGGACGCCCCCGTGCGGGACGGGGCCGTCCCCATGGTCAAGGCGGAGGGCGTCCACAAGTCCTTCGGTCCCGTCGAGGTCCTCAAGGGCATCGACCTGGAGGTCAAGCAGGGCGAGGTGTTCTGCCTCATCGGCCCCTCCGGCTCCGGCAAGTCGACCTTCCTCCGCTGCATCAACCACCTGGAGAAGATCAACGCCGGGCGCCTGTACGTCGACGGCGAACTCGTCGGCTACCGCCAGAAGGGCGACAAGCTGTACGAGCTCAAGGACAGCGAGGTCGCCCGCAAGCGCCGGGACATCGGCATGGTCTTCCAGCGCTTCAACCTGTTCCCGCACATGACCGCGCTGGAGAACGTCATCGAGGCGCCGGTGCAGGTCAAGGGCGTGAACCGGGCGCAGGCCAGGGAGCGCGCGCTGCAGCTGCTGGAGCGCGTGGGCCTGGCCGACAAGGCCGGCAACTACCCCTCGCAGCTCTCCGGCGGCCAGCAGCAGCGCGTGGCGATCGCCCGGGCGCTGGCGATGGACCCCAAGCTGATGCTGTTCGACGAGCCGACCTCGGCCCTCGACCCGGAGCTGGTCGGCGACGTCCTGGACGTCATGCGCGATCTCGCCGAGTCCGGCATGACGATGGTCGTCGTCACCCACGAGATGGGCTTCGCCCGCGAGGTCGGCGACAGCCTGGTGTTCATGGACGGCGGCGTGGTGGTGGAGTCCGGCCACCCGCGCGAGGTCCTGACGAACCCGCAGCACGAGCGGACGAAGTCGTTCCTGTCCAAGGTGCTCTGACGGCACGGACGCGCAGGGGCGGTACGGGACTCCCGTACCGCCCCTCGCCCGTTCCCGGGCCGCGGCTACTTCAGCGCCAGCAGCAGCGTGTCGGACGGCGAGCACCACACCGGCCGCGCCTCGCCGAACCCCCGCTCGCGCAGGACGCGCGCGTGCCACTCCGGCGACGGCATGTCCCCGTCCGCGTGCTCGCCGTAGATCTCGAAGCGCCGCGCCGTCGGCCCGGCCAGCACCGGGTCCTCGGCGGCGAGCCGCCACCAGTCGGTCCAGTCGAGGGCGCCGTCCCGCCTGGCCCGTTCCATGCGGGCGTGGCGCTGGGCCCGCTCCGCCGCGTTGATCCGGGGCGTCGTCTCGTCGATCATGTGGTCCGCGTTCATGAAGACACCGCCGTCGCGGACGAGGTCCGCGATCTGGCCGTAGAGGACCGCGAGGGGTTCACGGTGCAGCCAGTGCAGGGCGGTGGCGGTCAGCACGGCGTCGTACGAGTCGTACGGCAGCCTCGCCGGCCAGTCGGGGTCCTTGAGGTCGGCGGTGACCAGCGAGACCCGCTCGTCCCCGGCGAAGGTTCCCTCGGCGATGGCGAGCAGCGCGGGGTCCAGGTCGACACCGGTGCTGGTGGCCTCGGGGAACCGCCGGAGCAGCCGGGCCGTGATACTTCCCGTACCGCACGCGAGGTCGAGGACGCGCGGCGCGGTGCCGACCAGGGCCTCGACCATGTCGAGCATGATCCGGAAGCGTTCCTCGCGGTCGGGCATGTACCACTCCTGCTGCCGGTCCCAGCTCTCCTGCCAGGCCGGCCAGTCGGGGGTGGCCGTCGTGGTGGTGTCGGCGTCCGTCATCGAGCCCCTCCGTCGCGTCCATCACGTAATACCCTGAAAGCACGATCAGCTGTTACCCGACCGCATCCCGACCATAGAACGCCTCCGTAAGGACTACAAGTGGAACTGGCCTATTACTCGGATTACGCCGTACGTCTCGTCAACACCGAGGAGCCGGCCCGGGGCAAGGACTCCCTGACCTCGATCGAGGCGGTCCGCGACCTGTTCGGGGCCAACCACTCGGCGGCCCGGCGGGCCACCGAGGCCGATGTGACGCGGTTCCGCTCGGTCCGGGGACGGCTGCGCGCGGTCTTCGAGGCGGCGGACGGCGGCGACGAGACCCTCGCCGTGGACCTGCTGAACTCCCTGCTGCTGGAGTTCCCGGTGAGCCCGCAGATCTCCGGCCACGACTTCCGGGACGACGACGGCCGCCCCCTGTGGCACATGCACCTGGCGGACCACCCGTCGAACGCGACCGCGGGCTACGCGGCGATCGCGGCGATGGGCCTGGCCTTCCACCTCACGGAGTACGGCGTGGACCGCCTGGGCCTGTGCGAGGCGGCCCCGTGCCGCAACGCCTACCTGGACACGTCCACCAACCGCTCCCGGCGCTACTGCTCCGACCGCTGCGCGACCCGCGCCAACGTGGCGGCCTACCGGGCCCGCAAGCGCCTGGAGGCGGACCGGTCGGCGAAGACCGGCCGCGCGGCCGAGAGCGCCCAGCGGACCAGCGCCAGCGGCGAGCGCTGATCCGCCCTGCGCGGCCGGTACCTGAACCGGACCCGGCCGAGCACGAGATCCTCGGGAACGACTCCGTAGTCCGTGCTGTCGCCGCCCGCGTACGCGTTGTCCCCGAGCACCCACCAGCCGCCCGCGCGCCGCTCGGCGGCCCGCTTGACGACGAGCAGGTCCTGCTGGAAGGGATGCCGCAGAACGACCACGTCGCCCGGCCTGACCGCGGCCCCCCAGTGCACCAGGAGCCGGTCCCCGTGGTGCAGCGTGGGCACCATGGACGGCCCGGTCACCTCCGCCGGCCCGAACGGCAGCAGTGCCCTCGGCCGCTCGCCCCCCTGCGACAGCTCCGGCATCGCCGGCACCTCCCCGGTCCGTTCCTCCACCAGTCCCAGTCTCACACCGGACTTTTGTCCTAAGCCCACGGGGGCACTCGCGAAAACCGGTCTCTCACGGAGTAATGTCCCCCCTGAGAAGACGATCACGAGGAAGGATTGCTTCATGCTTTCCCGCCTGTTTGCCCCCAAGGTCAGGGTCAGCGCGCACTGCGACCTGCCCTGCGGCGTGTACGACCCTGCCCAGGCCCGCATCGAGGCGGAGTCGGTGAAGGCCATCCAGGAGAAGATGGCCGGAAACGACGACCCGCACTTCCAGACGCGTGCCGCCGTCATCAAGGAGCAGCGCGCGGAGCTCGCGAAGCACCACGTGTCCGTGCTGTGGAGCGACTACTTCAAGCCGCCGCACTTCGAGAAGTACCCGGAGCTTCACCAGCTGGTGAACGACACCCTGAAGGCCCTGTCCGCCGCCAAGGCCTCCACCGACCCCGCCACCGGCCAGAAGGCGCTGGACTACATCGCCCAGATCGACAAGATCTTCTGGGAGACCAAGAAGGCCTGATCTTGCATCACGCTGCCTGACCTGCGGTTTTCTTGGTCGCATGGTCTTCCGGCCCGCACCCGGACCGTCCTGGACGCCGTGCTCGGCGGACTGCGGTCCGGGTGCGGGCCGCACGCAGCCGGGATCTGCCCGCCGCCCCCGTCCAGGACGTCGGGGCGCCGCTGCCGAGCACGGCCCTCAGGGCTTCGGCGTCCGCCACCCGGCCGACCCGCCTGCGGGACTTCGGCATCGGGCCGGACGGTCGCCGGGCCGGCCGCGGCGGGCGGGCTTCAGGCCGTCGGCTGCGGCTCGCGCCACATCGGCCACATCCGCGGGCCGTCCGGCAGTCGCAGGGCCGCACCGGTGCACTCGAAGCCCAGCCGCTCGTACAGCCGGCGGCTGCGCGCGCTGCTCGCCTCCAGGTAGGCGGGCAGGGCCTCGCGGTCGCAGCGGTCGAGGACCGACGTGATGAGCGCGGTACCGAGGCCCTGGCCCCACCGCTCAGGAGCCACGCCGATCATCCACAGGTACTCGTGGGCACGGTCGGAGGGGTGGATGTCCGCCGTGAGCCGGCCGATCAGCTCCACCCGCGCGTTGTCCGGGTCGACGGCCTCGCGCACCAGGGCCGGACCGTCGTCCTCGCCGGCGTGGTCGCCCGCGGGCACGGACAGCCACAGCGCGCAGGCCGAGCCGTCCTCGGTGACGTCGATGCGCCCGTCGGCGAGCACGATGTCGGTGAAGGCGGCCATGAGCCTGTGGTGCGTCGTACGGCGGTACTCGTCCCCCGGGAAGACCCAGCTGCTGACCGGATCGTCCTGGAAGGCCTCGTCCAGCAGCCGGACGACCAGCGCGCGGTCGTCCTCCCCCGCCGTCCGGATCGCCACGCCCATGTCCCGCCCCTTCGTCTCGACCGGCGTTGCCCGTATGGCTGTTGAAGCCTATCGGCTGCCTCCGGCGGGGGCTGTGCGCGAGCTCGCCGCGGCGTCCGGAACCCTTCGGCACGGTCACGCTCTCACCGGCGCGGCCGGGCCGCCGCACGGCAGGAACCCCGCCGGCACGACCGGGCCGCCGCCGCTCGGCCGGCACGGCCGGGACCCGGTCCGGCCGGACTGCCGCCCGCGCCTTCAGGATCCCCGCCGGCACGGCCTGGTCCCGCCCGCGCGACCCGGCTTCCCTCACCCCGGAAAGACCCTGCCGCCACGGCCGGCGGCCCCCGCGCACCGGGAGAATGCGCGGCCCCGGGTACGGGCGGGCGGGCGGCGGCCGGTGCCGCACGGTCCGCCGAGAGCCGCGAGGCCCCGCCGGCCCCGGTCGGCCGTCAGGTGCTGCGCCGCGTGACGAACTCGGCCAGTGCCAGCAGTCCGCCCGCCGCCTCCGGGTCGGGCACCGCCCGGACCAGCTCCTGCATCGCCCGGGCCATCCGGTCGGCCGCCTGCGCCTGCGCCCAGTCCCGGCCACCCGCCCGCTCCACGGCCAGCGCGGTGCGCTCCACGTCCCCCTTCCCCGGCGAGGCCTCGTACAGTTCGGCCAGTTCGGTCGCCGCCGGGGTGCCGGAGGCGAGCGCGGCGACCACCGGCAGGGACTTCTTGCGGGCGGCGAGGTCCGCACCGGCCGGCTTGCCGGTGCGGCGCGGATCGCCCCAGATGCCGATGACGTCGTCGATGAGCTGGAAGGCCAGCCCCGCCTGGCGGCCGAACGCGTCCAGCGCCTCGACGTCCTCCTCCCCCGCGCCCGCGTACAGCGCCCCGAGAGCGCAGGAGCAGCCCAGCAGGGCACCCGTCTTGGCCTCGGCCATGGCGAGCGCCTCGTCGAGGGTGACCTCGGCGGGGCGCCGCCGCTCCAGGGCCGTGTCCGCGTGCTGTCCGGCGCACAGTTCCACGACGCAGTCCGCGAGCCGGGCGACAGCGGCCGGGGAGGCCGGGTGCGGGTCCTCGGCGAGCAGCCGCAGGGCCAGCGCCTGGAGGGCGTCCCCGGCGAGAATCGCGGCGGGCTCGCCGAAGACGGTCCACGCGGTGGGCCGGTGCCGGCGGGTGGCGTCCCGGTCCATCACGTCGTCGTGGAGCAGCGTGAAGTTGTGCACCAGCTCCACCGCCGCGGCCGCCCGCACGGCCGCCGTCCGCGCCCGCGGTCCGCCGATCGCGGCGGCCGAGGTGAGCACGAGGGCGGGGCGTATCGCCTTGCCCGCGTTGCCGGCCGCCGGTGTGCCGTCGGCGTGTTCCCAGCCGAAGTGGTAGAGCGCGATCCGGCGCATCGCCCCGGGCAGCGAGGACAGCGCGGCCCGCAGTTCGGGGTCGACCGACGCCCGGGCACGTTCCAGAAGCGCCGTCGCCTCGTGCTCGTCGGGCGGTTCCGGCCCGCTGTCCCCGTACGTCCCGACGTGTCCGTGCCCTTCGGACGTGCCGGGCGTTCCGCCGGGGAGCGGCGTCTCGGCGGAACGCCGGGTCCCGGTGGTGCGCTTCTTCGTCTCCGTCACGGACTCCCCCCTGAACCGCCGCGGACGGGACGGTCCGTCACCAGCGGCCGATCTCGACGTTCTCCAGGACACCGAGCGCGTCCGGGACGAGAACCGCGGCCGAGTAGTAGGCCGTCACCAGGTATTTGATGATGGCCTGCTCGTTGATGCCCATGAAGCGCACGGACAGGCTCGGTTCGATCTCGTCGGGGATGCCGGCGGCCCGCAGGCCGATGACGCCCTGCTCCTGCTCGCCGGTACGCATCGCGATGATCGACGTCGTACGGGCCTCGGTGACCGGGATCTTGTTGCACGGGAAGACCGGCACTCCGCGCCAGGTGGGGATGCGGTTGCCGCCGATGTCGATGGTCTCGGGGACCAGTCCGCGCTTGTTGAGTTCGCGGCCGAACGCGGCGATCGCACGCGGGTGGGCGAGGAACAGCTTGGTGCCGCGCCGCCTGCTGAGCAGTTCGTCCATGTCGTCCGGGCTCGGGACGCCGGCGTGCGGCTGGATCCGCTGGTCGTACTCGCAGTTGTGGAGCAGCCCGAACTCGCGGTTGTTGACGAGCTCGTGTTCCTGACGCTCCTTCAGGGCCTCCACGGTCAGCCTGATCTGCTGCTCGGTCTGGTTCATGGGCTGGTTGTAGAGGTCGGCCACGCGTGTGTGGATGCGCAGGACGGTCTGGGCGACGCTCAGTTCGTACTCGCGGGGACTGGCCTCGTAGTCGACGAAGGTGTGCGGGATGTCCGGTTCGCCGGAGTGGCCGGCGGCGAGGTCGATCTCCTTCTCGCCGTACTTGTTGGTGCGCTGCCGGGGGACGGAGCGGTGCTGCCGGAGGTGCTCGCGCAGGGTGCCGGAGCGCTCCGCGATCTGCTGCACGTCCTGGCGGGGCAGCACCAGGACCGTGCAGGCGGTGACCGCGCGGGCGGTGTACTCCCAGATGGCGTCCTGGTCGAGCAGGGCCTGGTCGCCGAAGTAGGAGCCGTCGGCGAGGATGCCGAGGGACTCGTCCTCTCCGTACGGACCGGTGCCGATCTTCTCCACGCGCCCGTGCGCGAGCAGGTGGACCGCGTCGGCCTGGCTGCCGAACGAGGCGATCACCTCACCCGCGGCGAAGTCCCGCTGCTGGCAGCGCCGGGCGAGTTCCGAGAGCACCTCCTCGTCCGCGTAGGACCGCAGCGCCGGCAGCTCGCCCAGCTCGGCGGGGATGACCTCGACGCGGTCGCCGGTCTTCACGAACGTCAGCCGGCCGTCCCCGACGGCGAACGTCAGTCGCCTGTTCACCCGGTACGCGCCGCCCTGGATGTCCACCCACGGCAGCATGCGCAGCAGCCAGCGCGAGCTGATCTCCTGCATCTGAGGCACGGACTTGGTCGTGGTGGCCAGGTTCCGCGCGGCCGCCGTGCCGAGGCTCTGCTGCGGCCTGGTCTGCTCGGCGCGGACCTCTTCGCCTACCGACATAGAGAATTGCCCTCCCCTTGCGCTCCAGCGCCGATCCGCGCCGGGCATCGATGTGCACGGCCAAGCCTCCCTCACGGAACGTGCGCATACCATTACACGAAAGAGCGGGAATGGATCACCGGTGACCGGGGCAGGCGGGGGTCCGGCCGGCCGCCTCCGGAAGCGCGGGGACGGTACGGACCGGCTCGCACCCGGCCCGGCCGAGCAGCGGGAAGCGTTCCGCTTCGGTCCGGGCAGCGGTATCGGGCGCTCCCGTCGGACGACGGGCGGACCACCGACGGCGACCGGCACCTGCCCGGCTTCGGCCGCGAGGACCCGGGCGACGGCGGGGAGCCGTGTCCGGAGGCCCAGCCGGAAGCCGCCGGGATCCGCCGCCACGGCTGGACGGAGCGGCCGGTCGCCGGGGGCCCGGAGCGGCAGCCCGGGAAGGCGGACCCTCGGGGTTCCACGGCGGAGCCGGTGCGCAAGCGGATCCGGGACCGGTTCGAGAGATCCGGCCCCCGCGTCCCGGCGGTGCCCGCGCCTTCGCCGGTGCCTCCGGCGGTGCCGGCCCCGCGCGCCCGGGGGCCTGTCCCCCCGGATCCGCCGACCTCCGACAATGGTGTCGTGACCAGCCCCGACGCCGCCGATCCCGCCGCCCTCCGCCCCCGCCTGCCCACGCCGGTGCAGGAGGTCGTGGACGAGCGGTTCGAGCGGTACGGGGTGCGGCTGGTGCTCAAGCGGGACGATCTGATCCACCCGGAGCTGATCGGCAACAAGTGGCGCAAGCTCGCGCCCAATCTGGCCGCGGCGAACGGCCGTACCGTCGTGACCTTCGGCGGCGCGTACTCCAACCACCTGCGTGCGACGGCCGCTGCCGGCCGGCTGCTCGGCCTGCCCACGGTCGGCGTCGTACGCGGGCAGGAACTCGCCGGCCGCCCGCTGAACCCCTCCCTGGCCCGGTGCGCGGCCGACGGCATGCGGCTGCACTTCGTCGACCGGTCGGTGTACCGCCGCAAGACCGACCCGGAGACCCTGGCGGCCGTCCTGCGCGCCGCGGGCGCCGAGGACGCCTACGTCGTCCCCGAGGGCGGCAGCAACGCCCTCGCCGTACGCGGCTGCCGAGCGCTCGGCGCGGAACTGCGCGATCGTGCCGACGTCGTCGCCGTCGCCTGCGGCACCGGCGGCACGCTCGCCGGTCTGGCCGCCGGACTGGCCGCAGGCCGGCGCGCCCTGGGCATCCCCGTCCTCAAGGGAGGCTTCCTGGACGCCGGCGTACGGGCTCTGCAGCGGGAGGCCTTCGGCGGTCCGCGCGGCGACTGGAGCCTGGACGACCGCTTCCACTTCGGCGGCTACGCCCGTACCACCCCGGAACTCGACGACTTCGCCGAGGAGTTCGAACGCCGCCACGGGCTGCCCGTCGAGCGTCTCTACGTCGCCAAGCTGCTGTACGGCCTCGTCGCCCTGGCCCGGGAGGGCGCCTTCGCGCGCGGGACGACGGTCGCCGCCGTGATCACCGGCCGTCCCTTCCCGGAGCCCGGCCCCCGCCGGGCCCCGGCGCCGCTCTCCCGCCCTCCGGGCGAGGGCCGGGAGGCCGGCGCCGGGGGCTAGGCGGTCTCCCGGTACGCCGCCGCCTCCTCCAGGTCCAGCCTGCGCAGCAGCGTCCGGAGCATCTCGTCGTCGATGTAGCGGCCGTTGCGCAGCTTCACGAACACCTCGCGCTCGGCGCTGATCATCTCCCGGGACAGCCGCCGGTAGGTGTCGTCGACGCTCTCCCCGGTGACCGGGTTGGCCTGCCCGAGCCGCTCCCAGACGGCGTTGCGGCGGCGTTCCAGGACCGCGCGCAGGCGGTCGGCGAGCGGGCCCGGAAGGGTGTTGCGCTCGTCGGCGAGGAGTTCGTCCAGGCGTCGCTCGGCGGCCCGGGAGGCCTGCGCCTGGGCGTTGGCCTCCGCGAGCGTCTCCGCCTGGGCGTCCCGGCCGGGGAACTTCAGCAGCCGGATCAGCGGGGGCAGCGTCAGGCCCTGCACGACCAGCGTCCCGATGACCGTCGTGAAGGTCAGGAAGAGGATGAGGTTGCGGTGCGGGAAGGGCTCGTCGCCGTGCGTGGTGAGCGGGATGGAGAAGGCGATGGCCAGCGACACGACGCCCCTCATCCCGGCCCAGCCGATCGTGACCGCCGCCTTCCCCGGGGAGCTCTCCCCCTGCGCCTGGCTGCGGGACGACAGGGCGCGGGGCAGGAAGGCGGTCGGGAACACCCACACGAACCGGACCGCGACCACCACCAGGAAGACGGCGAGCGCGTACCGGGCGGCGTCGACGCCCTCGTACTCCCCGAGCCCTCTCAGGACCACCGGCAATTGCAGTCCGATGAGCGCGAACACCGCCGACTCCAGGACGAAGGCGACCATCTTCCACACCGCCCCCTCCTGGAGGCGGGTCGCGAAATCGACCTCCCACGCGCGGTGGCCGAGGTGCAGGGCGACGACGACCACCGCCAGCACTCCGGAGGCGTGCACCTGCTCGGCCGCCGCGTACGCCACGAACGGGATCAGCAGGGAGAGCGTGTTCTGCAGCATCGCCTCCCTGAGGTGGGTGCGCAGCCAGTGGATCGGCACCATCAGCACCAGTCCGACGCCGATGCCGCCGACCGCCGCGACCAGGAACTCGACTATCCCGCCGGCCCAGGTGGCACCCTCGCCGACCGCCGCCGCGAGCGCCACCTTGTAGGCGGTGATCGCGGTGGCGTCGTTCAGCAGGGACTCGCCCTGCAGGATCGTGGTGATCCGGGACGGCAGCCCCACCCGGCGCGCCACCGCCGTGGCCGCGACCGCGTCCGGCGGTGCCACCACCGCGCCGAACACCAGCGCCGCGGTCAGCGGCAGGCCCGGCACGAGCAGATACGCGGCCCAGCCGACGACGAAGGTCGCGAAGAGCACGTACCCCACCGACAGCAGCGCCACGGGCCGGACCTGGGCGCGCAGGTCGAGGTAGGAGCTGTCGCCGGCCGCCGTGTACAGCAGCGGCGGCAGCAGGAGCGGCAGGACGACGTGCGGGTCGAGGGTGTAGTCGGGCACCCCCGGGACATAACTGACCACCAGCCCCACAGCGACCAGCAGCAGCGGCGCGGGCACCGGGGTGCGCCGGGCCGCCCCGGCGACCGCGGCGCTCCCCGCCACCAGCAACAGCAGTGGCATCACGTCCATCGTTCCCGCCCGCCTTTTTCTCCGCGCGGCTTTCCGCGCGCCCGTCGTAACCTGGCCATCATGAAACAGTGCACGCACGCCGACGCGCTGCCGCACCCGGAGCCCGAGCCGCTGAGCGGGACCTGCCCGGAGTGTCTGGCCGACGGCACGGAACCGGTGCAGCTGCGGTTGTGCCTCACCTGCGGTCACGTCGGCTGCTGCGACTCCTCGCCCGGACGGCACGCGACCGTGCACCACAAGGAGTCCGGCCACCCGGTGATGAGGACCTTCGAGCCCGGTGAGGACTGGCGCTGGTGCTTCGTCGACCACGTGCTGGTGTGACCCGGGTGCCGGACGGTTCGACCGTCTGACGTCTGGGTACGTCAATCCGGCGCGCGCTCTTCCCATTTGGGCCCGGCCACCCTCTAGCCACTGTGCGTATAACAGTGTTTACTATGAGTGACAGCACGGGGCTGGGGTCCCGGGGACAGGAATGTTCGGAGCGCGATAGCGTCACCGCTGAACCACGTATCGCGTTACCCCCCGAGGGACGACCCTCGGCCCTATAACGCTTGTACCACCTTGGAGGTGAGGGTGTCCCAGATCGCAGGCGAGCCCGCGACCCAGGACTTCGTGGAAGTCCGGCTGCCGGCTGCGGGTGCCTACCTGTCGGTGCTGCGTACGGCGACGGCCGGCCTCGCGGCCCGTTTGGACTTCACCCTCGACGAGATCGAGGACCTGCGCATCGCGGTGGACGAGGCCTGCGCGATCCTGCTCCAGCAGGCCGTGCCCGGCTCGGTGCTCAGCTGTGTCTTCCGGCTCGTCGACGACTCGCTGGAGGTCACCGTCTCGGCGCCGACGACGGACGGCCACGCCCCCTCGCGGGACACCTTCGCCTGGACCGTCCTGTCGGCCCTCGCGGGCAAGGTCTCCTCCGCCGTGGACGAGGACAAAACCGTTTCGATCAGCCTTTACAAACAGCGCGGCGCGGGACCCGGGCCGGCGTGAGGAACGGGGACGGGCCGGTGCGGGACGAAGAGCGCGGCACACGGGAGCTGCCGGCCGAGGCGGGGGGTTCCCCTGCCTCGGGCGCAGCGGAGAGCCTGCCGGAGAGCGGTCCGAGCGGATCCCGGCGCATGGCGGACGGCATCGACGGCATCCCCGAGCAGGCCAGGCCGCACCCGGAGGACGCCCCCGCGGGGGCCGGTCCCGCGGGTGACGGGCAGCGGGGCCGGGGCGGTGCCGTACAGGGCGCGCCCCGGGACGGGCGGACGGAGGTCTCCCCTGCCCCTGGGGGTTCTCCCACGCGTGCACGGACGGGAGCGGGGGAGGAGGCGAGGGCTCGGGGAAGGGCGACGGGCGGGACGATGAGCGAGCACGAGCGGCACTCCGAGGACGGCGCGCGAAGCGTGCAGGGCACGCGGCACGATCCGCAGGACCGCAGCGGGGCGCGCGCCATGTTCGCCGAGCTGCGCGGGCTGGAGGAGGGCAGCCCGCAGTACGCGGAGCTGCGCAACCAGCTGGTCCGCATGCACCTGCCGCTCGTCGAGCACCTCGCACGCCGCTTCCGCAACCGCGGGGAGCCGCTGGACGACCTCACCCAGGTCGCCACCATCGGATTGATCAAGTCGGTCGACCGCTTCGACCCCGCCCGCGGGGTGGAGTTCTCGACGTACGCGACCCCGACGGTCGTCGGCGAGATCAAACGGCACTTCCGGGACAAGGGCTGGGCGGTGCGGGTGCCGCGCCGGCTGCAGGAGCTGCGCCTCGCCCTGACGACGGCCACGGCGGAACTCTCCCAGCTGCACGGCCGCTCGCCCACGGTCCACGAACTCGCCGAGAAGCTGTCGATCTCGGAGGAGGAGGTCCTGGAGGGCCTGGAGTCCGCCAACGCGTACTCCACGCTGTCCCTGGACGTCCCCGACACCGACGACGAGTCCCCGGCGGTCGCGGACACCCTGGGCGCCGAGGACGAGGCGCTGGAGGGCGTGGAGTACCGCGAGTCGCTCAAGCCTCTGCTGGAGGGCCTGCCGCCGCGCGAGAAGCGGATCCTGCTGCTGCGCTTCTTCGGCAACATGACCCAGTCGCAGATCGCGCAGGAGGTCGGCATCTCCCAGATGCACGTCTCCCGGCTGCTGGCGCGCACACTGGCACAGTTGCGGGAGAAGCTCCTGGTGGAGGAGTAGCGGCTTCCCCGGCAGCGGTCGTCCCGGCCGTGGTCGCCGCCGCGGCGATCACTTCCGCTCGTCGCCGGGTCCCCGGATCCCGAGGGCCCGGGTCGTCCCGGGGTTCAGCAGCAGGACGAGCGCCGTGACGGCCACGACGGCGAGAGCGATGCCGGCCGGGATCGCCACGCTGTCGGCCTGCAGCAGGTTGTAGGCCACCGGCAGCGCCATGATCTGCGTGATGACGGCGGGTCCCCGGCTCCAGCCGCGCCGGCCGAGCAGCCCGCGGGCGGCGAGCAACGGCAGCAGCGCGAGGACCATCAGCGTGATACCACCGGTGACGGCCGAGGTCCGGTCGTCCGGGTGTCCGGTGAAACCGAGAACGAGCATCCAGACGCCCCCGGCCACCAGCGCGAGCCCTTCCAGCGCGGCCAGCGCGGCAGCGGCGGTCAGCCGGCCGGGACGGGGACCCGCCTCGGTGGCGGCTTCAGGAGTGGGGTTCTGCGCAGAGCTCACTCCTGAAGGGTAGCCCGCGGCCCGCGGGCCCCGTGTCGAGACTCACGCGGCGATCCTCTGCCCGATCCCCGACTCGCCCTGTGCCCGGTACCGCCCGGTAGGTACTCTGCAACCCATGCGTGCACTTCTCGTGGTCAATCCGGCGGCAACCACCACAAGTGCGCGCACGCGCGACGTACTGATCCACGCGCTCGCCAGCGAGATGAAGCTGGAGGCGGTCACCACCGAGTACCGCGGCCACGCGCGCGACCTCGGCCGGCAGGCGGCGGAGAGCGACGACATCGACCTGGTGGTGGCCCTCGGCGGCGACGGCACGGTCAACGAGGTCGTCAACGGCCTGCTGCACGCCGGTCCCGACCCGGAGCACCTGCCCGGTCTCGCCGTGGTGCCCGGCGGCTCCACCAACGTCTTCGCCCGCGCCCTCGGCCTGCCCAACGACGCCGTGGAGGCCACCGGCGCCCTGCTGGACGCGCTGCGCGAGGGCGGCGAGCGGACGGTCGGGCTGGGACTCGCCTCGGGCACACCGGGCTCGGAGGACGAGGCGGTCCCGGCGCGCTGGTTCACCTTCAACGCGGGGCTCGGGTTCGACGCCGGCGTGGTGGGCCGGGTGGAGCAGCACCGCGAGCGCGGCAAGAAATCCACACACGCCCTCTACGTACGTCAGGTCGTGCGTCAGCTCCTCGGCGAGCCCCACCGCCGCAACGGCACGATCACACTGGAGCGGCCCGGCGAGGAGCCGGTCCCGAATCTGGTCCTGTCCATAGTCTCGAACACGTCCCCGTGGACGTTCCTCGGCAATCGCCCGATGTACGCCTCGCCCAGGGCGTCGTTCGACACCGGGCTCGACCTGTTCGGCCTCAGCCGCCTGTCCGCGGCCGCGGTTGCCCGGTATGGCACCCAGTTGCTCACTTCGTCCCCCGAGCGCGGACCCCGCGGCAGGCACGCCGTCTCTCTCCACGATCTGACCGAGTTCACCTTGCATTCGAAGGTTCCGCTCCCCCTTCAGATGGACGGCGACCACCTGGGGCTGCGTACGAGCGTGACGTTCACAGGCGTACGCCGTGCACTGCGTGTGATTGTGTGAGCAGAAGGGGCTAAAGTCCTTTCACTCGAACGTTTAGGCCAGGATCCACCCCATGGAAGTACGGCTGTGACCTAGTCGACACCAAAGAATCAAAAAAAACTTTCCGGAAGGGGTTGTATCCGCCGCTGAGGTTTGCGAGTCTCTACGTGGCGATCGGGACGGCCCGCAGCACCGGCCTCCACAGATCGCCAGAACCCCTCTTCAAACCACAGGACCACGCCAGGGCAACCTGACGGTCGGCCCTTCACTTGTTGAGGGATTCGTGAAAGCGTTCACATTCACAAGCAACCTGCACGTAATACCCGAGGAGAGGTAGCAGCCATGGACTGGCGTCACAACGCCGTTTGCCGCGAGGAAGACCCCGAGCTCTTCTTCCCCATCGGCAACACCGGTCCTGCGCTGCTGCAGATCGAGGAAGCCAAGGCCGTCTGCCGTCGCTGCCCGGTTATCGAGCAGTGCCTGCAGTGGGCGCTTGAGTCCGGTCAGGACTCCGGCGTCTGGGGTGGTCTCAGCGAGGACGAGCGCCGCGCGATGAAGCGCCGCGCCGCTCGCAACCGGGCGCGTCAGGCCTCCGCCTGATCCGCCCGCCCCGCTACAGCCTGAGCTTGGCGGCGCGTACAGCGAGTACGCATCTCCCGCCCCCGAGCCGCAGCGCGCAGTTCCCCCGATGCTCCCCCGAGCTTCTCGGCTTCGCTCGAGTCGGGGGGACCCCATCGCGATTTGCAGAACAGCAGCGAGCACTGGCCTCGGACCGCATGGTCCGAGGCTTTTTGCTGTCCGGGCGGGCCCGCTCCCGGAGGATCCGGCGGCTTACTTCTGCGCCTGGACCGGGATGTCCAGAATCACCCTGGTTCCCCGCCCCGGAGCCGGGACCATGTCGAAGGTGCCGCCCAACTCGCCCTCCACCAGGGTCCGTACGATCTGCAGGCCGAGATTGCCCGAGGTGTGCGGGTCGAAACCCTCGGGCAGGCCGACGCCGTCGTCCTGGACGGTGACCAGGAGGCGGGCCTCCTTGGTCGTGCCGCCGCGGATCGCGGAGACCTCGACCGTGCCGGTGTCGCCCTCGCGGAAGCCGTGCTCCAGGGCGTTCTGGAGGATCTCGGTCAGCACCATCGACAGCGGTGTGGCGACCTCGGCGTCCAGGATGCCGAAGCGGCCGGTGCGCCGGCCGGTGACCTTGCCCGGCGAGATCTCGGCGACCATGGCCAGTACGCGGTCGGCGATCTCGTCGAACTCCACCCGTTCGTCCAGGTTCTGAGAGAGCGTCTCGTGCACGATGGCGATCGAGCCGACCCGGCGTACGGCCTCTTCGAGGGCCTCGCGGCCGCGCTCGGATTCGATGCGCCGGGCCTGGAGCCTGAGCAGGGCCGCCACCGTCTGCAGGTTGTTCTTCACCCGGTGGTGGATCTCCCGGATGGTGGCGTCCTTGGTGATCAACTCGCGCTCGCGGCGCCGCAGTTCGGTGACGTCCCGGAGCAGGACCAGGGAACCGATGCGCGTGCCCTTGGGTTTGAGGGGGATCGCGCGGAACTGGATCACCCCGTCGTTGGCCTCGATCTCGAACTCGCGCGGCGCCCAGCCGCTGGCGACCTTGGCGAGCGCCTCGTCCACCGGGCCGCGGGAGGGGGCGAGTTCGGCGGTGGTCCGGCCCAGGTGATGGCCGACCAGGTCGGCGGCCAGGCCCATCCGGTGGTAGGCCGAAAGGGCGTTCGGGGAGGCGTACTGGACGATGCCGTCCGCGTCGAGCCGGATCAGTCCGTCGCCGACGCGGGGCGCGGCGTCCATGTCCTTCTGCTGGTTCGCGAACGGGAAGGCACCGGCCGCGATCATCTGGGCGAGATCCGAGGCGCTCTGCAGATAGGTGAGCTCCAGGCGGCTCGGAGTGCGCACGGTGAGCAGGTTGGTGTTGCGCGCGATGACACCGAGGACGCGCCCCTCACGTCGCACCGGGATCGACTCGACCCGGACCGGGACCTCCTCGCGCCACTCCGGATCGCCCTCGCGCACGATCCGGCCCTCGTCGAGGGCGGCGTCCAGCATGGGGCGGCGGCCGCGCGGAACGAGGTGGCCGACCATGTCGTCCTGGTACGAGGTCGGGCCGGTGTTGGGCCGCATCTGGGCCACCGAGACGTACCGGGTGCCGTCGCGGGTGGGAACCCACAGGACGAGGTCGGCGAAGGAGAGGTCGGAGAGCAGCTGCCACTCCGAGACCAGCAGGTGGAGCCACTCCAGATCGGAGTCGTCCAGAGCGGTGTGCTGGCGTACGAGTTCGTTCATGGAGGGCACGTGAGTGAGCGTACCTGGCGGTTCGGACATCGTTCGAAACCAGCCACTTCCGAAGGTCCGCCCCTCACCGCTCCGGCTCCGGAGACACCCGCGGGCCGCGGCGCCTGGGAGGGACCCTCAACCCTCCCGGCACCGCAGCCCGGAGCAATATCGGCCGTGGGGTGTGCGGTCCCGGTCGGCCGAAGGGCGAGGAGCCGGGGCAGTCAGGGCAGAGAGCTCCGGTTCCTCGGTCCGCCCTCCTGTGCGGGGAGGACGGAGGTCCGACGTTCACCTCGTACGAGGCGCCGTAGGTCCATTGTGGACTAGACCACTGCCCATGTCCATGCGTCGGCCGGTGGTCGTCGTCGCCGCTTTCCATCGGCTGCTCGGACGTCCGAGCACCCGGCAGAAGGGTAACCCCGCCGGGTCACGAGCGGGGCCGGACGGACATGGCGATTTCCGCGAGCGCCTCCGGTTCCTCGCGGCTCGCGCCGTCGCGCGCCTGCCGGGACCCTCCCTGGAGCATCGCGCCGGCGTGCCGGGCCGGGGCGGCGCGTGCGGTGGGCTCCTCGGCGAGGGCGCGGTCGAAGGAGCGGGGGCGGCCGCGGGGCCTGGAGGCGGGCCGCGACTTCGCCGCCGCGCCGCGGCGCCGCCTTTCCCGACGCGCCGACCCGACCCGGCTCTGTTAGATTGGTCTAAACCACATAGACCCCTGCGCGGGTCCGGGTTGAGTCCAGTTGAGTCCCCCTCCAGATCGGCAGGCCCAGCGTGGAAGTTGTCATCGTTCCGAACGCCACGGCCGGTGGCGAGCTCATAGCCGAGGCCATGGCGCAGCTGCTCCGGCGCAAGCCCGACGCCCTGCTCGGCGTGGCCACCGGCTCCACGCCGCTGCCCGTCTACGAGGCGCTGGCGGCCAAGGTGCGGGCGGGCGCCGTGGACGTCTCCCGGGCGCGGATCGCCCAGCTCGACGAGTATGTGGGGCTGCCCGCGGAACACCCGGAGTCGTACCGCTCGGTGCTCCGGCGCGAGGTGCTGGAGCCGCTCGGGATCGGGATGGACGCGTTCATGGGTCCCGACGGCACGGCCGAGGACGTGCCGGGGGCCTGCGAGGCGTACGACAGGGCGCTGGCCGAGGCCGGCGGTGTGGATCTGCAGCTGCTCGGGATAGGGACCGACGGGCACATAGGGTTCAACGAACCCTGCTCCTCGCTGGCCTCGCGGACCCGGATCAAGACGCTGACCGAGCAGACCCGGATCGACAACGCGCGCTTCTTCGACGGGGACGTCGAGCAGGTGCCGCACCACGTGATCACGCAGGGCATCGGCACGATCCTGGAGGCGCGGCATCTGGTGCTGCTCGCCACCGGGGAGGGCAAGGCGGACGCGGTCGCCGCGTCCGTGGAGGGACCGGTCGCGGCGGTGTGTCCCGCCTCCGCGCTCCAGCTCCACCCGCACGCCACCGTCGTCGTCGACGAGGCCGCCGCCTCCAAGCTGAAGCTCGCCGACTACTTCCGGCACGCGTACGCCAACAAGCCGGACTGGCAGGGGATCTGACCCCCGGGGCGCGTCGCGTACGCCGGTGCCGGGCCGTCCTTGGGAGGACGGCCCGGCACCGGCGTTCCCGCTGAGGGAGCCCCCGAGCGGGCCCGCGCTCCGGCGCCGGCCTACGCCCCCGCGATGACCTCCGCCGCCGCACGGCCGCAGACGCGGGCCGCGCCGTGGGTGGCGAGGTGCAGGGCGCCGCGGGGGGCGGCCTGGGGCACGCCCATCTCGACCACGATCGTGTCGGGGCGTGCCGCGAGCAGGGTGTCCAGAGCCGACGCCATCCAGGGATGCCGGTGCTCGTCGCGGACGACGGCCACGACACGGCGGCGGCCGGCCGCCTCCAGGACGGCGTGCCCGGCGTCCGGACCGGCGAAGCTTCCCGTCCGCGTGCCGGGAAGCAGCCGGAGGAGTTCGGCGGCCACGCCCCAGGGCGTCTCGTCGCCGACGGCGATGTTCGCGGCGGGGGTGAAGGCGGCGACGTACGGGGCCTCGGTGAGGGGGGTGAAGGAATCGCCGGTGCGCTTCAGGGCGCGGCGGGCGGCACGCAGACCCACCTCGTCGTCGGCGGTGGCCGCCGGGCCGGGCCGGGCCGTGGTCGCCGCCCACCGTGCCAGCCTGCGTACGCGTTCCGCCGCGTCCGCCAGGCGTTCCTCGGGCAGTTCGCCGGAGCGGACCGCTGCGACCAGGGCGTCGCGCAGGCGTCGTACCGTCTCGTCGTCCGCCAGGCCGCCGCCCACGCAGATCGCGTCGGCGCCGGCGGCGAGGGCGAGGACGCTGCCGCGTTCGATGCCGTAGGTGCCCGCGACGGCCTGCATCTCCATGCCGTCGGTGACGATCAGGCCGTCGTAGCCCAGTTCGCCGCGGAGCAGGTCGGTCAGCACTCCGCGCGACAGGGTCGCCGGGCGGTCCGGGTCCAGGGCGGGGACGAGGATGTGCGCGCTCATCACGGCCCGGGTGCCGGCGGCGATCGCGGCGCGGAACGGGGCCAGTTCGCGTTCCGCCAGCAGCGAGGCCGCGGCGTCGATGCGCGGCAGGGCGAGGTGGGAGTCGACGGCCGTGTCGCCGTGGCCGGGGAAGTGCTTGGTGCAGGCGATGACGCCGGCGGACTGCAGACCGGTGACGTAGGCGGCGGTGTGCCGGGCGACGAGGTCGGGATCGGCGCCGAAGGACCGTACGCCGATCACCGGGTTCTCGGGGTCGGAGTTCACGTCGGCGGACGGGGCCCAGTTGAAGTTGACCCCGCAGGCGGCCAGCCGGCTGCCGAGTTCGCGGGCCACCTCCCTGGTCAGCTCGACGTCGTCCACGGCGCCCAGCGCGTGGTTGCCGGGGAAGGAGGAACCGGTCCGCACCTCCAGGCGCGTGACGTCGCCGCCCTCCTCGTCGATGGCGACCAGCACGTCCTCGCGCTCGGCGCGCAGCCGGGCGGTGAGGGCGGCGAGCTGGTCCGGCGAGGTGATGTTGCGGCCGAACAGGCCGACGGAGGCCAGGCCCTCGCCGAGCCGGCGCAGCAGCCAGTCGGGGGCGGTGGTGCCGGTGAAGCCGGGCTGGAGGACGGTGAGGGCGTCCCGGGCCAGCTCGTCCCTGGACGCGGTGGTGCCGCTGGCGAGTGTCGTCATCGGTGGCGTTATCCCTTCACCGCGCCCGCGGTCAGGCCCGCGGCCATCTTGCGCTGGACGAGGAGGAACAGGACGACGATCGGCACGGCCATCAGGGTGGCGCCGGCCATCATCGGGGCGTATTCGGTGCCGTGCTTGGTGGTGAAGTTGCCGAGCCAGACGGTCGCGGTCTGGTTCTTCTGGCTGAGCAGCATCAGGGCGTACAGGTACTCGTTCCAGGCCTGGATGAAGCCGTAGACCGAGGTGGCGACCATGCCCGGGGCCAGCAGCGGGAAGACCACGCGCAGGAAGGCGCCGGTGCGGGAGCAGCCGTCGACCATCGCGGCCTCCTCCAGCTCCTTCGGGATGTTGACGATGAAGCCGCGCAGCGTCCACACCGTGAACGGGAGGATGAAGGTCAGGTACGTGACGATCAGGCCGGTGAGACGGTCGTACTGGCCGAGGTCGTTCAGCAGCAGGAAGACCGGAATGATCATGGCGACGAGCGGGACCATCTGCACCGCCAGGATGCCCACGATCACGATCTTGCGGCCGCGGAAGGCGAACCGGGAGATGGCCAGGGCCGCCAGCATGCCGACGACCATGCCGATCACCACCACCGCCAGCGACACGACCAGGCTGCGGCCCACCGGCCCCCAGAAGTCGGCGATGTCCAGCGCCCGGCCGAAGTTGGACAGCGTCAGCCCCGTGGGGAGCAGGCTCGGGTCCGGGTCGATGGCGTCCTTGGCGGGCTTGAACGCCGTGTTGAGCATCCAGTAGAGCGGGAAGCCCGCGGTGACGAGGACCAGGAGGCCGAGGAGGTTCCAGCCGAGCCGGGACCTTCCCGGGCGGCGGCCCCGGGCGGCGGGGGCGCTCACGCCGCTCACGCCGCTCGCACTGTTCACACCGCTCACGCCGCTCATTCGACGTCTCCGATCTTCAGCATCTGGCGCATGTAGACGGCCACCACACCGAGCAGCAGCAGCACGGTCAGCAGCGCGATCGCCGAGCCCTGCGCGTAGTCGTTGACCACGAACGCCCGGTCGTAGGAGTAGGTGTTGAGGACCTGGAACTCGGCCTCCGGATGGCCGTTGCGCATGACGAAGACCTGCGGGAAGACGCCCATGTCCCAGATCACCGACAGGGTCGTGAGCATCACGATGATCGGCTTGAGGATCGGCAGGGTGACGTGGCGGAAGACGCCCCAGGAGCCGGCGCCGTCCAGGCGGGCCGCCTCCTCCAGTTCCCTGGGCACCTGGGTCAGGCCCGCGCTGAGCGTGATGACCACGAAGGGCACCGCGCCCCACACCACGAGGAGCATGATCACGGCCAGGCCCTGCGGCCCGCTCGCGAACCAGTTGTGGCCGGTCATCTCGACCCCGGGCAACCTGCTCAGCAGCGCGTTGAGGACGCCGTAGTCGGAGTCGAAGAGCCATTTGAAGACGGTGGTGGCCACGATCACGGGCATGCCCCAGCCGGCCACCAGCACGATGTTGATCAGTATCCGCAGCCAGCCGGAGACCCGCTGCAGCAGCAGCGCGATCGCCATGCCGCCGACCATGGTGAAGACGACCGCCCCGCCCGCGAAGACGATGGTGCGCAGGACGACGGCCCAGAACTGCCCGTCCCCCAGCACCTCGGCGAAGTTGTCGAAACCGGCCCACTCGGCCGGCTGGAAGCCCCACAGCTGGGACTGGCCGAAGGTCTGGAAGGAGAGGGTGACCAGGCGGACCAGCGGATAGCCCATGACCAGCACGAGGGTCAGCAGACAGGGCGCGAGCAGCAGCCAGGGAACCGCGGCCCCGCTCGGCGTGCGCCGTCCCCGTGGTCCCAGCGGTCTCACGGAGGCGGGTGGCGGCGGCGCCTGCCGCGGCGGCGGCACCTTGGCAGGGGTGGTGGTGTCTGCGGCACTCATCGCGCGCTCCTCAGCGGTCCCTCGGGTCGTACGAGAAAGCAGGTCGCACAGGTCGTACGAGAAAGCAGGACGTACGAGCAGCGGGGCCCGTCCGTGCGCGACGGGCCCCGCTCGCCGGTCACTCGGTGTTGATGACCTTGTCGATCGCGGCGTCCGCCTCCTTCGCGGCGGCCTCGACCGACTTCTTGCCGGTGCCGATGGCCTGCAGCATGGTCTGCAGGACCTGGGCCTTCTCGACCTGACCCCAGCCGGGGGCCGTCGGGACGAACCAGCTGGACTCGGCCGCGGTGGCCGGGACCGCCGTCTTCGGGTCGTTCTTCAGCGTCGCGAGGTCGGTCTTGTTGTTGGGCAGGTTGCCCTTGGCCATCAGGCCCTTCTGCCCGGAGGCGCCGGTGAAGGCGTCGATCCACTCGGCGGCGACGGCCTGCGCGTCGGACTTCACCGGGACGGCGAGGTCGGAGCCGCCCAGGAAGACGGGCATGTTCTTGCCGGACGGGCCGGGCATCACGAAGTTCTCGAGGTTGCCCTTGAGCTTGCCGGTCTTGTCGTTCTCCGGGTCCTCGGCGGTCGCCCCCTCCCAGGCCGCGCCGAAGATCATGGCGGATTTGCCCTGCCCGTAGACGAGGTAACGGTCGGACTCGTCCTTGGTCTTGTCGCCGTGCATGTACCTGTCGACGACCTTCTTGAACTCCTTCAGGCCCTTGAGGGACTCGGGCGAGGAGAGGTCGGCCTTCCACCGGCCGCCCTCCTCCTTCGCGATGGAGCCGCCGGCGTCGTAGACGAAGGACATGGCCGCGTACCAGTCGCGGGTGGGCTGGTACCAGGCGCTGAACTTGTCGCCCTCCTTCTTCTGGATCTTGTCGAGGGCGGCGGTCAGCTCCTGGTACGTCTTCGGCGGCGTCTTGATCCCGGCCGAGGCCGCCACGTCCTTGCGCCAGTTGGCGACCCGGCCGCCGGCGTAGTAGGGGACGCCGTAGGTCTTGCCCTCGTACGTCACCGAGGCCTTGAGGCCGTCCAGCCAGGCGTCCGAGTTCTCGAAGTCGGCCGGGTCGAGGGGGGCGAAGGCGCCCTTGACCATGTAGCCGAGCATCTCGGTGTTGCCCATCTCGACCACGTCGGGGGCCTTGTCGGTGGCGAGGACGGCGTCCAGCTTGGCGTTCTTGTCCGGCCAGCCGTAGTACTCGTGGTTGATCCTGATCCCGGGGTGCTTCTTCTGCACCGCGGCGTCGGCGGCCTTCACCAGTTCCGGCCAGTTGTTCTGGGCGTCGACGGTGAGCCAGACGGTCAGTTCCTTGGCGTCCGCGCCGTTGTCCGTGCCCCCGCTGCCCCCGTCGTTCCCGCACGCCGCGATGGAGACCACCATGCCCGCGACACCGATCGCGGATATCAGCTTGCGCTTCACGCCACCCTCCTCAGGGATGCCACAAACCCCCCTGCTCCCCGCGGTGAGCGTTGCCGCGCGTACCGCCCGTGGGGCCGGGACCTGGACCAATGGTGTAGACCAGTACGGGGGAGCTTGGCTCAGACCAATAGGGCTGTCAAGGGTGCTCGAGCACGCTCCAGAGGTCCGTTACGGGACCGCGATATGCAGGGACCCTTCATTGCGCGGGCGGCGGAACGGGCGCCGCGGGCCACGGCGCGGACACCGGACCACCGGCCGCAGGCGGCCCGGACGAACCGGACCGGACACCGTGCCGCCGGGCGCCCGGCGGGCGGACGGACCCGGGCCCCGGCGGTGGACCACCGGGCGCCCGGCGGGCGGACGGAGCGGGGCCGGGCGGTGGACGGAGGGCGTCGGCGGCGCGGTGGACTAGACCAACCGGGAGCACGACGGTATACAGGGGAGATCACGGAGCGTGCGGGCGGACACCCGGCACGTGAAGCCGTGCCACGATGTGAGCCGTGGCCGATGGGTACGTCGGTCGCTTCGGCACGCGGAGCCGGAAAGGCAGAGCATGAGCACCGACGTCAGCAGTGCGGAGAACGAGGGCGGGACAAGTGTCCGTACGGCGCGCGTGCCCAAGTACTACCGCTTGAAGCGGCACCTGCTGGACATGACGCAGACGCTGCCCCCGGGCACGCCCGTGCCGCCCGAGCGCACCCTCGCCGCCGAGTTCGACACCTCGCGCACGACCGTCCGCCAGGCCCTGCAGGAGCTGGTCGTCGAGGGGCGGCTGGAGCGGATCCAGGGCAAGGGCACCTTCGTCGCCAAGCCCAAGGTCTCGCAGGCGCTGCAGCTCACCTCGTACACCGAGGACATGCGCGCCCAGGGACTGGAACCGACCTCCCAGCTGCTGGACATCGGGTACGTCACCGCCGACGACCGGCTCGCCGGGCTGCTGGACATCGCGGCCGGCGGGCGGGTGCTGCGCATCGAGCGCCTGCGCATGGCCAACGGCGAGCCGATGGCCATCGAGACCACCCACCTGTCCGCCAAGCGCTTCCCCGCCCTGCGCAGGTCGCTGGCGAAGTACACCTCCCTCTACACCGCGCTCGCCGAGGTGTACGGCGTCCACCTCGCCGAGGCCGAGGAGACCATCGAGACCTCGCTGGCCACCCCGCGCGAGGCCGGGCTGCTCGGCACCGACGTGGGCCTGCCGATGCTGATGCTGTCCCGGCACTCCCTGGACAGGAACGGCGACCCGGTGGAGTGGGTGCGGTCGGTGTACCGCGGGGACCGGTACAAGTTCGTGGCGCGGCTGAAGAGGCCCGCCGAGTAGGACGGGCGCGCACGGCAGGGGCCGCACGGGGCAGCGGCGGGGCGGTCACCGGCCGGCCACCCGCGCCCGGCGGAACCACCGGGCCGGCCCCGTCCGGCGGAACCGCCGCCCGCGCGCCGCGAGGCGGCCGCCCCGGTGGGGGACGGCCGCCCTCTCGTCGTGGCGCGCCCGGCCAGGGCGCCTGCCCGTCGCCTTCCCCGTCCGCCCCGGGGGCGGCCCCGCGGCGTCCGGTGCGCGCTCCGGGGGTCCCCCGCCGCGGACCGGGAAGCGCCGGGCGGACGGCCCCGTACGGGACCCCGTACCCGGGCCTTCGCCCGGCCCGGCGGGAGGAGGCGCCGGGCGTCCCGGAAACACCCCGCCCAGGCTCTGCCGCCGGGCGCCCCCGTGCCGCCGCAGCCGCGTCCGGGGAACCGGGCGGCACGCCGGAAGACGCCGGCGACCGCGGCCAGGACCGCGAGGGAGAGCCCGGCGCACAGCGGGAACTCCCACCCCGGGCTCCGGCCGGACGAGACCCGCAGGGCGATGCCGAGGCAGCCGACCACCAGGCAGAACACGCAGATCCACGCGAGCCGCCGCAGCGCGCGTCGTACAAGACGGTCCTTCATGGCCCTCCCTCGGCATCATCCGCGGCCCGGTCCGCTTCAGGGCACCCGGGCCGCTCCCTCGCCCGCCGTTCCCTCCGCCGGCGCCTCGACGACCGGGGACGGCTTGTCCTGCGCGTCGGAGAAGTAGTCCTCGGGGCGGGTCAGGTCCGTGCCCTCCTGCGCACCGGCGGCCCGGGCCAGCAGCGTGCCCACGGCCGTGACGACGATGTTGACGGCGAGCGCGATCAGCCCGGCGTACATCGTGACGTCCGTGTCCAGGCCGAAGTCGGACAGCGGGAAGGCCGATCCGCCGAAGTGCTCCTTGCCGGTGGCCGGATTGGGGATGTTGTAGAGCAGCACGACACCGGCGAGCAGCCCCGCGAGCAGGCCCGCGACCAGGCCGTGCCGGTGGAACCAGCGGGTGTAGAGCCCGAAGCCCACGGCGGGCAGCGTCTGGAGGATCAGCACGCCGCCGATGAGCTGGAGGTCGACGGAGAACTGCGGGTCCAGCGAGACGATCACCAGGACCGCCCCCACCTTCACCAGCAGGGACACCAGTTTGGAGACCTTCGCCTCGGTCGCCTCGTCGGCGTCCGGACGGAAGAATTCCCGGTAGATGTTGCGGGTGAAGAGGTTGGCCGCGCCGATCGACATGATCGCCGCCGGCACCAGCGCGCCGATGCCGACCGCCGCGTAGGCGACCCCGGCGAACCAGTCGGGGAACTGGCTGTCGAAGAGCTGCGGCACGACGGTGTTGGCGTTCGGCTTGCCGTTCTCGCCGCTCAGCGGGGTGATCCCGGCGGCGATCGCCATGTAGCCGAGCAGCGCGATCAGGCCGAGGAGCACGCTGTAGACGGGCAGCGCGGCCATGTTCTTCTTGATGGTGTCCCGGCTGCGCGCGGCCAGCGTGCCGGTGATCATGTGCGGGTACAGGAAGAGCGCGATGGCCGAGCCCAGTGCCAGGGTGATGTACTGGAGCTGGTTGCCGGCGTTGAGCAGGGTGCCGTCGCCGGGGGCGGGGGTCTCGGCGAACTTCTCGTCCGCGGCGGCGAAGATGTCGCCCCAGCCGCCGAGCTTGGGCGGGATGTACAGCACCGCGATGATGATCACTATGTAGATCAGGATGTCCTTGACGAACGCGATCAGCGCCGGCGCCCGCAGACCCGCGTGGTAGGTGTACGCGGCGAGGATCGCGAAGGCCGCGAAGATCGGCCAGTGGCCGGTGATCCCCATGGTGCGCAGCACCGCCTCGATGCCCACCAGCTGGAGCGCGATGTACGGCATGGTGGCCACGATGCCGGTGATCGCGACCAGCAGCGCCAGGAGGCGCGAACCGTGCCGGACCCGGACGAAGTCGGCCGGGGTGACCAGGCCGTGCCGCTGGGAGACCGACCACAGGCGCAGCAGGACGACGAACACCAGCGGGTAGACCACCACGGTGTACGGCATCGCGTAGAAGCCCATCGCGCCGGCGCCGAACATCAGAGCGGGGATCGCGACGAAGGTGTACGCGGTGTAGAGGTCGCCGCCGATCAGGAACCAGGTGATCCAGCTGCCGAACCCGCGGCCGCCCAGGCCCCACTCGTCCAGGCTCTCCAGGTGCTCGGCGCGCTGCCAGCGGGCGGCCACGAATCCCATCACGCTGACCAGCAGGAACAGCAGCGAGAAGACGACGATCTCGGTGATGTGGTCGCTCATCGGTCCCTCCCGGTGAGCCGGCGGACCAGCGCGATGGTGACCATGCTGAGCACGGCGCACAGGAGCTGGAACCAGTAGAAGAACGGGAAGCCGAACACGCGCGGCCCGTCGTGGTTGAACACAAAAGTCAGCAGGGGAAGGACGATCGGGATCCACAGGAGGTGGTTCCAGGCACTGCGGTGACGGGGGGTGCCGGCACCGTGTGCGTCCTCGGTCTCGGTTTTCTGCAAGGCGGTTCTTTCTGTGACGTGGACATGTGGGTCGGTCGGGTGCGTCGGACAGCGTTCGCACCGGTGAACACGGTCCGGAAGGGACCGAGTTCGGGAAACGGCCGGAAAATACAGCCTTCCCTCCTTCCTCCGGTAGTCATGTCTCAGGAGAAGATCGGGACCAGCAGTGCGGCGTCGAGCCCGGTGGCGGACGTCGCCGCGACGGAGGCGGCCACGGTGGTCGGCCGCCGGTTGGCGAGCGGATCCATCAGCCGCTCGCGGGAGGTGAGGAGGACCAGCGGCCGCAGCGCGAAGGGGATGCCGAGGCTGAGCACCACCTGCGACAGCACCGGTGCGAGCCCGGGCTCGACCCCCGCAGGCGAGCACCGCCGGCGCGGGCACCGGCGTCACCGCCCGCCGGACCGGCACGGACGTCTCCCGCCCGAAGGAGCCCTCGGAGACGACAGGAAGCCTCCATTCCGCTTTCATCGCGGGCCGTTACCGCAAGCGCAGAGTTCCGGTCACAGACCCGCCCGTCGGCCGGTCACCGGTACGCGGACGAGGGCCGGCGGCACGGGCGCGGACCCCGGCCGCCGCCGCGGCCCGGCAGCAGCCGTAACGCCCCGCACCGGCGCTCCGACACCGGAGCAACACAACATCTGGGGGCACTTCCGCGCCCCGACACAAGATGTATGCTCATGCTCGCTGTCGCCGCAGGGGAATCCGGTGCGAATCCGGAACTGTCCCGCAACGGTGTGTCCGCGTGCATCCGCACGCCTGTCCAGTCCGAGTACCTGCCGACAGCGCACCCGGCCGTCCGGCCGGCGTGCCTGACGTCCGGGCCTCGTGGAATGGGCCGGCGGACGCGACGCCCTGCGCGCTCGTGCTGCCCCCTGCCCTCGCCGAGGCCCCGTGCCGAGCGAGGGAGAACCCCACGTGACCATCGCGCCAGCCGACCCGGCTTCAGCGCCCCCGGCGGCCGAGGAGAGCGACGGCCCCGGAGCCGCGCTGCTGCGGACCCTGACGGAGCTGACCGCCGACCTCCCCGACACCGACCCCGGCCGGGTCGCCGCCGCGGCGCTGCGCGGCCGCTCCGCCCGTGCGGACGAGGCGGAGCTGCGCGGCCTCGCCACCGAGGCGGCCGCCGGCCTGATCGCCGAGGACCCCGCCTACTCCCGGCTGGCCGCCCGCCTCCTCACCCTGACCCTTCGCGCGGAGGCCGCCTCCCAGGGCGTCACGTCCTTCACCGGGTCCGTCGCCGCGGGCCACCGCGAAGGACTGATCTGCGACCGCACGGCGGAGTTCGTGCGGCTGCACGCCGGCCGGCTCGACGCGCTGATCGACCCGGCCGCCGACGACCGCTTCGGCTACTTCGGCCTGCGCACGCTCCACAGCCGCTATCTGCTGCGCCACCCGATCACCCGCAAGGTCATCGAGACGCCCCAGCACTTCCTGCTGCGCGTCGCCGCGGGGCTCGCGGAGGACGACGGGCCCCGCTCGGTCGACGAGGTCGCGGCGCTCTACGGGCTCATGAGCCGCCTCGACTACCTTCCGTCCTCCCCCACCCTGTTCAACTCCGGCACCCGGCACCCGCAGATGTCGTCCTGCTACCTGCTGGACTCCCCGCGCGACGAGCTGGACTCGATCTACGACCGCTACCACCAGGTCGCGCGCCTGTCCAAGCACGCCGGCGGCATCGGCCTGTCCTACTCCCGCGTCCGCTCCCGCGGTGCGCTGATCCGCGGCACCAACGGGCACTCCAACGGCATCGTCCCGTTCCTGAAGACCCTGGACGCCTCCGTGGCGGCCGTGAACCAGGGCGGCCGGCGCAAGGGCGCGGCCGCGGTCTACCTGGAGACCTGGCACTCCGACATCGAGGAGTTCCTGGAGCTGCGCGACAACACCGGCGAGGACGCGCGCCGCACCCACCATCTGAACCTCGCGCACTGGGTGCCGGACGAGTTCATGCGCCGGGTGGACGCCGACGAGCCGTGGTCGCTGTTCTCCCCCTCCGACGTGCCCGAGCTGGTCGACCTGTGGGGCGAGGAGTTCGACGCGGCGTACCGTGAGGCGGAGGCCGCGGGACTGGCGCGCAAGACCCTCCCCGCCCGCGAGCTGTACGGCCGGATGATGCGCACCCTCGCCCAGACCGGCAACGGCTGGATGACCTTCAAGGACACCGCCAACCGCACCGCCAACCAGACCGCCGAGCCGGGCCACGTCATCCACTCCTCCAACCTCTGCACGGAGATCCTGGAGGTCACCAGCGACGGCGAGACGGCCGTCTGCAACCTGGGGTCGGTCAACCTCGGCGCCTTCGTCGCCCCGGCCGCGCACGACATCGACTGGGAACGGCTGGACGCCGCCGTCCGCACGGCCGTCACCTTCCTCGACCGGGTCGTGGACATCAACTTCTACCCGACCGGACAGGCCGCCCGCTCCAACGCCCGCTGGCGCCCGGTCGGCCTGGGCGTGATGGGCCTGCAGGACGTCTTCTTCAAGCTGCGCCTGCCCTTCGACTCGCCCGAGGCCCGGCGGCTGTCCACGCGGATCGCCGAGCGGATCATGCTCGCCGCGTACGAGGCCTCCGCCGACCTCGCCGAGCGCCCCCGGGCATCCGCGGCAGGCTCCGGCACAGGGGGGACCCCCGTCGGCCCGTTCCCGGCCTGGGAGAAGACCCGTACCGCCCGGGGCGTCCTGCACCCCGACCACTACGACACCGACCTGGCCTGGCCGGAGCGCTGGGCGGCGCTGCGGGAGCGGATCGCCGCCGTCGGCCTGCGCAACTCCCTGCTCCTGGCCATCGCCCCGACCGCGACCATCGCCTCCATCGCGGGCGTCCACGAGTGCGTCGAGCCGCAGGTGTCCAACCTGTTCAAGCGCGAGACGCTCTCCGGCGAGTTCCTCCAGGTCAACTCCTACCTGGTCGAGGACCTGAAGCGGCTCGGCGTGTGGGACGCCCGCACCCGGGAGGCGCTGCGCGAGGCGAACGGCTCCGTGCAGGGCTTCTCCTGGATCCCCGAGGAGGTGCGGCGGCTGTACCGCACGGCGTGGGAGATCCCGCAGCGCGGTCTGATCGACATGGCCGCCGCCCGCACCCCGTTCCTCGACCAGTCCCAGTCGCTGAACCTGTTCCTGGAGACGCCGACCATCGGCAAGCTCTCCTCGATGTACGCCTACGCCTGGAAGTCCGGGCTGAAGACGACGTACTACCTGCGCTCGCGCCCGGCGACGAGGATCGCCCGCGCGGCCCGGGCCACCGCCCCCGCCCCCGCCCCCGCCCCCGCCCGGCAGGCGACCTCCGAAGAGGCCGTCGCCTGCTCCCTTGAGAACCCCGAGTCCTGCGAGGCCTGCCAGTGATGACCGCCGCCACCCCCACCGCCCGCAACCGGAACCTGCTGGACCCGGGCTTCGAGCTGACCCTGCGCCCCATGCGCTACCCCGGCTTCTACGAGCGCTACCGGGACGCCATCAGGAACACCTGGACCGTGGAGGAGGTCGACCTCCACTCGGACGTGGCCGACCTCGCGAAGCTGTCCCCCGGCGAGCAGCACCTCATCGGCCGGCTCGTGGCCTTCTTCGCGACGGGCGACTCGATCGTGGCGAACAACCTGGTGCTGACCCTCTACAAGCACATCAACTCGCCCGAGGCGCGGCTCTACCTCTCCCGCCAGCTCTTCGAGGAGGCCGTCCACGTCCAGTTCTACCTGACGCTGCTGGACACCTACCTGCCCGACCCGGACGACCGGGCCGCCGCCTTCGCCGCGGTGGAGAACATCCCGTCCATCCGCGAGAAGGCCGACTTCTGCTTCCGGTGGATGGACTCGGTGGAGGAGATCGACCGGCTGGAGACCAGGGCCGACCGCCGCCGTTTCCTCCTCAACCTCATCTGTTTCGCCGCGTGCATCGAGGGCCTGTTCTTCTACGGCGCCTTCGCCTACGTCTACTGGTTCCGCAGCCGGGGCCTGCTGCACGGCCTGGCCACCGGCACCAACTGGGTCTTCCGCGACGAGACCATGCACATGTCCTTCGCCTTCGACGTGGTCGACACCGTCCGCGAGGAGGAGCCGGACCTCTTCGACGACCGGCTCCGGGAGCAGGTCACCGGCATGCTGCGGGAGGCCGTCGAGGCCGAGCTGCAGTTCGCGCGCGACCTGTGCGGTGACGGCCTCCCGGGGATGAACACCGACTCGATGCGGCAGTACCTGGAGTGCGTCGCCGACCAGCGTCTGACGCGCCTCGGCTTCGCCCCGGTGTACGGCTCCGAGAACCCCTTCTCCTTCCTGGAGCTGCAGGGCGTTCAGGAGCTGACCAACTTCTTCGAGCGGCGTCCGTCGGCGTACCAGGTCGCGGTGGAGGGCGCCGTCGACCTGGACGAGGACTTCTGATCACTCCTCTCGTGCCTCGCCTGGGCCTCCCTGATCCGACGGTCGATGCGCCGGTCGCGGACGATGCCGACCACGGAGGGGAGGACCAGCAGGACGAGGATCCCCAGCACGGTCAGCATTCCGGTCAGTGCTTCTGTCTGTGCCGCAGTCATGACACCACTGTCACGCCGGATGCCCCTTACCGACAGTGGCAGAACTGCCGCACCCCCTCGAATTACTGCCACGCGCGGGGCACACTGGCAGCATGTTGCGGAACGTGGCCGCCGTCGTCCTCGACGGCGTGAACCCCTTCGAACTGGGCGTCCTGTGCGAGGTGTTCGGCACCGACCGCAGCGACGACGGGCTGCCCGTGTACGACTTCGCCGTCGCCTCGGCCGACGGCCCGGTGCTGCGCACCAACGCGGGCTTCGCCCTGCACACCGAGCACGGCCTGGAGCGGCTGGAGACGGCCGATCTCATCGCCGTGCCGGCCGGGCGGGGCTTCGAGTCGCGGGAGTTCCCGCCGGACCTGCTGGACGCGCTGCGGCGCGGCGCGGCGCGCGGCGCCCGGGTGCTCAGTGTGTGCTCCGGGGTCTTCGCGGTCGCGGCGGCCGGGCTGCTGGACGGCAGGCGCTGCTCGGTGCACTGGCGGCAGGCCGAGACGCTGGCCCGGCGCTACCCGCGGGCGGTGGTCGAGCCGGACGTGCTGTACGTCGACGAGGACCCGGTGATCACCTCCGCCGGCACCGCCGCGGGCATCGACGCCTGCCTGCACCTCGTGCGCAGGGAGCAGGGCCCGGAGGTCGCCAACAAGATCGCCCGGCGCATGGTGGTGCCGCCGCACCGCGACGGCGGCCAGGCCCAGTACATCGAGCGGCCGCTGCCCCGCTCGGAGGGCGACACGGTCGCCGGGGTGCTGGCGTGGATGGAGCGCAACCTCGACCGGGAGGTCACCGTCGAGCAGCTCGCGGCCCGCGCCCACATGTCGCCGCGCACCTTCGCCCGCCGCTTCCAGCAGGAGACGGGCACCACTCCCTACCGCTGGATCCTGCGCCAGCGCGTGCTGCTGGCGCAGCGGCTGCTGGAGGCGACGGACGAGACGGTGGACGCGATCGCGGGCCGCGCGGGGTTCGGCACCGCGGCCGCGCTGCGCCATCAGTTCGTGCGGGCGGTGGGGACGACCCCGAATGCCTACCGGCGGGCGTTCAGGGGCCCGGAAGCGGCCTGACCCTCACCTCGCCACCGGCCTCGGCAGCAGCCGGCGCGGGCGCGGGGTGAGGCCCGCCCGGGTGGTGTCGTCGGAGCCCGGCGCCCGCTCCAAGCGGTACTTCGCGGACAGCGCCGCCGTGATCAGGGTCAGCTGCGCCATCGGGACATGGCCGCCCGGGCACTTCCGGTTGCCGACGCCGAAGGGGTTCATGGCATGTTTCGGTACCTCCTCCACGCGTTCCGGAAGCCACCGGTCGGGATCGGACTCCCGAGGGCGCGCATACGACTGCGGATCACGCTGGATCGCGTACGGGCCGTACACGATGTCGGTCCCGGCCGGAATGCGGTACCCGCCGAGTTCCGTGTCGGTGACCGCCCGCCGCGTCAATGTCCATACAGGCCGTCGGCGCGTTCCTCCACCTCGTCGGCCGGCATCAGCCGTTCCTCGAGCAGCCGGGTACGGGTCTTCTCCCGGAGTTCCGGCCCATACGGGTGCAGTCGCCGCCCGAACCCCGTCTCGATCACCGGAGGAGCGAGCGGCGGTGGTACCGGGATCGTGGCCGGTGTCGCTGTGGTGCCGTGCAGGAGGACCTGCACGAACAGACCCCTCTCGGCCGCCGGTGGGCGCACCCCTCCCGCCGTGCGGGGCGTGCGCCCCGCACATCCCGTTCACCACCACAACTGACCGGTCTGGGAGCGGATTTGCTCCATTCGCCATCCCTGGATGCCGGAACTCCCCTTGTGCGAAGGCCGTCGGTCGCCGAAGGCGCGTGGGCGATCGGGCGCCCGGCGGACAGACGAACGGCGCCTGCCCGGGAGGAAGGACCCGGACAGGCGCCGTGCGCCGGGGGCGGCCGGTCCGGGCCGGTGTCGGTCCGGGCCCGCCGCGGCCGGCAGGCGGCGCGTCAGTCGTTCGCGACCACGGGGTAGCGGGGCTCGTTCTCGGCCATCTGCCGCAGGGCGTCCTTGCGTTCGCGCTTGGAGAGCCGGTCGATGTACAGGTAGCCGTACAGGTGGTCGGTCTCGTGCTGCAGACAGCGCGCGAAGTAGCCGGTGCCGCGCACCTTGATCGGGTTGCCCTTCTCGTCCTGCCCGGTCACCTCGGCGTAGTCGGGACGGGCGAGCGGCGCGTACGCGGTCGGCACCGACAGGCAGCCCTCGTTGCTGTCGTCGAGGCGGCGCCGGTCGGCGGGCAGGTCGACCAGCTTGGGGTTGCAGACCACGCCGACGTGCCGGACGCCCTCGTCGTCCGGGCAGTCGTAGACGAAGACCTTCAGGTCGACGCCGATCTGGTTGGCGGCCAGGCCCACGCCCTCGGCGGTGCGCTGGCTGGCGAACATGTCCGCGACCAGCTGCTGGAGCTCCTCGCCGAACTCGGTGACGTCCTTGCACTCCTTGTGCAGCACCGGGTTGCCGACCACCGTGATCGGCCGCGAGGTGCCGCGCTCCCGCCAGGCCGTCTCGCGCTCCTCGCAGTCCTCCGTGTCGATGACGTACCCCTCGTCGTCGACGGGGAGCACGCCCGCGTGCTGCTGATCGGTGTCCTGCTGCGCCATGACCGACGTACGCCTTCCTGGAAGAACAAAGGTGTGCTGCTGATACAGGGTACGGCGATCCGCGGGAGCCCTCAGCAGACCTCTTCCAGATCCCGCCAGTCCCGGGAGTCCGGGCTGTCCGCGACCCACCCGTCCAGCAGTCCCCGCACCAGCGGGGCCGGCGCGGCCACCCCGCACTCCCGCTCCGGCACCCACAGCTGCCCGTCGGTCCGGTGGCCCAGCGGCCCGGGATGCCCCGGTTCACTGTGGTCGTGCGGGTCGAGATGCTCGCCGTCGCCCTCGTCGGACGGCATCCGCGACTCGGAGCACAGCCGGCACAGCAGCCGCACGGACGACGACCAGTCCTCCGCGGCGAACCCGGCGTCGGCGGCGAGCTGCTCCAGCGCGTCCCGGTCGGCCTCGGTCGCGGCTTCCAGCAGCACCACCCAGGTCGGCACCGGCGAGGGCGCCCACAGCTCGATCTCGTCGAACACCGGGTAGGCGTCCCCGGTGGCGGTGACCCGCTCCCCGTGCGGCACCCCGTCGTGCAGCACGACCTCGCCCCAGCGCCGCCCCGAGGACGGCAGCGGGATGGACAGCACCTCGATCCGGGCGGGGTCCAGCCGCCGCCCCCACACCACTTCGGCCTCCCCCTCGGGGGACAGCCGTACGGCCGCGCTGCCGAGGTCCATGCCGAGCGGCTCACCGGAGCCGGTCGCGTCGCCCGGCACCCGCAGCCCGTACGCCTGCCAGGCGCGCCGGGCCAGCGGCCAGTCCTGCAGGGCGGTCGCGGCGATGCCGACGTTCCACCAGTCCGGCGCCCCGGCGTCCCGGTCGAGCAGGGCGACGGCCCGCAGGCCGGCCGCCCGGGCCTGTTCCCAGTCGTGCCGGAACTTGTGCAGCAGGGCGAGGTTGAACCAGGACTCCGACAGCCAGGGTTCCAGGTCGGCGGCCCGCGTCAGCAGCGCTCCCGCGTCCTCGTACCGGCCGTCGCCGATCAGTGTGAACGCGCGGTCGGTGGCCTGCCGCCAGGAGGCGGAGGGCCGGTGCCGTCCCTTGCCGAAGATCCTCACGATTCCCGCCTGCCAGTTCCGTGTGGTGGGCTGGCTGTGCCTTCCGCGCCCCCGGACACCCTCTCTTTCGCATCCAACCACGTACGGCTGGAAGGACGCTCATTACCCATGGGTTACCCCGGCGCGGACGCGGTAAGACAGCCTTCTCCTTGGCCGGACGACGCACGGGGACGACCCCCGCGCGTCATCTCCTCGCTGCGGGACAGTACCCGGGCAGGCGGCTTCGCCACATCCGGTGTGCGCAATTCCCCGTAGCACCGTGCGGCGGTTCCGCCCGGCGGCGGGGGCGGAAGCGACGGCGCGGGCACGTTCGGGGCGGCGGGCTCGGGCGGGGGCGGGGCGACGGGCACGGCGCCGGCGGCGTACGCGCGCACCCGTGCCGGTGCCGCCCTCCGCGGGCCCTTCCCTCCGGCCGTGCCGGTTGCGCCCGCAGCCCAGGGGGCGGGGAGGGCCCGTGGGCCGGCGGCCCGCGGGATCGGCACGGCCGGGCGGCGGGCCGCTCACGGCCGGAGGGTCCCGGAAGGGGTCAGGACTCCTGCGATGCCGGCGGGGCCGCCGCGGCGTCGCGCTCCGGCACGGCCTGCCCGGAGCGGATCAGATCGATCCGCCCCATGACCTTGGCGCGCAGGTCGCCCGGCACGTCGTCATGCCCGCAGCACCGCTTGACCAGCTTCTTCACGGCCTGTTCCAGCCCGTACTTCTCCAGGCAGGGCGAGCATTCCTCGAAGTGGTGCTCGAACTTGGTGCACTCGGCATCCGGCATCTCACGGTCGAGGAACTCGTAGAGATGATCGAGGATTTCGCTGCAATCCGTCTCGTGCGGCTCTCCGCAGCTCATGACCCCGAGCCTTTCGCTTCGTTCGACTCTCCGGCGCCGGCCGGGACCAGCCCGCGCTCACGGGCGTAGTCCTCGAGCATGCCGCGCAGTTGACGGCGGCCCCGGTGCAGCCGGGACATCACCGTACCGATGGGTGTTCCCATGATGTCGGCGATCTCCTTGTACGCAAAGCCCTCCACATCCGCGAGATAGACGGCGATGCGGAACTCCTCGGGGATCGCCTGGAGCGCTTCCTTCACGTCCGAGTCGGGCAGGTGGTCGAGCGCCTGCGACTCCGCGGAGCGCAGACCCGTCGACATGTGCGACTCGGCACGGGCGAGCTGCCAGTCCTCGATCTCCTCGGCCGCGCTGCGCTGCGGTTCGCGCTGCTTCTTGCGGTACGAGTTGATGAACGTGTTGGTGAGGATCCGGTACAGCCACGCCTTCAGATTGGTGCCCTCGCGGAACTGGTGGAAGGACGCGTACGCCTTGGCGTACGTCTCCTGCACCAGGTCCTCGGCGTCGGCCGGGTTGCGCGTCATGCGCAGGGCGGCCGAGTACATCTGGTCGAGGAATTCCAGCGCGTCCCGTTCGAAGCGCGCGCTGCGCTCCGCGGTCGACTCCGCGCCCGTGCCCTGGCCCTCGGGCAGCTCCGCCTGGCCGTTGTCGGTCCCTGCGTCGGTCCCAGTGACCGGACCCACCTCCTCCGGTGATGACGTGGGACCGAGTCCGGTCCCACTCGATTCGGAGGATAGACGACGTGTGGCCGAAGGCGCTTCCCGGTACCGTCCGCCCGCCCCCCGGACGGGGGCGGTGGTCGCCGCGTGCAGCACCGTCCATTCCAGGCCGTCGCGGCTGCTGCGGTTCGGATCGGACCCTGCCGGCCGCAGCCCGCCCGTGGAACGGCGGGGGGAGACGGTCGGGCAGAAGGTGGAACCCATGCGGCGGACTTCCTCTCCTACGACGTCCGTGCTGATGGTCAGCACATACGTCCGCCACAACAGCGGCCGAGGGCTCGCCATTCCCGCACTTGCGGGTCCTTCAGCCGAGTGACCCGGTCCACGCGGCGACGGCGTCGGTGACGACCGCCAGCGCCCGGTCCTGGTCGACGGGCGCCCGCTTCGGGACGGCGAAGCCGTGATCGCCCCAGGGCACCCCGACCAGTTCGTACGGCCCGTCCGGGAACTCCTCCGGCTTCCCGAACGGGTCGTTCCCGCCCTGGACGACGAGGGTGGGCACACCCGTCCCGAGCAGTTCGCCGGCGCGGGACTTCTCCGGCCTGCCCGGCGGGTGCAGCGGGAAGCTCAGGGCGAGGACGGCGTGCGCGCCCAGCTCGCCCGCGGTGCGGCAGGCGACGCGGGCCCCGGCGCTGCGCCCGCCCGAGACCACCGGCAGGCCCGGCGCGGCCAGCGCGGGCCACACGCCCCGCCATCCGGCGTCCAGGGTCCTCGGCGCGGGCGCGACCTTCTTCCCGGCCACCCGCCAGGGCTGTTCGACGAGGGCGACGGTCACGCCGTGGGCGGGCAGCACGGCGGCGAGGGCCGCCAGGTCGCGGGCGTCCACGCCGCCGCCGGCGCCGTGGCCGACGGCGAGGACGAGCCGTGCCCCGCGCGCCTCGTGCCAGGTGATCCGGGCGGTGCCCGCGTCCGTCTCGATGGTCTCGGTGGTCCTGGGGGTCCCGGGGGTCCCGGTGGTCGCTTCCGTCACGTCAGAAGAGTGTGCCCTCCTCCGGCGCCGGCAGCTCCCTCAGCAGCTCCGGCCCGTTGTTGCGGACGTTGCTCACGGCCGTGGAGACGGGGTACGCCCGCATCAGCCCGGCGGGCGGGGGCGCCAGCAGCGGCCTGAGGTCGCCGGGGTCCGTGCGCGCCGGGTCCAGCCAGGCGTCCCACCGGTCGGGCGTCAGCATCAGCGGCATCCGGGGGTGGATGTCCGCCAGCGACCGGGGCCCCTCCTCGGGCGCCGCCGCGAGCGGCGTCCGCTCCGCCTCCGTGGTGATCACCGAGCAGGTCACCCACCAGGCGTGCGGATGGTCGTCGGGCAGGGTCCGGTCGCGCCAGAACTCGTACAGCCCCGCCATCGCGAACACCGACCCGTCGGCCGGCGTCACGAAGTACGGCTGCTTCCGGGGCCGCTTTCGCCTGCCCTCGACCTCCAGCTCCCGCTCCTGCTCGCCGGTCACCCACTCGTAGTAGCCGTCGGCGGGCAGGATGCAGCGCCGGGCGGCGAAGGCGCGGCGGTAGGAGGGCTTCTCGTGCACCGTCTCCGCCCGCGCGTTGATCATCCGGGCGGCGCCCTCGGGGGTCCTGGCCCAGGAGGGGACGAGCCCCCACCGCAGCTTCCGCAGCTGCCGAACCGGCCGCGGATCGTCCGCGTCCTTCAGGGGGCGGTCCAGGACGGCGTAGACCTCCTTGGTGGGAGCCACGTTGTAGTCCGGCTCCAGGGTCTCCTCCGGCTCCCACTTGCCGATCTCAAAGATTCCTGCGAGATCCTCGGGCCTGCGACTCGCTGCATACCGTCCGCACATACGTGCCACACTGCCAGATTCCGCGCGACCCGGAGGAGCCACCGCCCGCCATGGACCGCCTCGCATCCGCCTCTCCCGCCTCCCTCTGGAACGAGGTCTCCGGCACCCAGCCCGACCCCGATCTGTGGGTGGTGGTGGCGACGCTGGCCGCCGCGCTCGCCGTCGTCGTACCGCACCGCCCGTGGCGCGTGGCGCGCAACGCGGTCACCATCGCCCACGAGGGCGGCCACGGACTCGTGGCGCTGCTCACCGGCCGCACCCTGACCGGCATCCGCCTGCACTCGGACACCAGCGGCCTGACCGTCAGCCGCGGCAAGCCGCACGGCCTCGGGATGATCCTCACCGCGGCCGCCGGCTACACCGCTCCCCCGCTGCTCGGCCTCGGCGGCGCCGCCCTGCTGGCCACCGGCCGCATCACGCTGCTGCTGTGGCTGGCGACGGCACTGCTGGTCGCCATGCTGGTGATGATCCGCAACGCCTACGGGGCGCTGACCGTGTTCCTCGCCGGCGGCACCTTCGTGCTGGTGTCCTGGCTGACCGGGCCGCAGGTGCAGGCGGCGTTCGCGTACGCGGTGGTGTGGTTCCTGCTGCTCGGCGGGGTGCGCCCGGCGTTCGAGCTGCAGGCCAAGCGGTCCCGGGGAGGCGCCGGCGACTCGGACGCGGACCAGCTGTCGCGGCTCACGCACGTGCCGGCGGGGCTGTGGCTGTTCCTGTTCCACGCGGTGTCGCTGTGCTCGCTGCTCGGCGGGGGGCGCTGGCTGCTGGGGATATGAGGGCGCGGGCGCGCCGCCGTCGCGCGGGCGGGACCAGCCACGACGCACCCGCACCCGGACCACCGCCTCCTTATAAAGTGGGGCCATGGCCCCGAACCACGCAGACACCGCCCTCTGGCCCGCCCCGCACGCGAGCGGAGCCGTCGACGCGACGGTCCACGTGCCCGGGTCCAAATCGGTCACCAACCGCGCCCTGGTGCTCGCCGCCCTCGCCTCCGAGCCCGGCTGGCTGCGCCGCCCCCTGCGCTCCCGCGACACCCTGCTGATGGCGGGCGCCCTGCGGGCGATGGGCGTCGAGATCGAGGAAGGGGTGGGCCCGGACGGCACCGGCGAGGCCTGGCGGGTGCTGCCCACCGGTCTGCGCGGCCCGGCCACGGTCGACGTCGGCAACGCCGGCACGGTGATGCGCTTCCTGCCGCCGGTCGCCGCGCTCGCCGACGGCCCCGTCCGCTTCGACGGCGACCCGCGCTCCCACGAGCGTCCCCTGCACGGCGTGATCGACGCCCTGCGGCAGCTCGGCGCCCGCATCGACGACGACGGGCGCGGCACGCTGCCGCTGACCGTGCACGGCGGCGGCGCCCTGGACGGCGGCCCCGTCTCGGTCGACGCCTCCTCGTCCTCCCAGTTCGTCAGCGCCCTGCTGCTGTCCGGCCCGCGCTTCAACCAGGGCGTCGAGGTGCGGCACACCGGCTCCACGCTGCCCTCGCTGCCGCACATCCGGATGACCGTCGACATGCTGCGCGCGGTGGGCGCCCAGGTGGACACCCCGGAGTCGGGCGGCGAGCCCGACGTCTGGCGGGTCACGCCGGGCGCCCTGCTCGGCCGGGACCTGACGATCGAGCCGGACCTGTCCAACGCCCAGCCGTTCCTGGCGGCCGCGCTGGTGACCGGCGGCCGGGTGGTGATCCCGGACTGGCCGGCGCGCACCACCCAGCCCGGTGACCGGCTGCGCGAGATCTTCACCGAGATGGGCGGTTCCTGCGAGCTGACCGACCGCGGGCTGGTGTTCACCGGTTCGGGTGCGGTCCACGGCATCGACGTGGACCTGAGCGACGTCGGCGAGCTGACGCCGGGCATCGCGGCGGTCGCGGCCCTGGCCGACTCGCCGTCGACGCTGCGGGGCGTGGCCCATCTGCGGCTGCACGAGACGGACCGGCTGGCCGCGCTCACCAAGGAGATCAACGAGCTCGGCGGCGACGTCACCGAGACCGCCGACGGGCTGCACATCCGCCCGCGCCGTCTGCACGGCGGGGTCTTCCACACCTACGAGGACCACCGCATGGCCACCGCCGGCGCGATCATCGGCCTCGCGGTCGAGGGGGTGCGGATCGAGAACGTGGCGACGACGGCGAAGACCCTGCCGGACTTCCCCGAGCTGTGGACCGGGATGCTCGGGGTGTAGGGACGCGGGGACACAGCCATGCGCCGCTACGGCAAGCACACCGACGAGGACGACATCCGCTCCCGCCCCAACCGCCGGGGCAACCGTCCCCGCACCCACATCCGGCCCAAGCACGAGGACGCCGCCGAGGGCATGGTCCTCACCGTGGACCGAGGCCGTCTGACCTGCCTCGTCGACGGCCGGATCGTGATGGCGATGAAGGCCCGCGAGCTGGGCCGCAAGGCCGCGGTCGTCGGGGACCGGGTCGCGCTGGTCGGTGACCTGTCCGGCCGGAAGGACACGCTGGCGCGGATCGTGCGGATCGAGGAGCGCGCCTCGGTGCTGCGCCGCACCGCCGACGACGACGATCCCTACGAGCGGGTGGTCGTCGCCAACGCCGACCAGCTCGCCATCGTCACCGCCCTCGCCGACCCCGAGCCGCGCCCGCGCCTGATCGACCGCTGCCTGGTCGCGGCGTACGACGGCGGCCTCGACCCGCTGCTGGTGATGACGAAGTCGGACCTCGCCCCGCCGGACGGACTCCTGGAGCTGTACGGCGCCCTGGACATCCCGTACGTCGTCACCAGCCGCGAGGAGCTGGAGAACGGCGACGCGGCGGACCGGGTGCGCGCGCACCTGGACGGCAAGATCACGGCGTTCGTGGGCCACTCGGGAGTGGGCAAGACCACGCTGGTGAACGCGCTGGTGCCGGAGGAACGCCGCCGTACGACGGGCCGGGTGAACGCGGTGACCGGCCGTGGCCGCCACACCACGACGTCGGCCCTGGCGCTCCCGCTGACGGGAGCGGACGGCTGGGTGATCGACACCCCGGGCGTGCGGTCCTTCGGGCTGGCCCACATCGACCCGTCCCGGGTCATCCACGCCTTCCCCGACCTGGAACCGGGCACGCAGGGCTGCCCGCGCGCGTGCAGTCACGACGAGCCGGACTGCGCGCTGGACGCGTGGGTGGCCGAGGGGCACGCCGATCCGGCGCGGCTGTACTCGCTGCGGCGGCTGCTGGCCACCCGGGAGGCCCGGGAAGGCGACTGACCTCCGCGTTGTTTGGGTGGGCGGGGGATCGGCAAGTGCATAATCGCCGTTGCCGGTTCCAGGCCCGACCGGGCCCCGTCCAGCTCGGACGTCGCCCGACGAAGCGGTCGCGGAACACGGGGACACAGGAGGACGACACATGGCGTGGCTGCTGGTCATCGTGGCCGGGTTGCTCGAAACCGGCTTCGCCGTGTGCCTGAAGCTGTCGCACGGTTTCACGCGGCTGTGGCCGACGATCGCCTTCTGCGTCTTCGCGCTGGGGAGTTTCGGCCTGCTGACCCTGTCGCTGAAGAAGCTCGACGTCGGTCCCGCGTACGCGGTGTGGACCGGGATCGGGGCGGCGGGCACGGCGATCTACGGCATGGTCTTCCTGGGCGACCTGGTGTCCACGCTGAAGATCGTGTCGATCACGCTGGTGATCGTCGGGGTGATCGGGCTGCAGCTGTCGGGGTCGGCGCACTGAGCTCCGGTCCCGGCGGGCGCACCCGCCGGGACCGTCATGCCGGCTGGCCCCGGAGCGGGCCGCGCAGGAGGTCCGCGACGCCGCCCTCGCCGGGCGGGGCCACGACGCGGGACAGGGCGAGGCGGACGGCCGGTTCACAGCTGCGGACGGGTCGGCGGCGTCCGGCCGGGGGCGCCGGGGCCGGCCCCCCGTGGCCCCACCCCGGCCGCGGCGGATACCGTTCATCACATGCCCGACTACCTCGACGACCTCCGCTTCGCCCATGTCCTCGCGGACGCGGCCGACGCGGCGACGACGGACCGCTTCAAGGCACTCGACCTCAAGGTCGAGACCAAGCCGGACATGACCCCGGTGAGCGAGGCGGACAAGGCGGCGGAGGAGCTCATCCGCGGCCACCTCCAGCGCGCCCGGCCCCGCGACGCGATCCTCGGCGAGGAGTACGGCCTCGAGGGCACCGGGCCCCGCCGCTGGGTGATCGACCCCATCGACGGCACCAAGAACTACGTGCGCGGCGTCCCCGTGTGGGCCACGCTGATCGCGCTGATGGAGGCCGGGGAGGGCGGTTACCAGCCCGTCGTCGGCGTGGTCTCCGCCCCCGCGCTGGGCCGCCGCTGGTGGGCCGCGAAGGGGCACGGGGCCTTCAGCGGCCGGAGCCTGGCGTCGGCGTCGCGGCTGCACGTCTCCCGCGTCTCCCGGCTCGCCGACGCCTCCTTCGCGTACTCCTCGCTCAGCGGCTGGGAGGAGCAGGGCCGGCTGGACGGGTTCCTGGACCTGACCCGCGCGGTGTGGCGCACGCGCGCCTACGGGGACTTCTGGCCGTACATGATGGTCGCCGAGGGCTCGGTGGACATGTGCGCGGAGCCGGAGCTGTCGCTGTGGGACATGGCCGCCAACGCGATCATCGTGACGGAGGCCGGCGGCACCTTCACCGGGCTCGACGGCCGTCCCGGCCCGCACAGCGGCAACGGAGCGGCGTCGAACGGCCTGCTCCACGACGAGCTGCTGGAACACCTCGGCCGGCGCGGCTGAGCACCCCTTGCCGCCTCCCGCGCCCGCCGCTCCGGCAGCCCCCGCTCGTGGATCCGTGCAGCAGTGAGCGGAACGGGGAGCACTCCAGGAGGCGGTTCCGTGGAGGAGACGGCCCGGGCGATGCCGCACGGCGGCTTCCGCCATCCGGTCGTCCCGGAGCGCGGCGAGCCCGCCGGCATCGTCCCGGTCCGCGCCCTCAGCCGCTGCCGGGTGTCCCTGCGGCGGCGGGCCCGGCACCTGCCCGCCTGCGCGGGCCCGAGCAAGCGAAACGGGCCGGACCCCCCTTGACCAGGGAGTCCGGCCCGTTGCTCCGGCAAGCGGTCCAGTGCTGGTGGACTCAGCCGCGCAGGGCCTGGACCGCGACCTCCAGCCGCTTGCCGAAGTCGGCGTCGGCCTGACGGAAGTTGTTGATCGCGCGCTCGGCGATGTCCTCGCGCGAGACCTTGGAGATGGAGCCGGCCAGGTTGTTGATCAGGCGCTCCTTCTCCTCCTCGGTCATCAGGCGGTACAGGTTGCCGGCCTGGACGAAGTCGTTGTCCTCGGCATGGACCGGAGCCTGGTGGTTACCCGTCACACCGGTGAGGGAGACCGCCTGCCACAGCGGACGGTCCGTCTGGAACGGGCCGCCGAAGCTGTTCGGCTCGTAGTTCTTCGCACCGCCGTGGCGGCCGTCGTACATGAAGCCGTCGCGGCCGTGGGTGCGCGCCTCGGTGGCGTGCGGACGGTTCACCGGCAGGTGGTCGGCGTTGATGCCGACGCGGTAGCGGTGGGCGTCGCCGTAGGCGAAGAGGCGGCCCTGGAGCATCTTGTCCGGGGACGGGCCGATGCCGGGCACGAAGTGCGCCGGGGAGAAGATCGACTGCTCGACCTCGGCGAAGATGTTCTGCGGGTTGCGGTTGAGCTCCAGCTTGCCGATCTCCACCAGCGGGTAGTCGCCGTGCGGCCACACCTTGGTCAGGTCGAACGGGTTGAAGCGGTAGGTCGCCGCCTCGGCCGCGGGCATGATCTGGACGTAGACGGTCCAGGACGGGTACTCGCCGCGCTCGATCGCCTCACGCAGGTCGCGCTGGTGCGAGTCGGGGTCCTTGCCCGCCAGGACGTCGGCCTCCTCCTGGGTGAGGCACTTGATCCCCTGGTCGGTCTTGAAGTGGTACTTGACCCAGAAGACCTCGCCGGCCTCGTTGTTCCACTGGAAGGTGTGCGAGCCGAAGCCGTCCATGTGGCGGTACGAGGCGGGGATGCCGCGGTCGCCGAACAGCCAGGTCACCTGGTGCGTCGACTCGGGCGACAGGCTCCAGAAGTCCCAGACGTTGTCCGCCTCCTGCGAACCGGTGTACGGGTCGCGCTTCTGGGTGTGGATGAAGTCGGGGAACTTGATGGCGTCCTTGATGAAGAACACCGGAGTGTTGTTGCCGACGAGGTCGTAGTTGCCCTCCTCGGTGTAGAACTTCACCGCGAAACCGCGCGGGTCGCGCACGGCGTCCGCCGCACCCAGGTTGCCGGCCACCGTCGAGAAGCGGAGGAAGACCTCCGTCTCCTTGCCGACCTCGGAGAGGAACTTGGCCCGGGTGTACTTGGTGACGTCCGCGGTCACCTTGAAGGTGCCGTAGGCGCCGGCGCCACGGGCGTGCACGACACGCTCCGGGATGCGCTCACGGTTGAAGTGGGCCAGCTTCTCCAGCAGGAGCTGGTCCTGGACGAGCACCGGGCCGCCGACGCCCGCGGTCTCGCTGTTCTGGTTGTCGGCTACCGGAGCACCGGCCTCCGTGGTAAGCGGTCCCTGAGTCACGTGGGCCTCCTGCGCCATCACTTGCGTTCCTCTCCCTTGGCCAAAGCCGACCCTGATCCTACAATGGACAATGTCTAAGTCAAGTAGAGCTCCAAAATCACACCCGTTCGGGACCTGGTCCCCCTGCTGTTAGGCTGGTCTGTATGAGTGACCTTCTGGAGCGGCTGCGCGGACGCGGATGGCGGATGACCGCGCAGCGGCGTGTGGTGGCCGAGGTCCTCGACGGCGAGCACGTCCACCTGACGGCCGACGAGGTCCACGCGCGGGCCGTCGCCAAACTGCCCGAGATCTCCCGGGCGACCGTCTACAACACACTGGGCGAACTGGTCTCGCTCGGCGAGGTGATCGAGGTCACCACCGACAAGCGCGCCAAGCGGTACGACCCGAACGCCCACCGGCCGCACCACCACCTGGTCTGCGCCCGGTGCGGTGCGATCCGGGACGTGCACCCGAGGGGCAACCCACTGGCCGACCTCCCCGACTCGGAGCGCTTCGGCTTCACGGTCTCGGACGTCGAGGTGACGTACCGCGGCCTGTGCCCGAACTGCATGTCGGCGTAAACGGACGTACGGCGAAGCCCCGGTGCCCCACGGCACCGGGGCTTCGCCGTACGTCCGCGGTCCGCTCACACGGCCGGAGGCCCCGGAGACACCGGATGCCCCCGAACGCACCGAGGGCCGGAACCCTCTCGGATTCCGGCCCTCGGCCTTCAGTAGCGGGGACAGGATTTGAACCTGCGACCTCTGGGTTATGAGCCCAGCGAGCTACCGAGCTGCTCCACCCCGCGTCGATGAATGCAACGTTACGTCAAGGACTCCGGCAGAAGCAAATCGCCTGCCGGACGCCGGAACCGCCGGGTCCGGCCCGGGCCGCGCGCCCGGCGCCGGGGCCGCGCCTCCGCCGGGCCGCGCGCCCCGGCCGCGTCCCGGTCGTCCGGCTCCGGGGCGGCGGCGCCGGCGGACCGCTCCTGTGGCCGCAGCCCCCGGCTCCGCGCTCACGCCGTCAGCTCCTGGCGCAGGGCGTCGCGCAGCCGGGCCGCCCGCTCCGCGACCTCCGCCGGCCCCAGGGACACCGCCCGGTCGGCCCACCCCTGCCCCTCCGCCAGCTCGCCCCGACGCGCGTAGAACAGGGCCAGCCGCAGCGCCGCCCGTCCGTGACCGGCGTTCGCCGCACGGGTCCACCACGCGGCGGCCTCCGGCTCGCTGCCCTCCCGGGCCAGCAGCAGCCCGAGGTTGAACGCGCCGTTGCGGGACCCGGCCTCGGCCGCCTCCCGGTACCACCGCGCGGCCCCGACCACGTCACCCCGCGCGGCGGCCAGCATCCCCACCCGCACCTGCGCCCGCCGGTGCCCCTGGGAGGCCGCCCGCTCGTACCACTCCTCGCACTCGGTCCGCGCGTGCACGGACTCCCCCAGCTCGTGCGCGGGCTCCGGCGGCCGGCGCGCGTCCAGCACGGTCGCCAGCCGGTACGCGGCCTCGGCGCTGCCGCCTCCGGCCGCGCACCGCAGATACCGCTCGGCCTCCTGCTCGTCCCCCTCCCTCAGCCGCGCGATCCCGACCTGCAGCGCCGCCTCCGTGTGCCCGGCGGCCGCGGCACGCTCGTACCAGCGCAGGGCGGCCTGCTCCTCGCCGCGGCCGGCGTAGAGGATGCCCAGGTTGAAGGCGGCGTCCACGCTCCCGGACTCCGCGGCCTTGGAGAACCACGGCTCGGCCCCGGTCTCGTCGCCGCCGCGGAGGAGCAGGATCGCCAGTGCGTTCGCCGCCTCCCGGTGCCCGGCGTAGGCCGCGCGCCGGTACCACTGCTCGGCCTGCGCGGTCCGCCCCTGCTCGGCGCAGAGCAGTCCGAGGTTGTACGCGCCGTTGACGTCGCCGGCGTCCATCGCGGCCCGGTACCACCGCTCGGCGGTCTGCGGCTGCCCGCGCTCGGCGTGCAGCGCGCCCAGCGCGTTGGCGGCGTTGCCGTCCCCGTCCTGCGCGGCCCGCAGCCACCACACGGCGGCGCTCTCGGTGTCACCGGCGTCCCGCAGCAGGAACCCGAGCGCGCGGGCGGCCCGCGCCTCCCCGTCCTTGGCGGACGTCAGGTACCAGCGCCCGGCCTCCTTCAGTTCGCCCCGCTTCTCCAGGATCGTCCCGAGGTGCAGCGCGGCCCGCCGGTGTCCGCGCGCGGCGGCCTGCCGGTACCACTGCTCGGCCTCGGCCATGAGCCGCGGCCCGGCCTCCCTGTCGCCGCCGGACTCCCGCGCGGCCCGCCGGTCCAGCGCCCGCGCCAGCCGGTACGCGGCTTCCCGGTGCCCCCGCTCCGCCGCGGCCCGCAGCCATCGCTCGGCGCCGTCGTCGCCGCGGTGCTCCAGGAGGTCGGCGAGCGCGTACGCGCCGAGGACGTGCCCCTGTTCGGCGGACTGGCGCAGCCAGTACTCGGCGGCCGGCTCGTCGCCGCGTTCGCGGTGGTACCGGCCCAGCGCGTGCGCGGCCGCGGCCGATCCGGCGACGGCGGCGATCCGCCACCATCCGGCGGCCTCCTCGGCGTACCCCCGCTGGTGCAGCAGGACTCCCAGGTTGTTGGCGGCGGCACGGTCTCCCGCGGCGGTGGCGGCGCGCAGATGGGGTTCGGCTCCGTCGAGATCACCACGGCGCAGCAGCATGGCCCCGAGCACGCTCATCGCCTCGACGTCGCCGGCCTCGGCGGCGAGCCGCCGGCGTACCTCTTCCGCGATCTCGGCGGCCTCTTCGACCTCGTCCCCCGTCTCCCCCCGACCGGACGGCTGCGCAAATCGCCCTGTCTCGAACAGAGTTGCCTTGTCCCCCATAACGTCCATCGTCGCACCACCTGCAACCTGGGTACACCCGGTATACCGCAGCCCGTGAGGTCACTTCAGCGTTTTGTCGACATGCCCACAGAGAGACAAGTCAAACACAGATCGCCCAACTCCCCTCACCGGCGCGGCCGTCACGGACACCGGCACATGCGTTCGCACAACACGAAGGCCCGGATCCCTTCCGGGACCCGGGCCTTCGTCGACGCCGCCTGTCATGGCGGCGACTTCAGTAGCGGGGACAGGATTTGAACCTGCGACCTCTGGGTTATGAGCCCAGCGAGCTACCGAGCTGCTCCACCCCGCGCCGTTGTGTCACCTACCGTATCACGGCGCGGGGCGGGCCTGTGACCGGCCTGCGTCCTAGCTGCTCGCTCCGGGGCCTCCGCCCCCGCCTCCCTGGGTCCGGTCGGCCCGGGACTGCGCCTCCTCGGCCCGCCGCAGGGCGTCCTCCAGGTCCTGCTGGGCCCTGCCGTACGCCTCCCAGTCGCTTTCCTTGAGGGCTTCCTGGCCGGCCTCGAAGGCCTCCTGGGCGTCGTCCAGCGCCTCCTGGACCGTCGGGTTGTCGGACGTCGGCGGCGGCGGTGTCGTGGTGTCGCCCTCGTCCGGCGGCTCGGTGGCCGGGCCCTCCGCCCCGAAGACCTTGTCGAGCGCCTCGTCGAGGGTGTTCTCGAAGGCGGTGGCGCCTCCGTAGGTGACCAACACCTTCCGCAGCAAGGGGTACTTCAGTCCACCACCGCGTACGTAGACCGGCTCCACGTACAGCAGTCCGCCGTCCAGCGGCACCGCCAGCAGGTTGCCGTACTCGACGTTCGAGTCGCCACGGGTCAGCAGGTTGATCGTCTCGGCGATGTCCTGCTCGGAGTTGAACTGGCTCTGCACCTGCTTGGGCCCGTTGACGGTGGTGTTCGTCGGCAGTTTCAGGATCCTGATCGTGCCGTACCCTTCGGTGCCCGCCTCGGCGTCGACCGCCATGAAGGCGCTGAGGTTGTCCCGGCCGTTCGGCGTGAACGTCGTCGTCAGCGAGAAGACCTGGGACTGCTGGTCGGGCATCTTCATGCTCAGGTAGTACGGCGGCACCGCGTCGCCCGTCTTGTTGGTCGGGTCGTCCGGCACCTGCCACACCTCGCTGCCGCTGAGGAACGTGGTCGCGTCCTCCACGTGGTAGCGGGTGAGCAGCTCCCGCTGGACCTTGAACAGGTCCTGCGGGTAGCGCAGGTGGGCCATCAGGGAGTCGGAGATCTCGGCCTTCGGCTCCACCGTGCCCGGGAACGCCTTCATCCAGGTCTTCAGGACCGGGTCCTGGGTGTCCCACTGGTAGAGCTCGACCTCGCCGGTGTACGCGTCGACGGTCGCCTTCACCGAGTTGCGGATGTAGTTGACCTGGTTCTGCTGGGCCACCACCGCGCGGTTGTCGTTGGTCGCGGTCAGCGAGTCGGCCGTGGTGTCGCCGAGGGTCGTACGGGAGGAGTACGGGTATCCGTTGGTCGTCGTGTACGCGTCGACGATCCACTGGATACGGCCGTCCACCACCGCGGGGTAGGCGTCGCCGTCGATGGTCAGCCACGGGGCGACCGCCTCGACGCGCTCCTTCGGCGTGCGGTTGTACAGGACCCGCGAACCGTCGCCGATCGCACCGGAGTACAGGATCTGCGGCTCGTTGAACGCCAGCGCGTACGCGGCCCGGTTGACCGGGTTGGAGAGGTCGACCCCGCTCTTGCCCCGGTAGCTGGTGGTCTTCTCGCCCTTGTCGTCGGAGTAGTCGATCTCCTTCTGGGGACCGCCGACGATCGAGTACGTGGTGGTCTTCTCGCCGTAGTAGATCCGCTGCTCGTACGTCGGCAGGTCACCCTTGGACGGCAGGTCGGACTCCGTGAAGACCGGGCGGCCCTGGGAGTCGGCGCTGGTGCCCTCGGCGGCGACGACCCCGTATCCGTGGGTGTAACGGAAGTGGTCGTTGATCCAGTTGTTCTTCGGGATGCCGTTGAGGTTCAGCTCGCGCAGACCGATGACCGTGTCCTGGTCCTTGCCGTCCTTGGAGTAGCGGTCGACGTCCAGGTTGGTCGGGAACGCGTAGTAGTTCCTGATCTGCTGGAGCTGCTGGAACGTCGGCGAGACGATGTTCGGGTCCATGATCCGGATGCTCGCCGTGGCCTCGACGTCGTCCCGCAGCGCGGCCTTGTCCGTCGTCCTGCCCGTGCCCGGGTAGTCGGTGACCTTGGCGTCGTCGATGCCGTACGCCTCACGGGTCGCCTTGAGGTTCTTCTGGACGTACGGCGCTTCCTTGGCCTGCTCGTTGGGCTGCACCTGGAACTTCTGCACGATCGCCGGGTACAGGCCGCCGATCAGGATCGCGGAGAGCACCATCAGGCCGAAACCGATCACGGGCAGCTGCCAGGTGCGCCGCCACAGGGTGGCGAAGAACAGCAGTGCGCAGATGACCGCGATGCAGAACAGGATCGTCTTGGCCGGCAGGTAGGCGTTGGCGTCGACGTACCGCAGGCCGGTCCAGTTGTCGGTCGCCTTGAAGTCGCTGGACTTCACCGCCAGTCCGTACCGGTCGAGCCAGTACGCGACGGCCTTGAGCGCGACGAAGACGCCGATGAGCACCGACAGGTGCCCGGTGGCCGCGGCCGTGGCGCGCGCGCCGGGGCTGGTGACGCGCAGACCGCCGTACAGGTAGTGGGTGAGCGCGGCGGCGATCACGGAGAGGATGACGGCGGCGAAGCCGAAGCCCAGCAGGAACCGGTACCAGGGCAGGTCGAAGGCGTAGAAGGAGACGTCGAGCCGGAACTGCGGGTCCTTCTCGCCGAACGGCACGCCGTTGACCCACATCAGCCAGGTCCGCCACTGACCGGAGGCCGAGGCCCCGGCGATCAGGCCGACCAGGGCGGTGATCCCGAGCAGCAGCCACTTCTTGTACGGGGCGATGCCCATCCGGTAGCGGTCGAGGTTCTGCTGCTCCATCGACATGGCGCTCAGCGGGGGCCGCAGCCGGTGCGCCAGCCAGATGTTGAGGCCGACGGCGAGGGCCATCAGCAGACCGAAGACGAGGAAGAGCCCGATCTTCGTCCACAGCGTGGTGGTGAAGACGGACGAGTACCTCACCGACCGGTACCAGAGCCAGTCCGTCCAGAAGCCCGCGAACATGGTGAACGCCATGCCGAGGACGGCCAGGACGCCCAGCGTCATGAGCAGGGTCCGGACCCGCCGGGAGGGGCGGCCCACTCTCATCCGTGGCCCCGTCGGGCCTCCGCCGCGGTCCGGCATCTGGAAAGCCAAGGTGCGCACCTCGAAGTCGCTGTTGATCCGTCAGGCCCGCGTGTTCGCGGCCCCTCCGTGGTCCCCCCTGTTCGCGGGCCCACACCTATGCAACTTACTCACCGTTTACTCGGTTCCCGATTTCGGCCGGGAACGAGGCAGGATTGTGACCATGTCCAACACTCCCATGGCGGCGAGCCCGCTGACCCGGGCCGTGCTCGAGATCGACGAGTACGTCTCCGGCCTCGGCTGGGACCAGCCCGCCCGCCTCTTCGCCCTCGTAGACACCGCGCGGCTGCGGGCCGAGCAGCCCTCGCTCGCGGACCGGCTCGGTCTTCAGGGCGAGTCCGAGACCTCCGGTCTCACCCCGATCGAGCAGGACGAGATCCCGGCGGACCGGCCGCTGGACGAGTTCCTGGGCACCATCGCCTGGCCCGACGCCGTGGCCGGCTGCGCGCTCACGGTGGAGCGGCTGATGCTGCCGCCGTCCGCGGAGGCCCAGGTCCCGCAGGACCTGGACGAGGCCGCGCTGGCCCGGTGGGTGGCCGACCACCCCGAGCGGCAGGAGGTCCGCATGACGGTCGCGGTGCTGCGCGAGGGCGCCCGCGAGTCGGCCCTCAGGCTGCGCGAGAAGGACTCCCCGACCGAGGTCCTCACGGGCTCCGACCTGGTGCCGGGTCTGGCGGAGGCGCTGGCGGCGACGTTCGCCGAGTAGTCCGCGGGCCCCTCGGGGTCCGCGGTGCTACCCGGCCGCGCACCTCGGCAGGTCGTCCGTCCGCCCGGAGCGGATGTCCTCGAGGGCGTCGAGGGCGTCGTCCATGGTGCTCACCTTGACGAGGGTGAGCCCCTCGGGGGTGTCCCTGGCGGCGGCCGCGCAGTTGTCGGCGGGCGTCAGGAAGAACCGGGCGCCCTTGCTGCGCGCGCCGACGGTCTTCATCTCGACGCCGCCGATCGGGCCGACCTCGCCCTCGTCGTCGATGGTCCCGGTGCCGGCCACGAACTTGCCGCCGGTCAGGCTGCCCGGGGTGAGCTTGTCGTAGATGCCGAGCGCGAACATCAGTCCGGCGCTCGGCCCGCCGACGTCGGCGAGCTCGATGTCGATGGTGAAGGGGAACGTGTGGTCGGTCCCCGCGGAGATCCCGACGACGGCGCGCCGCTCGCCGCCGTCGTCGGAGGCCGCGGTGGTGATCGTGACCTGCTCGGTCGCGGTGGCCGTCCGGTTCTCCTTCTCGGCGGCCGCCTGCTCCTTGGCGGGCACGATCGTGAAGACGACGTCCTCGCCGGGCTTGTGCCTGGTCACCAGCTCGGCGACGTCGGCGGGCCGCTCCACGGCCGTGCCGTCGACGGCCTTGATCACGTCACCGGCGTGCAGCTCGCCCTCCGCGGGGGACCCCTTGACGACCGTGGAGACGATCACCCATGACCTCACCGGGATGCCGAGCTGCCTCAGGGCGGCGACCTTGGCGCTCTCCTGGGACTGGCTGAACTCCTCGGCGTTCTCCTGGGTGGACTCCTCCTCGGTCTTGCCGTCGGGGTAGAGCGTGTCGTGCGGCACGACCTTGTTGTCGTGCGCGAGCCAGCCGTAGACGGCCTCGACGAGGTTCATCCGGTACTCGGCGCTGGTGACCCGCACCGTGGTCATGTTCAGGTGCCCGCTGGTGGCGTACGTCTTGCGCCCGGAGATGCGCAGCACCGGCTCGCCGTCGTGCTCGCCGAGGGTGTTCACCGTCGGCCCCGGGGACATCTCCGCGTACGGCACGGGGATGAACACTCCCGCGCACAGGAGCGCGATCAGCATCAGGGTGGAGGCGAGCATCGTCGCAGTGCGGCGTGGCATGCCTCGACAGTACGGGACGCTCCTGTCAGCACACCGTCAGGGCCGCCCGTCCGGGGCGGCCCTGCTGTCTCCAGCGTCTGTGACCTGCTGTTTCCCGGTCGTCAACGGCCCGAGCGGCTCTTCTCCATGGCGTCCCGGAAACGGGCGTAACCGATCAGCTCGGGGCCGTCGCTCCGCACCTTGCGGGTCCGATTGGCCCAACTGCCCCACAGGGCCGCGCCGATCGCGGCCACCAGCGGAATCAGCAACCAGGCGAGCGCCGCCATGCCGACCTCCCAACCCCAATGAGCGTCCGCAACCGACTGATCAGCAGATTAACCATCCGCAGTGACAACGCTCACGTCAGGGGTGCGGTTACGCAACCGGAGGACCGGCGGAAGAGTTGAGCACCGATCGGGCGGGGCGCGCGGGGTGCCGGGTGCCGGAGATCAGCAGGCGCCGACCCACTCCTCGGTTCCGTCGGAGAACTTCTGGTGCTTCCAGATGGGCACCTCGTGCTTGAGGTCGTCGATCAGCTTCCGGCAGGCCTCGAAGGCCTCGCCCCGGTGCGGGCACGACACGCCGACCACGACGGCGAGGTCCCCCACCGCGAGGTCTCCCACCCGGTGGACGGCCGCCAGGGCCCGCACGGGGTACTCCGCGACGACCTTCTCGGCGATGCGCCGCATCTCGGCCTCGGCGCTGGGGTGGCAGGAGTACGCCAGCGCGGCCACGTCGGCACCCCCGTCGTGGTTCCGCACCGTCCCGACGAACAGCGCGGTCCCGCCGGCCGCGTCGTCCCCGACGGCCCGGAGGACCTCGTCCACCGAGAGCGCGGTGTCGCGGACGGCGATCAGCTTGACGGGGTCCCGCGCGGCCTGCTCACCGGGATGATCGTTCGTGGATGCCATGCCTCCATCGTGCCGCACGCCGGCGACCCGCGGAATCCCGTGGGGGGTGGGCCCGCGCGGAACGGCGGGCTTCCCCGGGACGTTCCGGGGGCCTGCCCGGGGCCCTTCAGGGCTTTCAGGGGCGCCCGGGGGCTTGCGGCGAGGAGAGCGGGCTCTTCTCCCGCCGGGCGTCCGGGGACGGCGCCTAAGACCCTCAGATCCGCCGCCGGGCCTTGCGGGCGCGCCGTACCACCGCGGCCGCGCCGAGCAGCGCCACCGTGGCCCCCGCGGCCCCGGCCGCCGTCGCGTCCTTCCGGCCCAGCCGCCGGCCGGCCACCGTGTGCCGCCCGGAGACCTCCTCCAGGAGCTCGGCCAGCACCTCCTCGTTGGTGTACTTCGGCCGCCACCCCGCCTCGTGCAGCCGGCTCCCGCTCACCACCCAGGGGTACATCGTGTACGCCAGGTCCCCGGCCGGCGAGGGCGTGAGCCCGATCCGGTGCAGCCGGGCCGCCGCCCCGAGCGCGACCGCCGACGGCAGCTCCATCCGCCGGATCCCGCTCAGCTCCTCGATCTCCTCCTGCTCCAGCCACCCGTCGCACCCCACCGCCAGCTCGCCGTCCACCTTCTCCAGGACGGCGTACTCCAGCGCACTGCACAGGTCCTCGACGTGGCAGAACTGCCAGGCGGGCCGCGACCCGGCGACGACCAGCAGCCGAGGCGACTCGAAGTACCGGGTCAGCGCGGTGTCCGTGCCCCCGACCAGTACGGCCGGCCGGACGACGGTCACATTGAGTCCCGGATGCGCCCGCGGCGCCCTGCGCGCCAGCCGCTCGATCTCCAGCAGGTCCCCGACCCCGGTCGCCTCCGCCGTCGCCCGCAGTTCGGCGTCCTCCGACAGCGGCAGCTCGTTGTCCGGCAGCGCCCCGTAGACCATCGCCGAGGTGCACAGCACCACCCGGTGCACCCCGGCCGCCGCGGCGGCGGTCAGCACGGTCTGCGTCCCCCGTACGTTGTAGGCCGTCCGGGCGGCGGCGTCGCTCTCCAGGTCGAGGTCGAGCGCCAGGTGCACCACCACGTCCGCCCCGCGCAGCTTGTCGGCGATGGCCGGATCCCGCACGTCCAGGATGTGCCACCGGGCGGACGCGCACGCGCCGCGCCGCTCGTCGATGGCGACGACCTGCCTGACCTCGGCCGAGGCGGCGAGCCGCTCGGTGAGCAGCGCGCCCACCCCGGAGGCGGCGCCGGTGACCGCGACGACGGGCCCGCGCGCCGCGGCCGTCCCGCCGGCGCGGAGCGGCGCCGTCGAAGGGCGGTGGTCGGGCGACGGGTGGGCTGACTGGTTTCGCGCTGCGCGAACCTGCGGATCTGGGGAACTCACCGGGCGTCTCCAGCGGTTGTCTTCAGTACGGGCGCGAGTGACGCGTACGTACCAGGTGGCATCCATCCTGCCGCAGGCCGTCAGTCGGCGAAGCACCGAGGCTCGAACGGCTTCGGGTGTCTACGCTGGGTGGTGTTGTCGGGCAGCCCGTGCCGCCGGAGAGAACCGGCGGCCCTACCAGCCGAGGAACCCCGTGAGTGACACCCCATTCGGATTCGGCCTTCCGCCGGAGGAGCCGGACGACGGCGACGAGGGCAAGAAGAAGGACCAGCAGAGCGGTGGTGGTCAGGGACCGGCCAACCCGTTCGGTTTCGGGCTGCCCGGAGCCGGAGGCACGGGGGGCGGGCCGGACAACCCGTTCGCCGCCATGTTCGGTTCGCTGAACCCCACCGACCTGGGCGCCGCCTTCCAGCAGCTGGGCCAGATGCTCTCCTACGAGGGCGGCCCGGTGAACTGGGACATGGCCAAGCAGATCGCCCGCCAGACGGTCTCCCAGGGCGCCCCCGGCGGCACCAAGGACGCCAGCGTCGGCCCCGCCGAGCGCAACGCCGTCCAGGAGGCCGTCCGCCTGGCCGACCTGTGGCTGGACGACGTGACCGCCCTGCCCTCCGGCGCCGCCTCCGCGGTGGCCTGGAGCCGCGCGGAGTGGGTCGAGGCGACCCTGCCCGCGTGGCGGGAGCTCGTCGACCCGGTCGCCGAGCGCGTCGGCACGGCCATGGGGGACGTCCTGCCGGAGGAGATGCAGGCCATGGCCGGCCCGCTGATCGGCATGATGCGCTCGATGGGCGGCGCCATGTTCGGCACGCAGATCGGGCAGGCCGTCGGCGTGCTGGCCGGCGAGGTCGTCGGGTCGTCCGACATCGGCCTCCCGCTCGGCCCGGCCGGCCGGGCCGCGCTGCTGCCGGTGAACATCGAGACGTTCGGCAAGGACCTGGGCGTGCCGAAGGAGGAGGTGCGGCTGTACCTCGCCCTGCGCGAGGCCGCCCACCAGCGCCTCTTCGCGCACGTGCCGTGGCTGCGCTCGCACCTGTTCGGCGCGGTCGACGGCTACGCGCGCGGGATCAAGGTCGACACCGCCCGGCTGGAGGACGTGGTCGGCCAGTTCGACCCGCAGAACCCCGAGCAGCTGCAGGAAGCCCTTCAGCAGGGCATGTTCCAGCCGGAGGACACCCCGGAGCAGAAGGCGGCCCTGGCCCGTCTGGAGACGGCCCTGGCGCTCGTCGAGGGCTGGGTGGACGCGGTGGTGCACGCCGCGGCCAAGCCGCGCCTGTCGTCGGCGGACGCGCTGCGCGAGACGCTGCGCCGCCGCCGCGCCTCGGGCGGCCCGGCGGAGCAGACGTTCGCCACGCTGATCGGCCTGGAGCTGCGCCCGCGCCGCCTGCGCGACGCCTCCCGCCTGTGGGCCTCGCTCACGGACGCGCGCGGTGTCGACGGCCGGGACGCCCTGTGGGCCCACCCAGACATGCTGCCGACCGCGACCGACCTGGACGACCCGGACGGCTTCGTGCACCGCGAGCAGATCGACTTCTCCGAGCTGGACAAGATGCTCGGCGAGGCGGCCGGCAAGCCCGACCTGAAGAAGAAGGACGACGCGGGCCGGGACGACGACCACGAGGGCGACGACGCCGGGTGAGCCTGTACGACGACGCGGTCCTCGTGCTCAAGGGGTACGAGGACCAGCGGGAGCTGCGCCAGGCGTATCTGGACCACCTGGCGGCGCACCCGGACGGCATGTGGAAGTCCTGCTCCGCCGGTCACATCACGGCGAGTGCCCTGGTGATCGATCCCACGGGCGGCCGGGTCCTGCTCACCCTGCACCGGAAGCTGCGGATGTGGCTGCAGATGGGCGGCCACTGCGAGCCCGGGGACTCCTCCCTGGCGGCGGCGGCGCTGCGGGAGGCCACGGAGGAGTCGGGCATTGCGGGGCTGACGCCGCTGCCGGGCGGCCCGGTGCGGCTGGACCGGCATCCGATCCCGCCGCCCTGTCACCGCCACTACGACGTGCAGTACGCGGTCCTGGCCCCGCCGGCCGCCGTGCACGCGATCAGCGACGAGTCGCTCGACCTGCGCTGGTTCCCGTACGCCGAGGTGGCGGACGTGGCCGACGACTCGGTCGTGCGCCTGCTGGAGGCGACGCGCGCGCGGCTGTGAGTTGTCGCCGCGCGCAGGACGCGCGCGGGGCGGCCGTCGAGACGGCCGCCCCTCCCGCCCGCTCCCCGGACGGTCAGCTCCAGACGTTGCCCTGGTTCTGGCCGCGCGCGCCCTGCTGCCCCAGGCCGTACTGGGCGGCCGGGCCCGAGCCGATCCGGGCGTTCTGCGGCGGCAGCAGCTCGCTGGGCTGCACGAGTGCGAAACCGGTGCCCATGAAGCCGAGCTCCCAGCCCTCACCGGTGGTGCCGCGGCGCCGCCACACCCCGGAGGAGTGCGTCTGGGCCTGCATCTGCACCCGCAGGCCGGTGGACCAGGCGACGATCGCGTCGGCGTCGCAGTTGACGTACCGGTCGGGCGTCACCCGCAGCAGCAGCGGCGCGCCGGAGGTCGTCAGGGCGACCTTGCCGCGGCCGGTGATGTTGAGCTGGTACTTCCCCGAGCCGGAGATGCCGTGGAGGCTGTCGACGGCGACGACCTCGTGGTGCAGGGAGGAGTCCATCGCCAGCACGTAGCCGCTGTCGACGGTGAGGCCGTCCTGCTCGACCTCCATGACGTGCACGTGCTGCGCGAGGTTGGCGAGGTAGACGGTGCCCTGTCCGTGGCAGCGCATCAGGTCCAGGCCCTCGCCGGTGCGCGCCCGCGCGCGTGCCTGGCCGCGGCTTCGGTGCTCGGCGTCGAACTCGACCATTCCCTGGTAGGCGACCATCGTGCCCTTGCGGGCGAGGATGTCGTCGTGGCCCTCCAGGGTGACGCGGAGCATCTGCTTGTTCTGCAGGCTCCAGCGCTGCTGGGTCTGCTGGTCGTGGTAGGCGAAAAGCGGGCTCTGCATGGTGTGGTTGCTCCCCTTCAGCCCCGGACGCGGAGGCGGTCGGTGCTGTCCTCGCTGGGCTGGACGACGACGATGCCCTGACCGGAGAAGGCCATCTGGTAGGCCTCGCCGCTGCCGCGGCCGATCAGCGACTGCGCCCGGAAACTGCGCTTGCCCTTCACTTTCAGGTTCGGGGACCAGGCGACGAGCGCGTCCGGGTCGACGTACGTCTCGTCCTCGCCGCCGCCGCAGTCGACGACGACGGGCTTGCCCCGGGAGGTCAGCGCGACCCAGCCCTGCCCGGAGATCCTGGTGTTCCACAGGCCCTGCCCGGCGAACTTCGCCAGGCCCTTGACCCGCTCCACGCCCCAGGTGAGGTGGGCGTCGAAGGCGAGCAGGTTGGTGGCGTTGACGGAGATGCCGTCGCCGTTCAGGTCGATCACGACGACGTTCGCGCCGTAGTCGGCGAGGTAGAGCAGGCCGTCGCCGGAGCACTTCATCAGGGGCGCGCCCTCGCCGGTGATCCAGTCCCGGGCGACCTGGCGCACGGCCGGCGGGTTGGGCTCGTACTGGATGAAACCCTCGTAGGCGACCATGGACCCCACGCGCGCGAGGAGGTCGTTCCCGGTCTGCATGGCCACCTTCAGCATGTGGTTGCCGTGGTTCTCCATGCGGGCGGTGACGGGTGCGGGGGCGAAGCCCGCGAGCGGCTGGTTCATGACGGGCTCCCTCTAGACCTCGTACGGCTGGACGACGATGAAGTTGCCGGGCGCGCCCCGGAACTGGAGGTTGACGCTCTCCCCGGTGTCGCCGGGGTGGGCGCCGCGGCGCATCCGCACCTGGCTGGAGACGACCACCTGGGCGGCGGCCGACCAGGCGACGACGGCGTTGCAGTCGGCGAACGTGGTGGGCGTGACCGGCAGGACGACGGGCGTGCCGTGGGTCTTGACGACGATCGTGCCGGTGCCCTGGAACTGCATCGTGAACAGCGCGCCGCCGGGGATGCCGTGCCCCTCGATGCGGCGGACCTCGTACGCCAGGCTCTCGTCGAAGGCGAGGACGTTCTCGGCGGAGACGCACACGGCGTCGCCCTGGAGCTCGACGGGGTGCAGCATGGCGGAGTTCTCGGCGAGGAACACCTGCCCCTTGCCCGAGCAGCGCATCAGCTGCATCTCCTGACCGGTGGCGTTGCCCACGACCCGGCCGGCGAACCCGGCGCCCTTGTAGCCGAAGTCGACCTTGCCCTGGTAGAGGACCATGCTGCCCTGCCGGGCCAGCACGGGCTGGTCGCCGATGCCGAGGTCGACGCGGACGAGCCTGTTGTTCTGCTGCGTCCAGCGCTGCCCGGTGGGCGTCTCCCGGAACTGCTGCAGCGCGGCGGCCACGCCGGGACCCTGCGGCGCCGCGGCCCGGGGGGCTCCGTAGGGCGCCTGCGGGTCCGGAGCCTGGCCGAACGGCGGCTGCTGGCCGTAGCCGGGCGGCGGGGGCGGCTGGTGACTGTAGCCCGGCGGCGGGGGCGGCTGCTGTCCGTAGCCGGGCGGCGGTGCGGGAACGTGCGGGGCCTGGGGCGCCTGGGGCTGGGCGTGGCCGGGCGGGGGCGGTGCGGGCCGGCCCGGGGCCGCGCCGTACGGAGTCTGCGGCCCGCCGTGGGGCGCGGCCGGTGCCGGGCCCGGGGGCGGGACGGTCCCGCCGGGCGGGGTGTGCAGGGGCGCGACGACGGTCGGCGCGGCGTGCACCCCGGGCGCGGGGGCCGGGGGCGGGGTCGCGCCCGGCGGGGGTACGGCGCCCGGTGCGGCGGGCCGGGGAACGGCGGGGGCGGACGCCGGGGTGCCGGGAACGCCGAACGCCGGCGGGGCTGCGGCCTGGGCGGGCGGGGCGAATCCCGGGACGGCGTCCGCCCGGGGCTGCTGCGGGGCGGGGGTCTCCTCCTCGGCGACCTCGCCGCCGAAGTTCTTCAGCAGCGCCTCCAGGCCGCCGTCGAAACCCTGGCCGACCGCGGCGAAGCGCCAGACGTCCTTGCGGTAGAAGTCGCCCAGCATCACGGCCCGCTCGGTGGAGAACTCCGAGCCGTCGAAGGGGTACCGGGCCACCTCCTCGCCGCCGGCGACGATACGGAGGTATCCGGGGGCGATCTGCGACATCTGTCCGGCTCCGTCGATCGTCGCCGTGAAGGACAGCCTGTGGATCTGCGACGGGATCCGGTCCAGGGTGACCCGGAAGGACTCCGTGTCGCCCGCCTGGGGCCCCAGGAGCTGGACCGCCTCCTCGGGGGACTTCGGCTGGTTGTAGAACACGAAGTACCGGTCGTCCGAGAGCCGTTCGTCGGCGTCGAGGCCGAAGCAGCTGATGTCGAAGGTCAGACCGGGACCGGAGATCTGCACGCCCACGTACAGATCCGTGCCCGCGGTGAGGTCACTGATCCTGGCCTTGTGGCCGCGTTGGAATTCCCTGGCCATGCGTAACGACCGTCCCCCATCCCGAATGTGAGTGCGTCGCGCCAGGCTAACGGCAGAATCGGACACCGGCGGCAGTCGGTACAGACCCGGTACACAACCCTCGCTCAGCCGTATCGGCCGCTCCGCGGCCGGAGGCGGTCACTCATCCCGTGCGCCGGGCGCATGGGGCAGCCGGCCGGCGGCGGCCACGCCCTCCAGATAGCCCCGGGCGCGTTCGGTGCGGGGATACGCCTCCAGCAGCCGCCAGAAATCGGGCCCGTGCCCGGGCACGAGCAGATGCGCCAGTTCGTGCAGGAGGACGTAGTCGACGACGTACTCGGGCATGCCCTGCAGGCGGTGCGACAGACGGATGCTGCCCTCGGCCGGGGTGCACGAGCCCCAGCGCGTGTTCTGGTTGGTGACCCAGCGGATGGAGGCGGGCCGGGCACGCCCGTCGAGGTGCTGGGCCGACAGCCGCTCGGCGCGCTCGGCCAGCTCGGCGTCGCCGAGGATCCGCTTGCTCTCCTGGGCGGCCAGCTTGTCGAGCATGACGCCCACCCAGCGCCGCTCCTCCGCCTCGGACATCCGGGCGGGGATGAGCACGACCACGCGGTCGCCCTCGCGGTACGCGGAGACCGTCCTGCGTCGGCGGGCGCTCCTGCGGACCTCGATCACGCTCGCCTCCGGGCCGCTCGGCGGCGGGGTCGCCGGCTCGCGCTGCGGCGTTCCGGCGCGGTGCAGTGGGTCGGCGGACACGCCCCGACGTTACCCGCTGCACGCGGGGAAGTCCCGGCTCCGGGACGGTTCGGTGCCGGTCCCCTCTCCGCCGCGCTCGATTCGTACGACTAACACCTGCCGCCTGTGGACAACTTTCGGCACTCCGCCGCGCACCCGGGCATGCTGGCTTCCACCGGCGGAGCCGTGACCGGCCTCCGCCGGCACATGGGGCAGAGGGACTTTCCACGAGGGCTACGGGGGCCTGTCATGCATCCGATGGTGAAGCCCGCGCTGCGGCGCGGCTGGCGCGATCTCAACACCGTGCAGTTCGGGATGACGCCGGCGCACGCGATGACGCTCGGCCCGATGGACACGGCGACCGGCAGTTTCCTGGAGTTGCTCAACGGCACCCGCGGGCTGGCGCTCCTGCGCGAGGAGGGACGCCGCATGGACCTGCCCGACGGCCATGTGGACGCACTGGTGGAGCGGCTGGCGGAGTCGGGACTCCTCGACGACGCCAGGGGCGGCGGGCCCGCGGCCGACGCCCTGCGCGGGAAGAAGGAGGTCCTCGACCGGCTGCGCCCCGACCTGGCCTCGCTGTCCCTGACCGCCTCCGAACCGGGTGACGCGATCAGCCGCCTGGCCGCCCGCCGCTCGCTGCGCGTGCAGGTCAGGGGTGCGGGCCGGGTGGGCGCGGTGCTGGCCTGCCTGCTGTCGGGCGCGGGGGTCGGCGAGGTCGACGTGCGCGACGGCGGCCGGGTCGAACCGTGGGACCTCGCGCCGGGCGGACTGCCCGCGGAGGCCGTCGGCGACCGCCGGGACGAGGCGGCCCGCCGTGCCGTGCGCCGGGCGGCGCCGGACCGGCCGCCGCGCCGCGGCCCCGCCGCCCCGCCCGACGACGGCCCGGGGTTCTCCCTGGTGATCCTCGCCCCGCGGGACGACGTCGCCGTCCACGCGCCCTCCCCGTCCACCGCCGACCCCCTCATGGCCTCGGGCATGCCCCATCTGTACGCCGGTGTCGTGGAGGGCACGGGCGTCGTCGGTCCCCTCGTGCTGCCCGGCGAGACGGGCTGCGCGGGCTGTCTGCACGAGGACCGCACCGATCGGGATCCGGCCTGGCCGCGCCTGGTCGCTCAGTGGCGCTCCGGGAAACCGCGGCAGGCACGGCCCTGCGATCTGACGCTGGCCACGGCCGTCGCCGGCCTCGCCGCCGCCCACGCGCTCGCCTTCCTGGACGGCCGGGCGCCGTCGAGTGCCGGTGCCCGCTGGGAGGTGTCGCTGCCCGGCCTCCACTGGCATGCGCGACCGGTCCCGGCGCACCCCGCATGTCCGTGCGGGGCCGCGGAGAAAGGTGAGGGAGAACACCTCGCCGAGGACGGGCGGCCCCGCGAGACAATGGCGGGGCAACGGCCGTCGGAAGCACGCCGTACGGCAGGGGCGGCGCGGCTGGCTGGGACCTGGAGGGCGCATGTCTGATCTTCCCCGGAAGGCGGTCACCCGTACCGCCAAGCTCGCCGCGCTCCCGCTCGGCTTCGCCGGCCGGGCGACCTGGGGGCTCGGCAAGCGGATCGTCGGCGAGTCCGCGGAGATCGTCGGCCGTGAACTGCAGCAGCGCACGGCCGAGCAGCTGTTCAAGGTGCTCGGCGAGCTCAAGGGCGGCGCGATGAAGTTCGGCCAGGCGCTGTCCGTCTTCGAGTCGGCGCTGCCCGAGGAGGTCGCCGGCCCCTACCGGGCCGCCCTGACGAAGCTTCAGGAGGCCGCGCCGCCGATGCCGACGCGCACCGTGCACGCCGTGCTCGGGGAGCGGCTCGGCGAGGACTGGCAGGACCTGTTCCTGGAGTTCGAGGACAAGCCGGCCGCCGCGGCATCGATCGGCCAGGTGCACCGGGGGGTGTGGCACGACGGCCGCGAGGTCGCGGTCAAGGTGCAGTACCCGGGCGCGGGCGAGGCCCTCCTGTCGGACCTGAACCAGCTGAGCCGATTCGCCCGTCTGCTGGGCCCCCTGGTTCCCGGCATGGACATCAAGCCGCTGATCGCGGAGCTGAAGGACCGGGTCTCGGAGGAACTGGACTACGGCCTGGAGGCCCAGGCCCAGCGGGCCCACGCCGAGGAGTTCGCGAACGACCCGGACGTCGTGGTGCCGGACGTGGTCCACCAGTGCGAGCAGGTGCTGATCACCGAGTGGATCGACGGCGTCCCGCTGTCGGAGATCATCGCGGACGGCACCCGGAAGCAGCGTGACCGGGCCGGCCAGCTCCTGGCCCGTTTCCTCTTCTCCGGCCCTGCCCGCACCGGTCTCCTGCACGCCGATCCGCATCCCGGCAACTTCCGCCTGCTGCCCGGCGGTCCGGGCGGTGAGGACGACTGGCGCCTGGGCGTGCTGGACTTCGGCACGGTCGACCGGCTCCCCGGCGGCCTGCCGGCGCCGATCGGCGAGTCCCTGCGCATGACCCTCGACGGCGAGGCGGGCGCCGTCTACGAACTCCTGTGCACGGAGGGCTTCGTCAAGGAGTCCATAGACCTCGATCCGGACGCCGTCCTCGACTACCTCCTGCCGATCATCGAGCCGGCCCAGGTCGACGAGTTCACCTTCACCCGCGGCTGGATGCGCAGTCAGGCGGCCCGGATCGCCGATCCCCGCTCCCCCGCCCACCAGTTGGGCAGGCAGCTCAACCTGCCCCCGGCGTACCTGCTGATCCACCGGGTGACGCTGAGCACGATCGGTGTGCTCTGCCAACTGGGCGCGACGGTGCGGCTGCGTGAGGAGCTGGAGGAGTGGCTGCCCGGGTTCGTCCTCCAGGAGCCGCTGGAGGAGGAGCCGGCGGCGGAGGCATGAGCCCCCGCCACCGCCGGGCCGGGTCCAGCCGTCCCCCGACGGCCCGGGGTCTCCCGGGAACAGCGGGCGCGGGAGAAGCGGCGGACGCCGCTTTCCGCGGAGCGGGCCCGGACGGGTCGCGGGGCCTCGCCCGCGGTGCCGCGGCGGGCGCGCCCGCGGAGCCGGGGCTCCGTGGTGGAGTCGCCGTCGCCACGGCCGCCGGCGGGACTCGTCGTCCGGTGACGGTTTTCCCGCGGCGGGGCGCCGGCGGGCGGAACGCACCGCGGAGGCCGGTCCGTTCGGCACGGACCGGCCCCCGCGTCGGAGAGCTCCGCCTCCCGGGCCGGGAGGCCACCGCTTCGGGTGGGCCGGTTACTGCATGACCGCCATGGCGAGCGCACGCCGGGCGCGCATCGAGGCGCGCTCCGCCCGGCGCTGCATCCGGCGGGCGGCCGCCAGGCGCAGCGCCTGGCGTTCCCGCTCCGCCTCACGCAGTCGCTCGTGCATATGCACTCGGGCCATGGCTTCTGGGATGAGTTGCATCTCTCGGGTCCTGTTCTGACGCGAGTCGTTCGCGCCGCTGGTGGTGAAGTCTTCGGTCGCGGAGCCTGCGGGCTCGTGGGTGGACGGCTTCATCGGGGCCTGCTTCTGGGGGTCGTGCGTGAGGGGACGGTCGATCGTTCCTGCGGTGTTCATGCCGTGACCGGGTTCTTGCGCGGGCGGCCACGCGGCCGCTTCCGGGCGACGACGACACCTTGGACGAACAGCTCGCCGCCCCAGACACCCCAGGGCTCGCGCCGCTCCTTGGCACCGGCGAGGCAGGCCTCGATCAGCGGGCAGGTGCGGCAGAGGGACTTGGCGTACTCGACGTCCGCCGGCGACTCGGCGAAGAAGACCTCCGGGTCGTTGGAACGGCAGGGGACGGGTACGCCGAGGCTCTCGATGGCGTCGTCGAGCGCGGTGAGCGCGGTCAGCGGGGTCAAGGTGGGATCCTCCGTGGGGCCGGGCTTGGGAATCGTGCCGGAAGGCGGTACGGACGGGGCGTGCGCTTCGAGTTGCACGGTTCGTCTTCCTCGTCTGGTCGTTCCGGCCTGTTGGCCGGGGGCGGCTTGGTACCGGGTTCTTTTCTTGTCCCGAGGTCCCTTCGTTCTGCCGTCCCCGTTCGGGGAAAACAGAAGGGCCGCGGATCCCGGATGGGGTTCCGCGGCCCTGAAGGCGCCGGCCTGATCATCGATCAGGCTGGATCACTCCAGGGATCTGGCCCACGGAAGGCCCACATCAGGTGGTGCTGCGTCGTCTGCTTCCGGAATCCGGCACCGGTCGCCGCAAAGGCATAGGCCTGCGCCTGTGCCGCTACCGCTTCCGGTGCCTTGGTCGGTCGCTCATCGCGCTCACGGACGACGAGGCCCGCGGGAGCGACGGAGGACGCCGGACGCACGGCGGAAACGCCGGACAGACCGGTGCCCAGGTGGGAAACGCCGAGCATGCACAGGGAGACGGCCGAGCGATCGGTCATTTTCACGGTGCTGATGAAGCCGGTGTTGATGCTGATCACTGGACTCGCCTCCTCTCGGCGTCTCGGGGGACCGGATGAACCAGTCCGACGGATATGCAAGTACAACACGGAATCAGGGCCTCCGAGAAGGCCGCCGTTCCCGTGTCCAAGAACCTATGGGGATTGCTGGGGCATGCGCAAACTATTTTTTCGACGAGTTGGCATCAGCTCTCCTCGTCAAGCCCGTCACCTCCCCGGCCTGCGCAGATGGCCAGAACGTCGGCTCCGTAGCGGTTGAACTTGCGCATGCCCACGCCCGGGATCCGCACCAGTTCGCGCTCGTCCTCGGGTGCGGTCTCCGCGATGGCGATCAGCGTCTTGTCGGTGAAGACGCACCAGTCGGGCTGCCCGCTGCGCCGTGCCTGGACCGCGCGCCACTCGCGCAGCCTCTCGTACAGGCCCTCGTCCATGTCGGAGGGGCAGTCCTCGCAGCGCATCAGTTTCATCTCGCCGGCGTCGGTCAGCGTGCGTCCGCAGACCCGGCAGCGGGCCGGGGTGCGCCGCGTCCGTCGCGGGGCGGTGCCCGCGGGCCCGCCCGCGGAGCCCCGCTCCACGCCTGCGGTGCCGCCCGCGGCACCGCGGCCGCCGGTGGCCGCGGTGCCGGGGCGCAGCCCGTCGAGGAAGCGGCTGGGGCGGGGGCCGGGACGGCCGCCGGGCGAGCGGGCGAGCGCCCAGGAGATGTGCAGGCGTTCGCGCGCGCGGGTGACGCCGACGTAGAGGAGGCGGCGCTCCTCCTCGATCTGCTCGTCGGTCTTTGCGTAGGTGATCGGCATCATGCCCTCGGCGACACCGACCAGGAAGACGACGTCCCACTCCAGGCCCTTGGCCGAGTGCAGGGAGGCGAGGGTGACGCCCTGCACGGTCGGGGCGTGCTGGGCGTTCGCCCGCTCGTCGAGTTCGGCGACGAGATCGGCCAGGGTGGCGCCGGGTCTGGCGGCGGCGAAGTCCTGGGCGAGGTTCACGAGGGCGGCCAGGGACTCCCAGCGCTCCCGCACGGCGCCGGAGCCGGCCGGGGGCCGGGGTGTCCAGCCCTCCCCCGACAGCACGGCGCGCACCTGGGAGGGCAGGTCGACGGCGTCGTCGAGGAGGGAGTCGTTGCCGCCGAAGCGGGCCGCGCCGCGCAGGGCGATGCCGGCCTTGCGCACCTCGGGGCGGTCGAAGAACCGCTCGGCGCCCCGCAGCTGGTAGGGGACCCCGGCGTCGGCGAGAGCCTGCTCGTAGGTCTCCGACTGGGAGTTCGTGCGGAACAGGACGGCGATCTCGCCGGCCGGGACTCCGGCGTCGACGAGTTCGCGGATGCGCCGGGCGGCGCCCTCGGCCTCGGCGGGCTCGTCGGGGTACTCGGTGTAGACGGGTTCGGGGCCCGGGGGCCGCTGGGAGACCAGTTCCAGGCGGTGGTCGGCGGCGCGGCCCCGGGCCTGGGCGAGCAGGCCGTTGGCGAGGTGCACGATCTGGGGGGTGGAGCGGTAGTCGCGGACCAGCTTGACGACGGTGGCGCCGGGGTGGCGGGCGCGGAAGTCGAGCAGGTGGTCGGGGGTCGCTCCCGTGAACGAGTAGATCGTCTGGCTGGCGTCGCCGACCACGCACAGGTTGTCGCGGTCGCCGAGCCACAGCTCCAGCAGGCGCTGCTGCAGGGGGCTGACGTCCTGGTACTCGTCGACGACGAAGTGCTGGTACTGGGCGCGGACCTGTTCGGCGATGTCGTGCCGGTCCTGGAGGATGGCCACGGTCAGCAGCAGCACGTCCTCGAAGTCGATGACGGCACGCTCCCGCTTGAGGTCCTCGTAGGCGGAGTACAGCTGGGCGATCTCGGCCGGGGCGCGGGGGGCCTCCCGGCCGGCCCGGGCGGCCGCGAGCGGGTAGTCGGCGGGGACGGTCTGGGTGACCTTGGACCACTCGATCTCGGCCGTGACGTCCCGCAGCTCGCCCCGGTCGAGGCGGATGCGGCAGGCGGCGGCCGCGTCCGCCACGAGCTGGATCTTGCGGTCGACGAGCCGGGGCATGGAGCCGCCGATCGCTTTCGGCCAGAAGTACTGGAGCTGGCGGAGCGCCGCCGAGTGGAACGTACGGGCCTGGACGCCGTGGGCGCCGAGCTGGCGGAGCCGGCCGCGCATCTCTCCGGCGGCGCGGTTGGTGAAGGTGACGGCGAGCACGCTGGAGGGCTGGAGGATGCCGGCGCGCACCCCGTAGGCGATCCGGTGGGTGATGGCCCGGGTCTTGCCCGTGCCGGCGCCCGCCAGCACGCACACCGGGCCGTGCAGGGCGGTGGCCACCTCGCGCTGCTCGGGGTCGAGCCCTTCGAGCACCTCGTCGGCCCCGCTCGGTGAGGCCGGCGCGGAGGAGCCGCTGGGGCCCTGTGAGAAGAGAGTGGAGTGCGTTGCTGCTGTCACACGGCCATGCTGCCAGGTCGCCGGAGACGGGTGAGACGGTCGTCCACAGGCAGGCGCCGATAGTCGTACGGATGCGGCAGGCGTCACGTGCGCTCGGCGCCGTCCGCGGGAATGGTGGCGCTTTCAAGCACGTTCCACCCTGCGAGCACACACATCCCCGAGCCGCCGAAGGAGCGCGAGAGACATGCCGGGCACTGTGACGATGTACAGCACCACGTGGTGCGGTTACTGCCGTCGGCTGAAGAGCCAGCTGGACCGCGAGGGCATCGAGTACACCGAGATCAACATCGAGCAGGACCCGGAGTCCGCCGCGTTCGTGGAGAAGGCCAATGGCGGAAACCAGACGGTGCCGACCGTGCTCTTCCCGGACGGCACGACGCTCACCAACCCGTCGCTGGCGCAGGTGAAGCAGAAGATCGGCGCGTAAGCGGTCCGGTACGGCACGGCGAAGGGGCCGCCCCCCGATCGGGGGGCGGCCCCTTCGCCGTGCCGTACCGGACGTGCCGGGCCGGGCGGCCCGGCCTCAGAAGAAGTTCCTCGTCGGCAGCGGCTTGCCGTACCAGAGCTCGATCAGGCGGGCCGCGATCGAGATCCCGTACGGCGGGAGGACCTCGCCGGACTCGAAGGCGGCGCCCAGTTCGTCGCGGGAGAACCAGCGGGCCTCGTGGATCTCGTCGCCGTCGACGTCGATGTCGGTGGAGGTGGCGCGGGCCATGAAGCCGAGCATGAGGCTGGACGGGAAGGGCCAGGGCTGGCTGGCGACGTACTCGACCCGGCCGATGGTGATGCCGGCCTCTTCGTGGACCTCGCGGCGCACCGCCTGCTCGACGGACTCGCCGGGCTCGACGAAGCCGGCGAGCGTCGAGAAGCGGCCCTCGGGCCAGTGGACCTGGCGGCCGAGCAGGATGCGGTCGTCGCCGTCGGTGACGGCCATGATCACGGCGGGGTCGGTGCGCGGGTAGTGCTCGGCGCCGCAGGCCGGGCAGCGCCGGATGTGACCGGCCGCCGCGATCACCGTGCGTTCGCCGCAGCGGGAGCAGAAGCGGTGGGTGCGCTGCCAGTTCTCCAGGCCGACCGCGTGCACCATGAGACCCGCGTCCCGGGGGGACAGCAGCAGGCCCGCCTCGCGCAGGCCCGCCGGCCGCGCGGACTGGTCCATGCGGCCGGGCAGGGAGTCCTTCTGGAGGGCGAAGTAGCTCACGCCGTCCTCGTCGATGCCGAGGAAATAGCGGTGCGCCTCGGTGAGCGGGGCCTCGAAGGAGGGGGTCATGACGAGCTCGGTCCGTCCGTCCGGCGTCTCGTCGATGAGGACCTGACCGCCGGAGACCACGAAACAGCGCGTCGAGGGGTGGCTCCACGCCGCCGCGAGCCAGGCCTCGTCGAGCCGGTGGTGCGCGGCACGGTCGATGCCGCTCGGGGCGGTGAGCGAGATGGGACGGTCGGCGGTGTGGTCGGTCCAGGTGGTCACGGGTGCTTCCAACTCCCCCGGTGGAACGGATGTGGGTCGGCGGGCGGTTCGGCGGGACGGGCGGCGGGCGGCGACCGGGTCCGGGAGGCTCGGCGGTGCGGGGCGGCCCTTCCAGTGTGCCCCGCGCGGGATGCCGGTCCGGACGGCGCGGGGGGCTCAGGGCGCGTGGCGCCAGTGCGCCGCGAGGTCGTCCCACAGGTACGCGGTGGTCTCGACGCCCTTGAGGAGGAGGTCGAGCTCGACCTTCTCGTTCGGCGCGTGCCAGCCGTCGGACGGGACGGAGATGCCGAGGAAGAGCACCGGTGCGTCCAGCACCTCCTGGAGGTCGGCGGCGGGCCCGGAGCCGCCCTCGCGCGTGAAGCGGACCGGTCCCTCGAAGGCGCGGCCCATGGCGCGGACCAGGGACCGCAGCGCCGGGTGGTCCAGCGGCGTCAGGCACGGACGGGTGGCCGAGCCGAACGTGATCTCGCAGCGGATCCCGGCGGGCACCCGCCCCTCGGCCCAGGCGCGGACGGCCTTCTCGACGTGGCCGGGGTCCTGGCCCGCGACCAGCCGGAAGGACAGCTTCACCAGGGCGGAGGACGGGATGATCGTCTTGCTGCCGGGGCCCTGGTAGCCGCCGCCGATGCCGTTGACCTCGGCGGTGGGGCGGGCCCAGACGCGCTCCAGGGTGGTGTACCCGGCCTCGCCGTGGGCGGCGTACGACCTGGCCGTGCGCAGCCACCGCTCCTCGTCGAAGGGGAGTTCGGCGAAGAGGGCGCGCTCGCGGTCGGTGAGCTCGATCACGCCGTCGTAGAAGCCGGGGATCGCCACGCGCCCGTGCTCGTCGTGGAGGGCGGCGACCAGGCGCGCGGCGGCCGTGACCGGGTTGGGCACGGCGCCGCCGAAGGAACCGGAGTGGATGTCCTGGTCGGGGCCGTGCAGCCGGATCTCGCACTCGGCGAGGCCGCGCATGCCGGTGCACACCGTGGGGGTGTCCTCGGACCACATGCCGGTGTCGGAGACGATCACGGCGTCGGCGGCGAGCCGGTCCGCGTGGCCCTCGACGAGGGCGCGGAAGTGCGGGGAGCCGGACTCCTCCTCGCCCTCGACCAGCAGCTTCAGGTGCACGGCCGGGGCGGTGCGGCCGGTGGTGGCGAGGTGCGCGCGGACGCCGAGCGTGTGGAAGAACACCTGCCCCTTGTCGTCGGCCGCCCCGCGCGCGTGGAGGCGGCCCCCGCGGACGACGGGCTCGAAGGGCTCGGTGTCCCAGCCGTCCTCGCGGGCGGCGGGCTGCACGTCGTGGTGGCCGTAGACGAGGACCGTGGGCGCCCCGGGGTCGTCGGAGGGCCACTCGGCGAAGACGGCCGGGGCGCCGGGGGTCTCCCAGACCTCGGCCGTGGGGAATCCCGTCTCCCTGAGCTTGGCGGCGAGCCAGTCGGCGCTGCGCCGGACGTCGGGCGCGTGGTCGGGCTGGGCCGACACCGAGGGTATGCGCAGCCATTCGGCAAGGTCGTCGAGGAAGGCGGCACGGTGCTGCTCGATGTACGCGCGGACGGCGCCGTCCGGGGTGTGGCTCATGGTCACGAGCCTATCGGCCGACGGCGGCGTCCTCGTCGTGCGGTTCGTCACCGGCCGGCTCCCCCAGCAGCAGCCGCTCCAGCTCCGCGCGGCCGGGCAGGTGCTCCGGCCGTACGACCTCGCCGGTGCGCACGTACAGGAACGCGGCCGTCACCGCCTCCAGGGGCACGCCCTGCTGTTCGGCCCAGGCCAGGCGGTACACGGCGAGCTGGAGCGGGTCGGCCGTGGCGGTGCGGCCGGTCTTCCAGTCGACGATCTCGTACGTCGCCCCGTCCCCGTCGCCCTCCTTGTAGACGGCGTCGATACGGCCCCGTACGACGCGGCCGGCGAGCGCGAGCTGGAAGGGGGCCTCCACGCGGTGGGGCGTGCGCCGGGCGTACTCGGTGCGCTCGAAGGCCGCCTTGAGGGTCTCCAGGTCGCGTTCGTCGGCGATCTCGGCCTCGCTGCCGGGCAGCTCCTCCGGCTCCAGCATGGGCAGCGTCAGCTCTTCGAAACGGGCCTCGACCCAGGCGTGGAAGCGGGTGCCGCGGCGGGCGGCGGGCTGCGGCGGGCGGGGCATCGGGCGGGCCAGCTCCTGCGCGAAGCCGTCCGGGTCGGCGGCCAGGCGCAGCAGCTGGGAGGCGGTCAGCGAGGCCGGCAGGGGGACCTCCCTGACGCTCTGCCGCGCGCGCAGGAGTTCGCCGGCGAGGGCGTCGAGGTCGCGGTCCCAGGAGGCGACGGTGCGGGCCTCCTCCGGGGTGAGCCGCGCGGCCTCGAAGGGGCCGGGGCGCTCGGCGGCCGGGTGCGCGGGCGCGGCCGGCGGCTGCGGCTCCCCGGAGCGCGGACGCGCGGGTTCCGCGGGGCGGGCGTCCGGGCCCTCCGCCGCGCCGGGGTGCCCGGCGGTCTCCGGGGGCCCCGCCTGGTGGGGGATGGCGGGCCGGTCCGCCGCCCACGCGTCCCGGTCGGCCGGGGCCTCTTCGAGGGACGGGTCCTCCCCGGCGAAGGGGTCCTCCCCGGCGAAGGGGTCCTCCCCGGCGAAGGGGTCCTCCTCGTGGGGGGCCTCCTCGAAGGGGGCGTCGGCGTACGGGTCGTCGTCCTGCGGCGGCGGGGGCCAGTCCGGGTCGTCGTAGGCGTCCGGGTCGTGCACGGCCGCGGGGCGGCCGTCCGCGCGGGCGGCGAGGTCCTCCAGGTGGGCCAGGACCGTCTCGGCGGCCGCGCGGCGCCGGGCGAGGGCGGTCTCGTCCAGGGGCAGGGGCCACGCCCGGTCGGCGCCGGCCCGGTGCAGCGCCGGGTTCTGCTCGTCCTCGGCGGGTTCGTCCGCCCAGACCTCGATCTCGCCGTGTCCGGCGGCGCAGTGGTCGTACAGGGCCCGCAGGAACGCGGAGGGGCCGCGCGGCTTCTTCTGGGCGGGGCCCCACCAGTGGCCGGAGCCCAGGAGCAGGGAGCGGGGGCGGGTGAAGGTGACGTAGCCGAGGCGGAGTTCCTCGGTGTGCTGGTGCTCCTTCATGGCCTCGTGGAAGGCCTTCAGGCCCCGGGAGTCCCAGGACTCCACGTCGGGGAGGGTGTCGGCGTCGCCGCGCAGCGCGTGCGGCAGGACCTTGCCCTGGGCGGTCCACTTCTCGCGGCCCTGGCTGCTGGGGAAGGTGCCGGTGACCAGGCCGGGCACGGCGACGACGTCCCACTCCAGGCCCTTGGACCGGTGGGCGGTCAGCACCTTGACGGTGTTCTCGCCGCCGGGGAGGGCGTTGTCGAGGCCCTTCTCGTACTGGGCGGCGGTGCGCAGGAAGCCGAGGAAGGCGAGCAGGGTGGCCTCGTTGTCGCCGGCCGCGAAGGAGGCGGCGACGTCGAGGAAGTTGGACAGGGTCTCCCGGCGGCGGGCGGCCAGCGCGTGCGGGGACGCCGACAGCTCGACCTCCAGGCCGGTGACGGCGAGGACGCGGTGCAGGACGTCCATGAGCGGGTCGGACAGGAAGCGGCGCAGGTCGCGCAGTTCGGCGGCGAGGCGGGCGAACCGCACGCGCGCCTCCGGGGAGAAGGGCAGTCCGTCGTCGTCCCCGCGGCCGTCCAGCGGGGTCTCCAGGAACGTGTCGAGGGCGTCCGCGAGGGAGATCGTCTCGGACGGGTCGACGCCCTCGACGGCTTCGGCGAGCCGGCGGTCGGGGTCGTCGTCGCCCGCCACGCGCGCGTGCGCCACGAGCAGCCGGGCGCGCCGTCCCAGGAGGGCGAGGTCGCGCGGGCCGATCCGCCAGCGCGGGCCGGTCAGCAGGCGGACGAGGGAGGCGTTGGCGCCGGGGTCCTGGAGGACCTCGCAGACGGCGACGAGGTCGGCCACCTCGGGCAGGTGCAGCAGCCCGGACAGGCCCACGACCTCCACCGGGACGTCCCGGGCGACCAGCGCGCCCTGGATCTCGGCGAAGTCGGTCGCGGTGCGGCACAGGACGGCGATCTCGCCGGGCGCCTTCCCGGTGCGCACGAGGTGGGCGATGGAGTCGGCGACCCACTCGATCTCCTCCGCGTGGGTGCGCAGCAGGGCGCAGCGGACCAGGCCGTCGCGTTCGGCGCCGGGGGCCGGGCGGAGGGCCTCCACCCCCGCGTGCAGGGCGCGCAGCGGCTCGGCGAGGCCGTTGGCGAGGTCGAGGAGGCGGCCGCCGCTGCGGCGGTTCTCGCTGAGCGCCCGCCGGGTGGCGGGGCGGCCGTCGGCGTGCGGGAAGTGCCGGGGGAAGTCGTCGAGGTTGGCGACGGAGGCGCCGCGCCAGCCGTAGATCGCCTGGCAGGGGTCGCCGACGGCGGTGACCGGGTGGCCGGTGCCGCCGCCGAACAGGCCCGCGAGCAGGACGCGCTGGGCGACCGAGGTGTCCTGGTACTCGTCGAGGAGGACCACGCGGAACTCCTCGCGCAGCAGGCGGCCCACCTCGGGGAGTGCGGCGAGCTCGGCCGACAGGGCGATCTGGTCGCCGAAGTCGAGCAGGTCCCGTTCCCGTTTGGCGGCCCGGTAGCGGATCACCAGGTCGGCGAGTTCGCGGCGGGCGGCGGCCGCCTCGGGGACCTTGCGCAGGTCGGCGTTGGTGAGTTCGGCGCCCTCCAGCGTGCGCAGCAGTCCGGCGTCCCACGCGCGCAGGTCCTCCGGCCGCACGAGGTGCTCGGCGAGTTCGGCGTCGAGGGCCAGGAGGTCGCCGACCAGGTCCGCGAAGGAGCGGGTGAGCGCCGGGTAGGGTCCCGGCGCTTCGCGCAGCACGCGTGCGGCGAGCTGGTAGCGGGTGGCGTCGGCCAGCAGGCGGGACGCCGGCTCCAGGCCGATGCGCAGGCCGTGGTCGGTGAGCAGGCGGCCCGCGAAGGCGTGGTACGTGGAGATCACCGGCTCGCCCGGCGGGTCGTCCGGGTCCGGTCCGAAGGGGCCGGAGCGGGGCGCCGCCGAGGGGGGGCCGGGTGGCGGGAGGGGGTCCGGGTCGGTGACGCCGGCCTTGGCCAGGGCCGCGCGGACGCGTTCGGCGAGTTCGCCGGCGGCCTTGTTGGTGAACGTGAGGCCGAGCACCTGCTCGGGGGCGACCTGGCCGGTGCCGACCAGCCACACCACGCGGGCCGCCATCACCGTCGTCTTGCCCGACCCGGCGCCGGCCACGATCACCTGCGGGGCGGGCGGCGCGGTGATGCAGGCGATCTGTTCCGGGGTGAACGGGATGCCGAGGAGCTCTTTGAGCTGTTCGGGGTCGGTGATACGGGCGGGCATCCCAGAGAGACTAGCGGCGATCACCGACCAGGGGTGCCGGATTGGTCCGTGCTGCGGAAAAAGCGTAGGTGAACACGTGTGGTGCTATATGTCACACCGGTCACTCCACCACGTGCCGCCCCTCGGGCCGCGCGCTGCACGACGCCCGGAACGCGCAGTGCGCGCAGTGCTGGCCGGCGGTCGGTGCGAACCGCTCGTCGAGGACCTTGCCGGCGGCCGTCGCCAGCAGCTCGCCGACCCACTCCCCCGCCGTTCCCGCCAGGGCCTCCTGCGCCTGCACCCTGGGCAGGTCCGCGCCGCCGTCCCGCCGGGCCGCGCCCTGGCGCAGCTGCACGAGTTCGGCGCCGCCCGGCTCGGGGCGCGTCCCGCCGAAGACCTCGTCGACGGCGCCCTCGCGGACGGCGAGCTGGTAGACGGCGAGCTGCGGGTGGCGGGCCACCTCGGCGGCGCTGGGGGCCTGTTTGCCGGTCTTGAAGTCGACGACGTAGGCGCGGCCCTCGCCGTCGGTCTCGACGCGGTCCATCTGGCCGCGGATGCGCACCTCGTAGTCGCCGGCCTCCAGGGTGACGTCGAAGTCGTGCTCGCTGGCGACCGGCGTACGCCCCGCGCGGTCCATGACATGCCACTTCAGGAAGCGCTCCAGCGCCGCGCGCGCGTTCTCCTTCTCCTGGGCGGACTTCCACGGCGCGTCGAAGGCGAGCGCGTTCCACACGGAGTCCAGGCGCTCCATGAGCACGTCGAGATCGGCCGGGGTGTGTCCGGAGGCGACCTCGTCGGCGAGGACGTGCACCACGTTGCCGAAGCCCTGGGCGGCGGTCGCGGGCGCGTCGGCCTTCACCTCGCGGCCCAGGAACCACTGCAGGGCGCAGGTGTTGGCGAGCTGGTCGAGGGCGCTGCCGGAGAGCACGACGGGCTGGTCGCGGTCGCGCAGCGGCACCTTGGACTCGGTCGGCTCGAACATGCCCCACCAGCGGTAGGGGTGCGCGGACGGCACCAGGGGACGGCCGTCCTCGTCGGCGAGCGCGGCGAGCCGGGCCAGCCGGCGGGCGGCGGCCTCGCGCAGGGCGTCGGAGACGCGCGGGTCGACCGTGGTGGCGCGCAGTTCGGCGACGAGCGCGGCGACGTTCAGCGGGCGGCGCGGGCGGCCGGTGACGTCCCTGGGTTCGACGCCGAGTTCGGTCAGGAAGCGGGAGGGCTGGTCGCCGTCGTCCGCGGGGGCCTTCACGGCGGTGACGACCAGGCGTTCGCGGGCGCGGGTGGCGGCCACGTAGAACAGGCGGCGCTCCTCGGCGAGCAGCGCTCCGGGAGTGAGCGGTTCGGCGAGCCCGTCGCGGCCGATGCGGTCGGCCTCCAGGAGGGAGCCGCGGCGGCGCAGGTCCGGCCACAGTCCTTCCTGGACGCCCGCGACGACGACGAGGCGCCACTCCAGCCCCTTGGAACGGTGCGCGGTCATCAGGCGGACGGCGTCGGGGCGCACGGCGCGCCGGGTGAGGGTGTCGGCGGCGATGTCCTCGGCCTCGATCTCCTCCAGGAAGTTCAGGGCGCCCCGGCCGCCGGTGCGCTCCTCCGCGCGCGCGGCGGTCGCGAAGAGGGCGCACACGGCGTCCAGGTCGCGGTCGGCGTTGCGGCCGGCCGCGCCGCCGCGCCGGGCGGCCCGCTCCAGGCGCGCCGGCCAGGGCGTGCCCTCCCACAGGTCCCACAGCGCCTCCTCGGCCGTACCGCCGCCCGCGAGACGCTCGCGGGCCTTGCGGAGCAGGGCGCCCAGGCGCTGGGCGCCCCGCGCGTAGGCGGGGTCGTGCACGGTGAGGCGCTCCGGCTCGGCCAGCGCCCGGGCCAGCAGTTCGTCGGACGGGGGCGGCAGCGGGTTGCCCGCGGCCCGCTCCTCCTCCCGCAGGGCCCGGCCCAGGCGGCGCAGGTCGGCGGCGTCCATGCCCGCGAGGGGCGAGGCGAGCAGGGTCAGGGCGGTCTCGGTGTCGAGCCAGCAGGCGTCCTGCTTCCCGGGGGCCTCCTCGGTCCGCCGCGCCTCCGCCGTCGCCACCGCCCGCAGGGCCGTCAGCAGCGGCGCCACCGCCGGTTCGTGACGCAGCGGCAGGTCGTCGCCGTCGACGTCCAGGGGCACTCCGGCCGCGGTGAGGGCGCGGCGGACCGTCGGGATGGTGCGGGACCCGGCGCGCACCAGGACGGCCATCTCGCTCCAGGGCAGGCCGTCCTCCAGGTGCGCCCGGCGCAGGATGTCGGCGATGTTGTCCAGTTCCGTGCCGGGCGTCGGGTACGTGTACACCTCCACCCGGCCCCCGTCCCGCACCGGGGCGAGCTCCCGGTGGGCGCGCGCCTTGTCGGCGGGCAGGCGGGGCAGCGGCATGCGCCGGGTCAGCAGCCGGGTGGCGGCCAGCAGGGCGGCGCCGGAGCGGCGGGAGGTGCGCAGGACCTCGACGGGCGCCGGGCGGCCGTCCGCCCGCGGGAAGGCGTGCGGGAAGTCCAGGATGCCGTTCACGTCGGCGCCGCGGAACGTGTAGATCGACTGGTCGGGGTCGCCGAACGCGACGAGGGTGCGCCCGCCGCCGGCCAGGGCGCGCAACAGCCGCACCTGCGCCGGGTCGGTGTCCTGGTACTCGTCGACGTAGACGGCGTCGTACCGGGCGGCGAGCCGCTCGGCGGCCTCGGGGCGGCGGGCGAGGAGCACCGCGCGGTGCACCAGTTCCGCGTAGTCGAGCACGCCCTGCAGGTCGAGCACGTCGAGGTACTCGGCGAGGAAGGCCGCCGCGGCGCGCCAGTCGGGGCGGCCGATGCGCCGGGCGAAGGCGTCCAGGGCGTCCGGTCCGAGGCCCAGCTCGCGGCTGCGGGCCAGGACCGCGCGGACCTCGTCGGCGAAGCCGCGGGTGGTCAGGCAGGCGCGCAGCTCGTCCGGCCAGCGCACGTGCGCCAGACCGAGCCGTTCCAGGTCCGTCTGGCCCGTGAGCAGCTCGCGGACGGTGACGTCCTGCTCGGGGCCGGACAGCAGCCGCAGCGGCTCCACGAACAGGTCGCTGTCCTGGTGGGCGCGGACCAGGGCGTAGCTGAACGAGTGGAACGTGGTCGCCTGGGGGGCGCGCGCCGCCCCGATGCGCAGCGCCATGCGGTCCCGCAGCTCGACGGCGGCCTTGCGGCTGAAGGTCAGCACCAGGATCCGCTCGGGGTCCGCGCCCCGGGCGATCCGCTCGGCGACGGACTCGACGAGCGTGGTGGTCTTGCCGGTGCCCGGGCCCGCGAGGACGAGCAGCGGCCCGCTGCGGTGGTCAACCACGGAGCGCTGCGCGGCGTCCAGACGAGGGGGATCCACACGGGCCGGCGGGGTACGCACCAGTCGGTAGGCCCCGGGGGTCCCCCGTCGCACCTGCGGGTGCGACGGGTGCCTGGTGGAGGAGGAAGAGGAGCTCACGTGGTTCGCCGGTCCTGGTGGGTGTGCGGGTGGGGCTCGTGCCGCGGGCGGGCGGCGGGAGGTCGCGGGGTGAGGGGGGCGCGTGGAGCCGACGCTACGCCGGGCGACAGGGCGGAAGCAGAGCTTCCATCTTTTCCCTCCCGTCACTCGCGGCACCTGCGTCCCTCGCCTCACGAACGTACGTCATGCCACGGACATGTCCTGTTTCCCCCCTACGGAACACAGGTCGCACACCGGTCCGCCGGATGGCGGAAGCTGTCAGGTGTGACCCCGCGCACGTTCGTCGCCGTCCCACCGCGCCCGTCGCAGATCGAGGCGCGGCAGACGGCCCTCCGCGGCCCGGCCCGCCTCCTTCAGGGGCGTGCCCTCCGCGCGGTAGCGGCCGAGCGCCTCCCGCTCGTGTCCGGGGAGCAGCACCCCGTCCGCGCGTACGACCCGCCACCACGGGACCGCTCCCCCGTAGAGGGCCATCACCCGGCCGACCTGGCGGGGGCCGCCCTCGCCCAGCCACTCGGCCACGTCGCCGTAGGTCATGACCCGCCCCGGCGGGATCCGCTCGGTGAGGTCGAGGACCCGCTCGGCGTACTCCGGCAGCGCGTCCGCGTGTCCCGGGCGGGCGCCGTCCGGGAGACTCTCCTGGCTCATCCGGCTCATCCTGCCCCATCCCACCGACAGCGGGGCGCGCTCCGCCCGTGCGGATCCCTCGCCCGGGAACCGGGCTTCCGGCAGACTGTGCGCCCCCGCATGTGCACCCTGATGCCCCGGTGTGCCGGTGCGGCATGCCACCATCGTGCGGGCGGTGACCGGTGATACGAGACCGAGAAGAGACGATGAAGCAGCAGGGTGTGCCCCCCGAGGACGCTCGGAGCGCCTCTGCCGCTTCGTCGCGCCCGGGCGCCGGGGACAGGCGCGGCCGGGGCAGGCGGGCGCCGGGCGCCGACCACGTCGACGAGGTGCACATCGACGAGGTGGAGGGCGACGAGCCGCTGCTCCCCGCGCGCGTGCACCGTCCCTCCGACCTGATGCGCCTCCTGGTGGGCGTGCTCGCCGTCGCCGTGCTGCTCGCGATCGCCGCGTTCGCGCACGGCACGACCTCGGGCCTGGAACAGGACATCAACAAGGGCACCGGGCAGGCGCCCGACCTGCTGATCAAGATCGCGGGCCTGGCCTCCAGCATCGCCATCCTCCTGGTGCCGGTCGCGTTCGCGATCGAGCGGCTGATCAAACGGGACGGGCTGCGGATCGCCGACGGCGTGCTCGCGGCGGTCCTCGCGCACGGGGTGACCCTCGCCACCGACCTGTGGGTCGCCAAGGCCGCGCCCGACTCCATCCAGGAGGCGCTCACCCAGCCCTCGCCCGGCGACGTCCACGCCCTCACCGATCCCGTGCACGGATACCTGGCGCCGGTCATCGCCTACATGACGGCCGTCGGCATGTCGCGCCGCCCGCGGTGGCGGGCGGTGCTGTGGATCGTGCTGCTCCTCGACGCCTTCTCGATGCTCGTCACCGGCTACACGACGCCGTTCTCGATCATCCTGACGGTGCTCATCGGCTGGACCGTGGCCTACGGAACGCTGTACGCCGTCGGCTCGCCCAATGTCCGCCCCACCGGACGGACGCTCATGGCGGGCCTGCGGACCGTCGGCTTCCGCCCGGTCACCGCGTCCCGCGAGGAGGTCCCGGACACCGCGGAGACCGGCGACCGCGGCCGGCGCTACTTCGTCACCCTGGAGGACGGACCGCCCCTGGACGTCACCGTGGTGGACCGCGAACAGCAGGCGCAGGGCTTCTTCTACCGGGCGTGGCGCAATCTGACCCTCCGCGGTTTCGCCACCCGCAGCAGCCTCCAGTCGCTGCGCCAGGCCCTGGAGCAGGAGGCGCTGCTCGCCTACGCGGCCATCGCGGCCGGCGCCAACGCGCCCAAGCTGATCGCCACCTCCGAGCTGGGCCCCGACGCGGTGATGCTCGTCTACGAGCACACCGGCGGACGCACCCTCGACTCGCTGCCGGACGAGGAGATCACCGACGAGCTGCTGCGCGGCACCTGGCACCAGGTGAAGGCGCTGCAGTCCCGGCGCATCGCGCACCGCAGGCTGGTCGGCGACGCCATCCTGGTGGATCGTTCCGGCACGGTGATCCTCACCGACCTGCGCATCGGCGAGATCGCCGCCGGCGACCTGCTGCTGCGCATGGACGTCTCCCAGCTGCTGGTCACGCTGGGCCTGCGGGTGGGCGCCGAGCGCGCGGTGGCCTCGGCGGTGAGCGTCCTCGGGCCGGACGCCGTGGCCGACTGCCTGCCGATGCTGCAGCCCATCGCGCTGAGCCGCTCCACCCGCGCGACGCTGCGCAGACTGGCCCGGGAACGCGCCCAGCGGGAACGCGAGGCGGTTCTGGAGGCCTCCCGGCAGGCCAAGCAGGCCCGGCTGGAGGCGGCCGGGGAGCACGACCGTCCCGCCCCCGGGAAACCCGACAAGAAGGCCGTGCGGGCCGAGGCCAGGGCGCAGAAGCGGGCCATCGACGAGGCCCTGGAGGAGGCGCGCGAGGAGGATCTGCTCACCCAGATCCGGTACGAGGTGCTGCGGATCAGGCCGCAGGCGCCGGTCGAGCCGGCCCGGCTGGAGCGGGTGCGGCCGCGCACGCTGATCAGCTTCATCGCCGGCGCGATCGGCGCGTACTTCCTGCTGACCCAGCTCACCCACATCGAGTTCGGGCCGCTGATCGCCAACGCCGAGTGGGGATGGGTGGCCGCGGCCGTGCTGTTCTCGGCGGCGAGCTACTTCGCGGCGGCCATGGCCCTGCTGGGGTTCGTGCCCGAGCGGGTGCCGTTCCTGCGGACGGTGGCGGCGCAGGTCGCCGGGTCGTTCGTGAAGATCGTCGCTCCGGCGGCGGTCGGCGGCGTCGCCCTGAACACGCGCTTCCTGCAGCGCGCGGGGGTGCGGCCGGGGCTCGCGGTGGCGAGCGTGGGCGCGTCGCAGCTGTTCGGGCTCGGCTGCCACATCCTGATGCTGCTGTCCTTCGGCTATCTGACCGGCACCGAGAAGACTCCCTCGCTGTCGCCGTCCCGGACGGTCATCGCGGGCCTGCTGACGGTGGCGGTGCTCGTGCTGGTGGTCACCTCGGTGCCGTTCCTGCGGAAATTCGTCGTCACCCGCGTGCGGTCGCTCTTCGCGGGTGTCGTGCCGCGCATGCTCGACGTGCTGCAACGGCCGCAGAAGCTGGTCACCGGCATCGGCGGCATGCTGCTGCTGACCGCCTGCTTCGTGATGTGCCTGGACGCCTCGGTCCGGGCGTTCGGCGACGAGACGACCTCGATCAGCATCGCCAGCGTCGCCGTCGTCTTCCTCGCCGGCAACGCGCTGGGGTCCGCAGCGCCGACACCGGGCGGCGTGGGCGCGGTCGAGGCGACCCTGACGGTCGGCCTGATCGCCGTCGGGCTGCCCAGCGAGGTCGCCGCGCCGGCGGTGCTGTTGTTCCGGCTGCTGACGCTGTGGCTTCCGGTGCTGCCCGGCTGGCTGGCCTTCACCCATCTGACCCGGAAGGAAGCGCTTTAGCGCCCTTCTGGGGATCTCCGTCAGGAGGCAGCGCACTCGGCGCGTGCGTTCGCGTGCGCTCGTGTGCGGCGCGGGAGCCGCAGGGTGGGGCATCCGCCCGCGCGCGCCGGGCGGCGAGCGTGCGCCGGGCGGCCCCCTCCCCTGGCGATCTCACCTCCCCAGCCTCATGAAGCAGCAGGTCAGGGAGTTTTCCACAGGGCTGCTCGGGTTTCGCGCGATCCGCCTACGATGGCACGACCGCCTTCCGCGGGCGGCGCGGAGGGGCGGGCGAGGGGGGAGACGAACATGAGGCGCTGGTTCCGGTGGGCGGCTGTCACGGCCGCCGCCGCACTGCTGGCGACCGGCTGCGGCAGCGGGTCGTCCGACGACGGCGAACCGGCCGCGCAGCGGCTCGACTGGGGCCGCTGCAAGGCCACCGGGGACTCCCCCGCGCCCGGCGACGACTGGCAGTGCGCCACGCTGAAGGTGCCGCTCGACTGGTCGAAGCCGGACGGCGAGACGATCGGCCTCGCGCTGATCCGTGCCAAGGCCCGCGGGGACGATCGCCTCGGCTCGCTGCTGTTCAACTTCGGCGGTCCCGGCGGCTCCGGCGTGTCCATGATGCCGTCGTACGCCGCCACGGTCTCGCACCTGCGCGAGCGCTACGACCTGGTCAGCTGGGACCCGCGCGGCGTGGGCGCCAGCGGGGGCGTCCGCTGCCGCGGCGACGAGGAGACCGAGGCCGCCGAGGCGGCGGTGGACGCCACCCCGGACACCCCGGCCGAGGAGAAGGCGTACCTCGCGGACGCCGCCGACTTCGGCAAGGGCTGCGCCAAGGCCGCCGGAAAGCTGCTGGAGCACGTCTCGACCACCGACACCGCCCGCGACCTGGACCTGATGCGGCAGGTCCTCGGCGACGACAAGCTGCACTACTTCGGCATCTCCTACGGCACCGAACTCGGCGGCGTCTACGCGCACCTGTTCCCGAAGAACGTGGGGCGGGTGGTCCTCGACGCGGTCGTCGACCCGAGCGCCGACACGGTGGGGCACGCCGAGAACCAGGCCAGGGGTTTCCAGCGCGCGCTGAACAACTACCTGGCGTCCACCGGGCAGGACCCCGAGCGGGGCACACGGAAGACAGCCGACCTGCTGCGGCGGATCGACGCGCGTCCCCTGCCGACCTCCTCACCCGGGCGGAGGCTGACGCAGACGCTCGCGCTCACCGGCCTCGTCCTGCCGCTGTACAGCAAGGACAGCTGGCCGGCGTTGACCAGCGCCCTGGACGCGGCGGAGCAGGGCGACGGTTCGGAACTGCTGGCGCTCGCCGACGGCTACACCGAACGCGACCCGTCGGGCCGCTACGGCACGACGACCCACTCGCAGCGGGTCATATCGTGCCTGGACGACCGGCAACGGCCGACCGTCGAGGAGACGAAGAAGCTGCTGCCGAGGTTCGAGAAGATCTCCCCCGTCTTCGGGGCCTTCCTCGGCTGGGACATGGCCGGCTGGTGCCACGACTGGCCGGTGGCCGGCCGGCACGACACACCGGAGGTGAGCGCACCGGGCGCCGCTCCGATCCTGGTGATCGGCAACACCGGCGACCCGGCCACGCCCTACGAGGGCGCCCGGCGGATGGCGGACGAACTGGGCGAGGACGTCGGCGTGCTGCTCACCTGGAAGGGCGAGGGGCACGGCGCGTACGGGAGCGGGAGCGACTGTGTCGACACCACGGTCGACGCGTACCTGCTGCACGGGACGGTGCCGCCGGAGGGCAAGGTCTGCTCATGACGCCGGTGGGGGCTACGGGCACTCACCGCGCCCGTAGCCCCCACCGACGGGGCTTCCCTTGTCCGAACTCCCGCCGCCCTGGCCTCCGCCGCGCGGGCGGGGAAGCCGCGTCAGCCGACCGGCGAGTCCACGCCTGGCCCTGCTCCGGTTACGGGAACGCGCGCGCCGCATCACATGCGTGTGGGTCGACGGCGGGCGGGATGGGAACTAGGGAGAGCGGTGGGTGAGGAAGCGGACGGCTAATTAGTCGCGCTTGGGCCAGATCGGGCCCTGGTCGGTCCAAACGACGCCCTTGTTGCGGCACAGGCAGAAGGGGTGGCCGATCGGGTCGGTGTACACCTGCCAGCCGTAGCCGTTGGGGCCGATGAAGTCCCGCCTTAGCGTCGCGCCGAGGTTGAGGACACGGCGCTGCTCGGACTCGATCTCGTCCACTTCGAAGTCGAGGTGGAACTGCTTGGGGTGCTCGCTGTCGGGCCACCGCGGAGCGCGGTAGTCGTCCACCCGGATGAATGCCAGCTCGATCTCGCCGAACTGGATGCCAGCCCAGTCCTCAGAGCTGCCTTCCTTGATCGGACGGCCCGTCATCTCGGAGTAGAAGGCCGCCAGCCTCATCGTGTCCGGGCAGTCGATAATGAAGTCGGTGAGTCGCAGCATCCCGGGATCTTGTCACAAGCTCACATCCGACTTCGAGACAGGCCCCGCAGGTGACGAGCACGCCCTACCAAGTCAGTAGCCCTGCCGAAGTTGCTTCGGGACGAAGAGGTCGCCGTGCCATAGCCGCGCCAGAAGCAGGAGTCAGCAGCGGTCAACAAAGGTGGCTGGCGGATACATCCGCGCCTGCTGGCTCGGCTAACGAAGCCACAGGTCACCTGCCGTACTTCCCAGCCACTCCGCTAAAGCAGGAGTGGAGGTCGGTCCCCTATCGGAGCTGCTGTCGTTGCATGCCCCAAGCTGGTCACGGCCCGAGGGGGTGCGGTGGCAGGGCTGGACGGCGCGGTGTGCCTTCGCGGTGGTGCGTTAACGTCTGGCGACATGAAGAGAATCGGAGCGGGAGTCCGGTTGACCGCTGCCGTGGCCGTTTCGGGGTTACTGCTGTTGGGGTTGCCCGCGCTGTACTTCCTGGCCTTCTACGGCTGCGGCGAGCAGGAGGACCAGCTTGCCGAGGTGATGGCCGGCGAGACGGTGCTGGACGCGGTTCCGGAAGGGGCGGGCCCGAAAGACCGCTACCAAGAATGCGATGACGATGACCGCTTCGTGGTCGTGGGGACGCAGTACCGGTACGACGGTTCGCCGGAGAACGCCTTGCAGCACTACGAGGAGGTCACCCGGGCCGACGGTTGGCGGCCGCGGATCACGGCCGGAGGCGAGACGGTGCCCGGCTGTTTCACCAAGTTGATGGGAGGCACGACCGCCTACCTCGACGCAGGGGGACCGCACGACGGCCTTGTCCAGGTGGAGATCGTCGCGGACCGGGCGAACTCCCAATGGTGCTGAACAACGGCCATGGTCGAGTCACCGGTGATCCACCGCAGGCACGGCGGCAAGCCGGTCGCCCCCTCGTATCGGCTATGCCCGCGTGACATCACCAGCTGACATCAACGACGACGGACATAGGCAGTCTTGGGCAATCCCCGGACCGTGGCGGAAGAAGCCTGAAAGCTTCACCGCGGTTACCGGATCGAACTCCTAAAGCGGTGCTCTGAGAAGCCGTGCTGCCCTCGGCGCGTGCCGTGGCTGTCATCATCGTTGGATGACAGGCAGGCAGCTCCCAGCAGGTTGGACTCTAGAGGAGATCCGTAAGGTCTCCGGCGACCGGGAGGCCACATCTCTCGACACCGATCGAGTCGTGACCGGTTGGCCGGCACAGGGCGAGCGGCTCCATCCGGAGATCGTCTTGGGGTTCCACAGGCTCTGCCTGGTGAAAGCCGTGAATGATGACGACTGGTACATGGGCAGTCTGAACGACGACGGCAGCATCACCTGCTGGAGCGCGTACGGCGACCTCTACGAGGCACTTCGCGGCCTCTAGCCGACGACACCTGTACCGGCTGGACGCCTACGCCCGTCTCAGTTCTCGTCTCATTCAGCGTCGTACACGGACGTTCAGGCGAGATCCGAAGCCGTCCCCGCACCGACGGCCAGCCGTTCATGAACGCAGGTGAAGGTTCCTGAACCCAGCCCAACACTCCACCACAGTTGGAAAGCGTGCGCCCCAGAGCAACTTCCTTGGGTCGCCGTGCACCGCTGCGCGGAGCAGTGCGCCTTCCAGAGAGGATATGTGCCCGGCAATGCTGCACTGGTCCGCACGACGGTCGAGACCGGGGGTGGGAGACATGGCTCGTACGCAGTCCAGGTGTGGAGCGCTCACGGAGAAGGGCACTCGGTGCCGGCGGCTGGCGATGGTCGGTGCGTCGCGATGCGACCTGCACCGTGGCGAGTGGTCGTCGTACACCATCGAGAAACGCAAGGAAGCCGAACGCAAGGCGAAGGCACGCAAGCGTCGTAAGTGACCCCAGCCTGTGTGAGGTGACATCCACGGCTGACATCAACGACAGCGGACAGCGGCGGCGCGGTGCGGTCTGACACGGCCACGGCCGCCCCGCGCAGCATGGGTGGACAGGCGGTCAGACCGAACTCCTAAAACAGTGGTCACAAGGCAGCACCGCTGACGGCAACGGCGGCGAACGATGGTGGCCGTCAGCGGTCGGCCACGGCGGTGGGGCCGGCCGAGTGGGAAGCACCGCGGGGCGGTTCCCGCGTCTTCTAAGCGCTTGGCGGTTGAGGCCGCCCGGGCCGTCTCTGGGCCGTGCGAGGCCGCCCAACGCCGACCGACAACGACAGAAGCCCACGGCATCTGAACTGGTCAGAGCCGTGGGCTTCCTCATGCCCGCTGGTCAGCGGAAGGGTCGATCAGTAGACCGGCTTGTGCGGCTCGATCTGGTTGACCCAGCCGATCACGCCGCCGCCGACGTGGACGGCGTCGGCGAAGCCGGCGGACTTCAGGACCGCGAGGACTTCCGCACTGCGGACACCCGTCTTGCAATGCAAGACGATCTTCTTGTCCTGCGGGAGGCTCTCCAGGGCGGTGCCCATGAGGAACTCGTTCTTCGGGATCAGCCGGGCGCCCGGGATGGAGACGATCTCGTACTCGTTCGGCTCGCGGACGTCGATGATCTCGATGTTCTCGCCGTCGTCGATCCACTCCTTGAGCTGCTTGGGAGTGATCGTCGAGTCGGCGGCCGCCGCCTGGGCCTCCTCGGAGACGACGCCGCAGAAGGCCTCGTAGTCGATGAGTTCGGTGACGGTCGGGTTCTCGCCGCAGACCGCGCAGTTCGGGTCCTTGCGCACCTTGACCTGGCGGTACTGCATCTCCAGGGCGTCGTAGATCATCAGGCGGCCGACCAGGGGCTCACCGGTGCCGGTGAGGACCTTGATCGCCTCGGTGACCTGGATGGAGCCGATGGACGCGCACAGCACGCCCAGCACGCCGCCCTCGGCGCAGGAGGGGACCATGCCGGGGGGCGGGGGCTCCGGGTAGAGGCAGCGGTAGCACGGGCCGTGCTCGGACCAGAACACGGAGGCCTGGCCGTCGAAGCGGTAGATCGAGCCCCATACGTACGGCTTGTTGAGCAGGACGCAGGCGTCGTTGACCAGGTAGCGGGTGGCGAAGTTGTCCGTGCCGTCGATGATCAGGTCGTACTGGCTGAAGATGTCCATCACGTTGTCGGCCTCGAGCCGCTCCTCGTGAAGGATCACGTTCACGTACGGGTTGATGCCCTTGACCGAGTCACGGGCGGACTCGGCCTTGGAACGGCCGATGTCGGACTGGCTGTGGATGATCTGGCGCTGCAGGTTCGACTCGTCGACCTCGTCGAACTCCACGATGCCGAGCGTGCCGACGCCCGCGGCGGCCAGGTACATCAGCGCCGGCGAGCCCAGGCCGCCGGCGCCCACGCAGAGCACCTTGGCGTTCTTCAGCCGCTTCTGCCCGTCCATCCCCACGTCGGGGATGATCAGGTGGCGGGAGTACCTGCGGACCTCGTCTACGGTGAGCTCGGGAGCCGGCTCGACCAGGGGTGGCAACGACACGGGGACTCCGTTGGTCGGTCAATCATTACGGTTGTTCTTCCCGTAAACAGTGCCATGGCCTTTTTCATTCCGAGACACCTGTTCCGACACGCGAGACGATGTCGTCCCAGTAGCCGGGCACGGCCTCCCGACGGCCGGTGCGGCCGTCCTGGCCGGTGCGCTCGGTGAAGCGGATCGCCGCAGTGCCCTGCCGACGGGCGGTGCGCAGCGCCTCGTGGAGGCGCGGGCCGGGCACACCGTGCGCGAAGCGGCGGAAGCGTTCGGGCGGCGGCCGGCGGGACGTCGGTGCACGTGGCGTTCGCTCCCGGATGCGCCGGATGCCGCTCCCGGATGCGTCAGATACGGCATGCCGCCTCCATCCAGATGTCGGCGAGGGACTCCTCCAGAGTGATCCGGGGCCGCCAGCCGAGCCGGTCGCGGGCGGTGCGCACGTCGGCCTGCTGCCAGCTGCCGCAGCCGTCGGGGTACGGATACGCGAGCGGAGGCGCGTGGTCCGGGTCGGGGCGGGGGTGGCCGATGGCCGGCCGCAGGGCGCCGGGGGGGCCGTCGAGCTCGTGGAGCGCACCGGCGTAGCCGGCCACGCGGGCGAGGGTGGCGGCGGCGTCGCGGAGGCGGACGGCCCGGCCCGAGCCGATGTTGATGATGCCCTGCGCGGCGGAGAGGGACGCGGCGTGGACGGCGCGGGCCACGTCGCGGACATCGACGAAGTCGCGCTGGGTGCCGAGGCCGCCGAGCTTGAGTTCGCCGTCGCCGGACTGCATGGCGCGGCGCATGGCCTCGGCGAGCCGGCCGAGCGGGGAGCCGGCGGGGGTGCCGGGGCCGGCGGGTGAGAAGACGCGGAGGACCACGGCGTCCAGTCCGGAGCTGAGGACCAGTTCGGTGGCGGCGAGTTTGCTGACGCCGTAGGGGCCGCCGGGGCGGGGGACGGCGTCCTCCGCCGTGGAGGAGCCGGGCTGGCTGGGCCCGTACTCCGCGCTGCAGCCGACCTGCACCAGGCGGGCTCCGCAGCCGCTGCGGCGCAGGGCCTCGCAGACGGTGGCGACGGCGACGGTGTTGTGGCGGGTGAGTTCGCGGGCGCCGCCCCGGGTGGTGCCCGCGCAGTTGATGACGACGCCGGGGTGGACGGCGTCGAGGAAGCGGGTGAGGGCGCCGGGGCTGCCGGTGGCGAGGTCGAAGCGGACGTCGGCGTCGTCGCCGCGGCCGAGGGCGGTCAGCTGGACGGCCGGGTCGGCGAGCAGGCGGTCGGCGACGAAGCGGCCGATGTAGCCGTTGGCTCCGATCAGCAGGACTCTCATCGGGCGGCTCCCGGGGCCGAGGTGTCGGGTCGGGAGGTGATCATTTCGGGGTCTCCTTCGGAGTGTCGCGGGTGCGGATGCCTGCGGTGGCCGGGCCGGGCCGGTGCCTGCGGCGGCCCGGGGAGCGGGCCAGGGGCCCGTGGGAGGGGCGTGCGGGGGCACGCGTTCGCCCTGTGGCGGACGGAGGGGCCGGGGCCCTGCCGGGTGCGGGCAGACGGACGGTGCGGACCCTGCCGGGTGCGGGTGGGTGGTGCGAGCCCGGTCGGGACCGGGCTGCCGGGCCGCGCGGACCCTGTCCGGACCGGCCACGGGCGAACGGACCGCACGGATCCCCTCGGAACCGCCCGCGAGCGGGTGGGCCGCGCGAGCCCTGCCGGGTCCCGTCCCGGACGGGCGCTCAGCATGGCTGTCCCGGCGCGTGGACCGAGGCTCTCGTGAGTCGGCGGGTCGCGTGGATCAGCAGCGTCAGGGCCGCGATGCCGCAGGCCAGCGTGGGAACGCTGCCCGGGCCCCAGGCCGTGACGAGGGTCTCCACCGGGACGGCCAGGAAGTCGCAGCCGGGGAGGCGGGCCGCGAAGACGGTGGCCGGGGCGGTGGCCTCGGCGGCGGCTGTGGCGGCGAGGACGAGTGACGGGGCATGGGTGAGGCCGTGTGCGACGAGGAGGCGGGCGAGCAGCAGGAGGGCTCCCAGGGTGAGGCCCTGGGGGTGGGCGGCGGATGCGCCGAGGACCGTCGCGCTGAGGGCGAGCAGGGCCGCGAGGGCGCCCGTGAACAGGGCGAACGTCCCGAGCAGCAGGGGCCGTACGGAGGCGGTGAAGTCCGCCGGGCCGCGGCTGGCCGCGAGCCTGCGGCGGGCGCCCGCGGTGAACAGGTGGGCGCTCCAGGCCGCGGGGGCGCAGGCCAGGACCAGGGCCAGGACGGGGGCGACGGCGAGGGGCCAGGGCCCGTCGGCGGTTCCGGTGGGCAGGGTGTCGGGGCCCCCGGCGACGGCCGCGTCGAGCAGGCCGTCGCCGAGGAGGGCGTAGCCCAGCAGGGCGCAGGTCCACAAGCCGGCGGTGTGCCTGGCCGGTGCGGGACGGCCGGGGGCGCTCAGCGGGCTTCGGCGGCATACGGCGCGCAGGGCCAGGACGACGGCGAGGGCGCCTCCGGCGGCCACGGCCAGCCGCGGCTGGCCGTGGGTGAGGCGCGCCCCCGCCACGGTCGCGGCGCAGAGCGCGCCCGGCAGCAGCGGGAGCAGGAGCAGGCCGGCGGGCGGGCGGGCGGGTTCGGCGGGGGCGGGGTGCCGGAGCGGGGTGTCCGCGCGGGGCGCGCGGGCGTACATCTCCTCGGCGAGGGAGAAGACGTCGCGGTGCCGGAAGCGGGCCGCGGTCCGGTCGGTGACGCCGTGGGCCTCCAGGCCGGCCGCGATCTCCAGCGGGTCCACGGCCCGTTCGCACAGGTCGCGGTGGCGGTGCATCAGCTCCTTCACCGGGTCCCCGGCGGTACGGCGGGGGGAGTCCGGCCGGGCGTCGCCGGCGGGCGTACCGGCCGCGGGGTGCGCGTGCGGACGCTCGTCCCACGTCCTGGGACCGTCCGGCGCGCCGGGGCGGGCGGGTTCGTCGGGGCCGTTCATCGGGCCCCCTCGGCGGCGGGTGCGGGGGCGGCGGCCCGTGCCGGTGCGTCCGCCGCCCAGCCGGGTGTGCCCCGGCCGCGGGCCGCCGCGTGGGCCCAGCGGCCGGGGACGTGGGCTTCGGCGGGGGCGCCGAACGGCAGGGGTGCTCCGGCGGCGTCGAGGACGACGCGGCGGACCGGGGTGTGCGAGACGATCTCCAGGTAGATGCCGTGGAACGCCGCGATGTTCCGCTCGGCGGTGAACAGTTCGAGTGCGCGGGCGCGTGCGGCGGCGCCCAGGCGTGCGCGGCGCTCGGGGTCGCGCAGCAGCGCCACGCACGCCCGGGCGAGCGCCCGCGGGTCGCGCGGGGGCACGACGAGTCCCGTGCCGCCGAGGACCTCCGGCACCGCGCCGGCGTCGGTGGACACCGTCGCCCGGCCGCAGAGCATGGCCTCGGCCAGGCTGACCGGGAACTCCTCCACGACGCTGGACAGCACGGTCACGGCGCCCGCGGCGTAGGCGTCGGCCGGGGACGGGAGGTCCGGTCCGCCGGTCTCCTCGAAGGAGACCGGGTTGCCGCCGGCGGTGCGCGGTCCCGCCGCCTCGGCGGGGAAGAGCCGGGCCGCGAGGGTCTTGCAGTGGGCGAGGTAGGCCGCGCCCTCGGGGCCCGACGGGCCCCCCACGATCCGCAGGCGGGTCCCCGGCTCCTGCGCGCGGACCCGCGCGAACGCGTGCAGCAGCGAGACCAGGTCCTTGGCGGGGGCCACCCGGCCGACCCAGACCAGGGTGTCCGGGTCTCCGCGCTCCGGCGCCTCCCCCACCTCGGCGAAGGGGGCCGCCGCCAGGCCCGGGTGGACGGTGCGGATCTTGTGCCGGGGGGCTCCGCAGCGCTCCTGCCAGCGGCGGACCTGCGCGTCGCCGGAGGTGATCACGGAGGCCTGCCGGTAGGTCTCGGCGGCGAGGCGGCCGTGGAAGGCGGCGAGCAGGGACCGTACCGGGGGCGAGGTCCGCGCGTCGGTCAGGTAGTACGCGCGCAGGCGCGCCCCGTACTCGGTCACCAGCAGGGGGACGCCGAGGAAGTGCCGGGCCAGCAGCCCGGCCAGGGCCGCCGCGCCGCCGGAGGCCGCGTGGCACAGGTCGACCGCGCCGAGCCGGTCGTCCTCGTACCAGTCGAGCGAGAGGGGGCGCAGGGCGCGTTCGAGGTGTGCGGCCATGGCGAGCAGTTCGGGGACGCGCGCCTCGTGCGCCGGGCGCGGGGCGCCGGGCGCGCGGCAGGCGCGCTCCAGGACGTGCACGGCGGTCTCGGAGCGGAGCGCGCCCGTCAGGCCGCCCTCGTCGCGGGCGAGTTCGGCGAGGGCGTACAGGGCGCCGGCGAAACGGTCCGCCTCACCGGTCGACGCTTCCCCCGGGACGTCCGCGCGTCCCTCGGCCGGGACGTCCCCGGACGCGGGGGCGCACAGGGCGGCCACCAGGTCCGCGTAGCACTCGGCGAACCGCCGGCGCGCCCGGCGCCCGTACACCACCCCGTCGCGCCCCGGACTCCGCGGGGGCGCGGTGCGCACCCGGGTGACCTGCGACGGCAGCGGAAGCCGGCCCTCGGCCTCCTGGCGTTCGCCGCGGCTGAGCGGGTAGAGGTCGAACTCGTGCTGCCCGAGCCCGCGCACGAGCCGGTCGCACCAGGACCCGGCGTCACCACCCACATACGGAATACCGCTCTCCGTAAGCAGTCCGATGCGCATGCGTGCACCCCCGATCTCCCGTCTGGGGAGCCGCCGTTGTCGGCGGCTCGCAGCGGGACGAACGTATGCGGACAGGGCGGTGGCGCGACGGACGGTTGTCCGTCGCGCCACCGGAAGGGGTGAACGGTCGTAACTTTCCCGTGCGGATCGCGTTCCGTCGCGCTAGGGGGCGGCTCGATCACGCACCGTCACGCCGCGGCCCGCTGCCGTCGTGCCGCCCTGCGCCGTGCCGTGCCCCCGGGATCGAGCACGGGCACGGCGGCCAGGAGTTCCTCGGGGTGCCGCCCTCGTACTCGAGGCCCTTCCTCGGGGTGGACGTCCGCACGGTCGCGTCCTCGTCGGGGCGTCCGGTGTCCGTGGCGGGGCCGGGCACCTGACGGGACGACACGCCGGGAAACGTGAACGGACTGACGACGCCTGCCGAAGGGGCGCCGGTGTCGCCCGTCAGCTTCCGGGATAGGGCCAGGGATTGGCCCTGCAGTGGATGCCGTCGTGGTCGAGGAACTTGGTCTGCTGCTGCATGACCGGGGCGAGGTCGCCGTCCTTGTCGCAGGTCACGTGGGAGTGGCCGAGGCGGTGGCCGACCTCGTGGTTGATCAGCATCTGCCGGTAGGCGTGGATCTCGTCGCCGTACGTCTTCGAACCCTGCGCCCACCGGTAGGCGTTGATCATCACGCGTTCGGTGGCGGCGGAGTCGCAGGACACGTTGTCCACGGTGGTGTCCAGGCCGGACTTGGCGCACCAGAGGGCGGTGGTGCCGGGACTGGCGAGCGTGATCACGAAGTCGGGCCGCCCGGAGTGGATGCGCTCGAAGGTCCGGGCTCCGTCGTGGGCCCAGCTGCGGTCGTCGTTGAGCGTCTTCTGCACGGCCTGCGCGAAGAGTTCGGCGTCGAGGCCGAGGCCCTGCTCCACGTCCACGCGGTAGGTGAACTTCTGCCCCCGGCCCGGCGCCTTGGCGATGCCGGGCACCGCGTCGAACTTCCCCGAGCCCTTGAGCGTGGCGCTCAGCGGGTACTTGGTGTCCATCTTCTGCTCGTACGTCGGCGTCGCCGTTCCGGAGGCCGCGGAGGGCGCGGACCACTCGTCCGCGGGCGCGGCGGAGCCGCGGGCGTCGTGCGCCCGGCCGGTGGCCGACTGCGGCCGTACGTCGCCGTCGCCGCGCTCGTCGGCGACCTGGCCGGCCACGACGACGGCCAGCACGGTGGTGACGGCGGCGGCCGCGATGCCGGTGAAGGTCCGGCCCCTGCCGCCCCTGCCCGGCACGGGGGCGCCGGCGGGCGGCGCGCCGCCGGGACCGCGCCCGGTGCCGGGACCGGTGTTCCCGCCGGCGGCGGGGGTTCCGGCCGTGCGGGGGCCGTGGGGGGCCGGGGGCGCGAGGACGCCGTCGTCCCCGTCGAAGGCGTCGAGGTACTCCTGCCGCGGCCCCTCCCACCGCTGCCGCGGTATGGGCAGGCCGGCCCCGGCCGGTCCCCCGGGCGCGGCCGGGTCCGCCGGTACGCCGTGCCCGGCGCCGGCACGGCTCCCCAGCTCGCCCCAGCCGCCTCCGGGTTCACGCAGCTCCGGGTGGCCACCGCGCACCCCGGGGGCGCCGTGGGCGGGCGTGGCGTCGGGCGGCCGCGGCACGCCGCGCGCGGGCGTGTCGCCGAAGACCTGCGGGACGCCGTACGCGGGCGTGGCGTCGGGCAGCGGCGGCACGCCGCCGCCCGGCCCGGGAACCGCGGTGCCCGGGATCCATCCCCGTCCGCCCGCCGGCGCCGGTGCCGGCCGGCCGTCTCTCCCCGTGCTCGTGTCCGCGGCGTTCTCCTTGGGGGCCGCTCCCCGTCGGCTGTGGCGTCCCATGTCGCGCCTCAGCCTCCCGTGCTCTCGCCGGCGCCGCCGTCACCGGTCACGTCCGCCCCGACGGCGCGCTCCCGCGCGCCGCCGGCTCCCTCGGCCGTCCCACGCGCGCTGCGCGCGTCCCGCCCGCCGCCGGCCGGCTGCCCCGTGTCCCGGAGGAGTTCGCGGAACGCGCCGGCCACCGTCTCCGGGTACTCCATCATCGCCACGTGCCCCGCCTCCGGCAGGGTCAGCAGCCGGGAGTTCCGGAAGGCGCGGGCCGCCTTCTGGGCCATGCGGAATCCGACGAGCTGGTCCCGGCCGCCGTAGATGAGCAGGGTCGGCGCGAGGACCCGTTCGGCCTGGCGCCACAGCCCGTGCTGGCCGCCCACCGTGTACGCGTTGACGATCCCGCGCGCGGAGCGCGCCATCGCGTCCCAGAAGTACGGCAGTTGCAGCCGCCGCTCCATCTCCTCCACGGCGTTGCGGAACCCCTCCGGGGTCACCCGTCCGGGGTCGCCGTAGCACAGCGCCATGACCCCGCGGACCCGCTGCTCGGCCGTCCACTCCTTGGTGAGCCGGGTGAAGAGCGAGGCCACTCCGGGCAGGGCCAGCAGCCCCGTCGGCACGGCGGTGCGCTGGACGCGGATCTCCGGGAGGGCGGGCGACACGAGCGTCAGCGTACGGACGAGGTCGGGCCGCACCGCGGCGACGCGCGTCGCGACCGCGCCGCCGAGCGAGTTTCCGAACAGGTGCACGGGGCCGCGGCCGGCGGCGTCGAGGTAGCGGACGATCGCGCGCGCGTGCCCGGTGATCGAGTAGTCGCCGTCGTCCGGCGGCGGGGAGTCGCCGAAGCCGGGCAGGTCGACGGCCTCGCTGTCGACGGCGTCCGTCAGCAGCGGCATCAGCGCGGACCAGTTCTGCGAGGAGCCGCCGAGTCCGTGGACGTACAGGGCGGGCGGCAGTCCTTCGCGGGCCGGTGGCCTGGACCGCACCGTCAGGGTGACGCCCGGCAGTTGGACCGACCGGAGCCGCTCGCCCTCCGCGACCCTGACGGCGGCCACCCGGGGAAGGACGTTGGCGGGCGGCACGAAGGGCAGCTCGGTCGAAGACATGCGGCAATGTTACGAGACGATCACACGGCGGTTCGCGTGTTCGCCGTCACAACCCCCGTTGCCGCGGCCCGATCCGGGTATCCGCGGGTGGGGCCGCGGGTGTCGCGAGCGTTTTCGCGGGTACCGCCCCGGCACGGATCGGCGGCGGATCGCATAGCGTCGGGATCGGGTGTCTCCTAGGCTCGTACCGAGGGCACCCGCATCTGGCCCCTGCATCCGTCAGGGACGTTCGTAGGAAGGGAGCCCAGCATGGCCGTAGACCCCACCGACCCCGAGACCTTCGAGGACGACGCGACCCAGGACCAGGAGTTCGGCGTCGAGGCGCCCGAGGTCGACGCGGCCGAGCAGCACGCGGACATCGCGCCGGACCGCGACGACCCGCTGATCAGCGTGGACCCGGACCGCGCCAGCGAGGCCGACCTGGCGGAACAGGCCCGGATCGTCTCCCTGGACGAGGACGACTACCGGTGACACACGGCGGCGGAGGGCGTCCCGGGCGGTGAAGGAGTTGACTTCTGCCCGGCCCGAGCCGGTTTGAAACCTTCCGTCCCCTTATCGTCACCGTCCGGTACGTGAAATTCTGCGCTCGCACCGCGCACACCACGGTTACCGAAAAGTACGATGGCGGCGCGGCGCACACCGCACATGGACGACTTTGGGAGGCGGCGTGACAGCCATCGAGCAGACAGAGGCGGTACGCCCGCGGGGCACGCGCCTGCCGCGCCGTGCCCGACGGAACCAGCTGCTGGGCGCCGCGCAGGAGGTCTTCGTGGCGCAGGGCTACCACGCGGCCGCGATGGACGACATCGCCGAGCGCGCCGGCGTCAGCAAGCCGGTGCTCTACCAGCACTTCCCGGGCAAGCTCGACCTCTACCTCGCCCTGCTGGACCAGCACTGCGAGTCGCTCATCCAGGCCGTACGGAACGCGCTCGCGTCGACGACCGACAACAAGCAGCGGGTCCGGGCGACGATGGACGCGTACTTCGCGTACGTCGAGGACGACGGCGGCGCCTTCCGCCTGGTCTTCGAGTCCGACCTGACGAACGAGCCCGCCGTGCGCCAGCGCGTCGACAAGGTCACCAACGAGTGCGCGGAGGCGATCTGCGACGTCATCGCCGAGGACACCGGCCTGTCGCGCGCGGAGTCGATGCTGCTCGCCTCCGGCCTGGGCGGCCTCGCCCAGGTGGTGGCCCGCTCCTGGCTGCACAGCGACCGCAGCGTGCCGCGTGACCAGGCGGTCCAGCTGCTGACCTCGCTGGCGTGGCGGGGCATCGCGGGCTTCCCGCTGCACGGCACGGACCAGTACCAGGGAAGCGACCAGCAGCAGCGCTGAGGGGCGGCGCGCCGAGGACCCGCTCCCGTCGGCCGCCGGCGCTCGTTCCCGCCGGCTGTTCGCTACCGGCGTGCTCCGCCGGAGCGTGTCCGTCCCCTCACCGGGCTAATGTGTGCTGGGTACGGCGCGGTAGGTCGCGCACTTCACTGACCGTCGGAGGGACATAGCCGTGGAGGTCAAGATCGGCGTGCAGCACGCGCCCCGCGAGATCGTTCTGGAGAGCGGTCAGAGCGCCGAGGAGGTCGAGCGGGCCGTGGCCGAGGCACTGGCCGGGAAGTCGCAGCTGCTGACCCTCGTGGACGAGCACGGCCGCAAGGTCCTGGTCCCGGCGGACCGTCTCGCGTACGTCGAGATCGGTGAGCCGGCCCCGCGCAAGGTGGGCTTCGGCGCACTGTAGGCGCGCGGCGGGCGCACGGGGAAGGGCCCGGCGGGCTTCGGCCGCCGGGCCCTTCCCCGTGTCGTGGAGCCCGCGCGCGGATCCCGGGGGCGGAGTGCGGACGGGCTCCACGGATGGAGCACAGGTCGTCCACGCGGGAGGATTGTCCTCCACGGGCCGGGGGTAGGACGGGCTACGACCGTAACGGGCAGGCCGGCCGTGTGGGAGGGACCCCGACATGTTCCTGGAAGCGCTCAGCTCCGCGATCCTCGGCCTCGCTCTGGCCTGGGCGGCCGCCCACCGCCTGCCGCACCGTCTCCCGGCCCGCGCCCTGGTCCTGCCGACGGGCGTGGCCGGAGGGCTCTTCGGGGCCTTCGTCACGCACAGCGCGCTGGAGGCGGGCGGCCTCCCGCTGATCCTCCTCGGCGCGGCGGTCGTCTCCGCGGCCTCGCTGTCGCTGCTGCTGCGCCCCTCGGGAGGGCTGCGGAGCCGCTCGGCGACCGCCTGATCCGGCCACCGGTCGCGGCGCCCGCGACGGACCGGCGCCGGGCCGCCGGCGACCGGAGCCGGACCGCCGGCGACCGGCTCAGGCCGCCAGGCCCAGCGCCGCCATCCGCTTGGTGTGCGCCTCGGTGATCCGGGAGAACATCCGGCCGACCTCGGCGAGGTCGAACCCGTCCGCGACCCCGCCCACCAGCATCGTCGACAGCGCGTCCCGCTCGGCGACCACCCGCTGGGACTGCGACAGCGCCTCGCCCATCAGCCGCCGCGCCCACAGCGCGAGCCGCCCGCCCACCCGCGGGTCGGCGTCGATCGCCGCGCGCACCTTCTCCACCGCGAAGTCGGCGTGCCCGGTGTCGTCCAGCACGGCGAGGACCAGCTCACGGGTGTCGGAGTCGAGCCGCGCGGCCACCTCGCGGTAGAAGTCGCTGGCGATGGAGTCGCCGACGTACGCCTTGACGAGCCCCTCCAGCCAGTCCGAGGGCGCCGTCTGCTTGTGGAAACCGTCGTAGGCCGCCACGAACGGCTCCATCGCCGCCGTGGGCTCCTCACCGATCCCGGCGAGCCGGTCGCTCAACCGCTCGAAGTGGTGGAACTCGGCCGACGCCATCTTCGCCAGCTCCGCCTTGTCCGCCAGCGTCGGCGCCAGCTTGGCGTCCTCGGCGAGCCGCTCGAACGCCGCCAGCTCCCCGTACGCGAGCGCGCCGAGCAGGTCGACGACCGCGGCGCGGTACTGCGGGTCGGCGGAGGCCGTTGCCCAGTCCCGGGCGGCGACGCCGCCGCGTTCGGCCGGCGCTTCGGAGGCGTTGCCGGGCTTGTCAGGCTTGTCAGAGCTCGTCATGCAGCGCACAATAGCCCGCCGGCCGCGCGGCGGAAGCCCCGGCCGATCGGTGTGACGACGCCTACGTGACCAAATCGGCCATGGCATGTGCGCGAATCCGGGGTATGGTGGTAATGCGCCTGCTGAGTACTCCGACGTATTCGACAGGCCACACGTATGAGGATGCCCGGTCGGTGGCCCGATCGGCTCCGACCCGACAGCCCTCCCTGACCGTACGGCAGTGCGCGTACGACGATCGGAGGGAACCCTCAGCGGTACGAGCGCTAGAGCGTCGGCAGTGGTCCCGTGCCACACGGCCCGCCCGCGTGGGCGGCCGACGTCCCCGGCACGGTCACACGACACGACCCCCGCGCTCGCCTCGCACCGCGCACACAGAAGAGGCAGCACCCTGACTACGACGTTTCGAGAACTCGGGATCCTCCCCGAGACGGCCGAGGCCCTGGAAGCCGTCGGCATCACCACCCCCTTCCCCATCCAGGAGATGACGCTGCCCGTGGCCCTCTCGGGCACGGACATCATCGGCCAGGCCAAGACCGGCACCGGCAAGACGCTGGGCTTCGGTCTCCCGCTCCTGGAGCGCGTCACCGTCCCCGCCGACGTGGAGGCCGGACGCGCGCGGCCCGAGGACCTGACCGACGCCCCGCAGGCGCTGGTCGTCGTCCCCACGCGCGAGCTGTGCGTCCAGGTCACCAACGACCTGCTGACCGCCGGCAAGGTGCGCAACGTGCGCGTCGTCGCGATCTACGGCGGCCGGGCCTACGAGCCGCAGGTCGAGGCCCTGAAGAAGGGCGTCGACGTGGTCGTCGGCACCCCGGGCCGGCTGCTCGACCTGGCCGGGCAGCGGAAGCTGGACCTGAAGCACGTCAAGTGCCTGGTCCTCGACGAGGCCGACGAGATGCTCGACCTGGGCTTCCTGCCCGACGTCGAGAAGATCATCGGCATGCTGCCGGCCAAGCGCCAGACCATGTTGTTCTCGGCCACCATGCCGGGCGCGGTCATCGGCCTGGCCCGCCGTTACATGTCGCAGCCCACGCACATCCGCGCCACCGCGCCGGACGACGAGGGCGCGACGGTCGCGAACATCAAGCAGTTCGTCTACCGCGCGCACTCCCTGGACAAGCCGGAGATGGTCGCCCGCATCCTGCAGGCCGAGGGCCGCGGGCTGGCGATGATCTTCTGCCGTACCAAGCGGACGGCCGCCGACATCGCCGAGCAGCTCCAGCGCCGCGGCTTCGCCTCCGGCGCGGTCCACGGCGACCTCGGCCAGGGGGCGCGCGAGCAGGCGCTGCGCGCCTTCCGCAACGGCAAGGTGGACGTGCTCGTCTGCACCGACGTCGCCGCCCGCGGCATCGACGTCGAGGGTGTGACGCACGTCATCAACTACCAGTCGCCGGAGGACGAGAAGACGTACCTGCACCGGGTCGGCCGCACGGGCCGCGCGGGCGCGAAGGGTACGGCGATCACGCTGGTCGACTGGGACGACGTCCCGCGCTGGCAGCTCATCAACAAGGCGCTGGACCTGGACTTCAACGACCCGCCGGAGACGTACTCCACGTCCCCGCACCTCTTCTCCGACCTCGGTATCCCCGAGGGCACGAAGGGCGTCCTGCCGCGCTCGGAGCGCACGCGCGCCGGGCTGGCGGCGGAGGAGCTGGAGGACCTGGGCGAGCCGGGCGGACGCCGCGGACGCGGCCGGGACGAGTCCCGCGCCGCCGACCGCGAGCGCCCGGCCCGCACCCCGCGCCGCCGCCGGCGTACGCGCGGCGGGGCGCCGCTGGACGCGCCGTCCTCCGGGGCGCGCGAACCGCGGGCCGAGACGTCCGGCGAGGCGGCCGGGGAGGCCGTGACCGGGGACGGCGGGACGGCCCGCACCCCGCGCCGCCGTCGCCGTATGCGCGGCGGGGTGCCGGCGGAGCAGCCGAAGACGGCGGCGCCGGCCGGGACCCCGGCACCGGAGGCCGCGGAGACCGCGGTGGCGACGGCGGAGGGCGCGATCGCGCAGACGGCCGTGGGTACGGCCACGGAAGCCGTCGCGGCCACGACCGCCGAGGCCGCCGTGGACACGGCTGCCGAGGCGCCCGCCGCGGAGGTCCCGGCGAAGCCGCGCCGCCGCACCCGCAAGACCGCGGCCGCCGCGGAGACGGCGGTGGAAACGGCCGAGGGGGCGACGGAACCCGCCCCGGAGACGACGGAGACCAAGCCCCGCCGCACCCGCAAGGCCACCGCCACGGCGGCGGACACCGCCGACCCGGCCGAGGCGACGGAGACCAAGCCCCGCCGCCGCACCCGCAAGGCCGCCGAGCCCGCCGCCAGCGCGGAGGAGGCCGGGACCGCCCCGGCCCCCGAGGCGCCCGCCGCGGAGGTCCCGGCGAAGCCGCGCCGCCGCACCCGCAAGACCGCGGCCGCCGCGGAGACGGCGGTGGAAACGGCCGAGGGGGCGACGGAACCCGCCCCGGAGACGACGGAGACCAAGCCCCGCCGCACCCGCAAGGCCACCGCCACGGCGGCGGACACCGCCGACCCGGCCGAGGCGACGGAGACCAAGCCCCGCCGCCGCACCCGCAAGGCCGCCGAGCCCGCCGCCAGTGCGGAGATCCCGGCGCAGGCCACGCAGGAGCCGGAGACCAAGCCGCGCCGGACCCGCAAGGCCGCGGCCTCGGCCGGGACCGCGGACGACGCGGCCGAGGCCAAGCCCCGGGCACGCCGGACCCGCAAGGTCGCGGCCGCCGCGGAGCCCACGGAGAGCTGATCTCCCCCGACGGCCCGGTCCCACCCCCGTGGGACCGGGCCGTCGGCGTATCCGCGGGGGCCGCATGCCACCAGCCGTCCCGTACGCCACTCGTCGGCTCTCTCGTCCCACCCGCTACCCTCACTCCGTGACCTGGCACGCCACCTTCACCCCGCCCCCCGGAGCCCGCGCCTACCGTCTGCGCACCAGCCGGGGCGAGTTCGCCGTCGTCGACTCGGCCGTGGCCGCGGGTGCGGAGGCGAAGGGCGTCGCGCTGCTGCTGCCGGGGTTCACCGGGAGCAAGGAGGACTTCACCCTGCTGCACGAGCCGCTCGCGGAGCGCGGGTACCGGGTCGTCGCGGTGGACGGGCGGGGACAGTTCGAGTCGGACGGGCCCGAGGACGACGAGTCGGCGTACGCCCAGCCGGAGCTGGCGCGGGACGTGCTCGCGCAGGCCGAGGCGCTCGGCACGCCCGTGCACCTCGTCGGTCACTCGCTCGGCGGGCAGATCGCCCGGGCGGCCGTGCTCCTGGACCACTCCCCCTTCGTCTCGCTGACCCTCATGGCGTCGGGCCCGGCCCAGATCTCCGTCTCCCAGCAGCAGCGGGTGAAGCTGCTGCGGGACGCGCTCGCCGTGATGACCATGGCCCAGGTGTGGACGGCCATCCAGGTGATGGGCCCGCCGGAGGAGGTCGGCGGCCCCGCCCGCGGCCCCGGCGACCAGGACCAGCTGCGCCGCCGCTGGCTGGGCACCAAGCCCGCCCAGCTCCTCGCCACCGGCCGTCAGCTGTGCACCGAGCCGGACCGCGTCGCCGAGCTCGCCGCCGTACCGCTGCCGTTCCACGTCCTGTCGGGGGTCCGGGACGACACCTGGCCGGTGCCCCTCCTCGACGACATGGCCGTACGGCTGGGCGCGCACCGGACCCTCGTCGACGGCGCCGAGCACTCGCCGAACGTCGACCAGCCGCTGCCGACCGCCCGCGCCCTGGCCGACTTCTGGGACGCCGCGGGCCGGCCGGGCGGCTGAGGCCCTGCCGGCGGCTCCGCGGCGTCGCGGCGTCCGGCACGCGCGCCGGACGGCGCTCCCTCCGCCCGCCCCGCAGGCCGCCGGGAAGCGTCCTAGTACTGGGTCTGCAGGTGGTCCCAGAAGCCGTCCCGCAGCGCCCGGCGCAGGTCGGCCTGGCCGCGCAGGGAGTACTGCAGCAGGCCCTCGGCCTCCACCAGCAGGTCCTGGTCGACCGAGCCGGGCAGGTAGGGGTGGCCGGGCAGCAGTTCCACGAGCGCTTCCCGGCCCCGTTCCACCAGCCATTTCGCGGCGACCTGCGCGCCCACGAAGCGGACGTCCTCACGCGTCGGCCGGGCCGTCCCCGCCGCCTCGTACGCGAGGGTCGTGCGCCGGGCGACGTACGGCTTGAAGAAGTCGAGGTCGAAGGTGCGCTGGCTGTCCACCTCCCACAGCAGGGGCTCCGCCTGGTTGCGGCCCTCGGGCGCCTCGATGCCCCACAGGTGGACGCGCGCGCCGTAGCCCTGGGCCGCCTCCACCGCGGAGACCAGGTCCTCGTCGCCGCCGAGCAGGGCCGCGTCGCTGATGGCGCGGTGTCTGGCCAGTGACTCCAGGTCGGTGCGGATCAGGGAGTCGACGCCCTTCTGCTGGTTGTTGGCGTTGAGGTTGCCCAGCCGCACCTTCACGTCCGGCAGCTCGGCGATGGACTGCTGCTCGGCCGTGTGGATGCGGCGCCGGGCGCCGTCGTACCAGTAGACCCGCAGCAGCCGGCTGTCCGCGAAGATCGTGCGGGCCTTGTCGATGAGCGCGTCGATCAGGCCTTCGGCGTCCAGGTCGAAGGCGCGGCGGTCCTCGGTCCCGGCGACCAGTCGTCCCGCGGCCGCGTACAGATATCCGGCGTCGACGAAGATCGCGTGGGTCGAGGGCGTCTTCGCCACTTCGGCGAGCATGCGCTGCAGCAGCTCGTTGGTGCGGTCGAGGCGGGCGTTCAGGGCCGCGAGGTTGTCGTTCATCACCTCTATTGTCCCGGCGGTCACGCTGCGAACACAACTGGTACCGGTCCGTCCCGCGACCGGACATCTCCGATCACTTACCGGTCAGTAATTAGACGTTCGAAAATTTTATTTAGCGTAGGGAATGTTTGTAACACGCAGCCCGTTGACTACAGACGGAACACGGGGCACCGCGCACCGTGCGCCGACCATTCAGTAGTTCTCCTCAGGAGGATGACCAGACGAAGGGAGAAGCGAATGCGCTTCGAAATCATGCGCCTCGACGACGTCGACGGCACGCCCGTGGACACCACTGTCGTGGACGCCGCCTCCGTCAGCCACATCGTGCAGCAGGCCGCCGCCATCGGCCAGCGGCTGTGGATCCGCCCGGCCGACACGCCGGCCTCGTAATCCGCGGAGCCCCACACACGCTTTCGGAGCCCCCGCCCGGCGTCGACGCCGGGCGGGGGCTCCGCTCGTTCCGCCCCCCGTCGGCCCGGCGCTCAGCCTCCCCTGATCACCTGCGTCACCCCGTTGATGATCTGCTGGACGGCGATCGCGGAGAGCATCATGCCCGCGAGCCGGGTCACCAGGACCACGCCGCCGTCCTTGATGACCCGGATGATCAGCAGCGAGTACCGCATCACCAGCCACAGCACGACGTGGATGGCGAGGATCGCCGACCACACCGACAGCTGCGCGGCGGCGCTGTCGGCCTTCTGCACGGCGAGGATGACCGACACGATCGCACCCGGCCCGGCCAGCAGCGGCATGCCCAGCGGCACGAGCGCGACGTTGACGTCCTTGGTCTGCTTCGGCTCGTCGGTCTTGCCGGTGAGCAGGTCGAGCGCGATCAGCAGGAGCAGCAGCCCACCCGCGATCATCAGCGCGGGCACGGACACGTGCAGGTAGTCGAGGATCCGGTGCCCGAGCAGTCCGAAGACGGCGATCACGCCGCCGGCCACGCAGACGGCCTGGAAGGCCATCCGCCGCTGCGCCCTGCCGGGGCGTCCGGCGGTCAGCGCGAGGAAGATCGGGGTGACCCCGGGAGGGTCCATGATGACGAAGAGAGTGAGGAAGAGGGAGCCGAAGACGGCGGGGTCGAACATGGTGAGCCTTGCAGGAGGGCGCCGCCGGCCGCCGTGGGCGGTCGTCGCGCGGGGCGGGGCCCGCGACGCCGGGGTACGTGGGACAGGACGGGGACGAGGGCCTCAGGCCCCGCCGGTCCCCGGCACGGGGAACGCCCCGGTCGCCCGCCGCGTGATCTCCCCGTACACCTCGGGGTCCGTCGTGTACTCGCCGAGCACGCAGGTCTTGCGGCTGCCGTGGTAATCACTGGATCCGGTCACCAGGAGCCCCAGCTCCCGGGCGAGCCCGCGCAGCCGGTCCCGGGTCCGGGCGTCGTGGTCCATGTGGTCGACCTCGATGCCGTCGAGCCCGGCGGCGGCCATGTCCGCGATCACCGGCTCCGGCACCGTACGGCCCCGTTTGGCGGCGGCCGGGTGCGCGAACACCGCCACCCCGCCCGCGCCCTTGATCAGCCGGATCGCCTCGAAGGGGTCGGTCTCGTGCTTCTCCACGAAGGCCCGCCCGCCGTCGGCCAGCCAGTCCTGCGTGAACGCGTCGCCGACGGTCGGCACGACGCCCAGCTCGACGAGCGCGGAGGCGACGTGCGGCCGCCCGACGGAGCCGTCCCCGGCGATCCGGGCGACCTGCTCCCAGGTGACCGGCACGCCCAGCTCGTTGAGCTTGGCGACCATGCTCTTGGCCCGCGGCACCCGGTCGTCGCGCACCAGCTCCCGCTCGGCGAGCAGCGCCGGCTCCTCGGGGTCGAAGAGGTAGGCCAGCATGTGCATGCTGATGCCGTCGACGCGGCAGGACAGCTCGGCGCCGGTGACCAGCGTGAGCCCCGCGGGCAGCGCGGCGACGGCCTCGGCGTGCCCGCGCGTGGTGTCGTGGTCGGTCAGCGCGACGACGTCCAGGCCGGCCGCGGCGGCCTTGAGCACCAGCTCGGCCGGGGTGTCCGTGCCGTCGGAGGCGGCGGAGTGGGTGTGCAGGTCGATGCGCACGACGCGGACTCCTGGCGATGACGGAACGGACGACGAGGCTCAAGGATAACCGTATTTTCGCCACCCTCTGTCACACCCACAGCCGCACTGCGCCCCCTACACACCCCGCCGGGGACCCGGGGCCGCGCCTCCCGTGACGCGGGCGCCCGCTCCCGCCGGTCCGCGGCGCCGCGCCGCACCACCCGCCCGTCGGCTCCGGCTTCCGGTTTCCGGTTTCCGGTTTCCGGCGGAGCGCTACGGCTCGAGCAGTCGCGGCGACAGCGCCCCGCACGGGACCAGCTCCACCTCGGCCCCGGCGTCCCGCAGGTCGGCCAGCACCAGCTCGTCGTACATGAGCAGCCCCGACTGCTCGGGCCAGACCACGGCCCACAGCCACATGCCGAGCGCCTCGCCCGCGAAGACGGCGCGGTCGTCGGGGGTGCCGGCGACGAGCCAGAGCGGGGTGGGGCGGCCCGCGGCCAGGACCTTGGCCTGGGGCGGCTTCTCGACGTCCAGGTACGGCCCCGGGTCCGGGGCGTCGAGGCCCGCGTACCGGGCGCCGAGGCCGACGCCGAGCTCCTCGGCGACCAGGATCAGCTCCCCCATGCCGCCGAGCGGCCCGGGTCCCGAGCAGGCCACGGCGGTGGCGCGGCCGCCGCTGCGGTCGTCGCCCGCGCAGGCCACACCGGTGAACAGCCAGCCGACCGGCAGCGGCCACGGCATCCACACCGGCACCTGCGTGCGCCCCACCACGACGCCGAGGGCCTCGACGCTGGGCGGGACCACGGGCTGCACCGGGTACACGGCGCCGTGCACGTCGCACTGCCAGGAATCGGCGAAGAGACCGGGAGCCCTGACCCGGCCACCACACTTCGGGCAACTGGGTTCGCCCTTCATAGGGCCCCACGGTCCTACCCCCGCCCCGCCACGTCAAGGACGATCACCCGTCCGGGCGGAACCGCCGACCGGCGAAAACTAGATGTAACTTGCACTAATTAGCAATCCTAAATTACTATGTGCATATACCAACCATCCTGTCGTCCGCAGTCGACTCCCCTGTCGGGATTGGAGCGAGCATGGACCCCTTCGACGCGGGGACCGGCGGCATCCTGCGCCAGCCCAAGGCCGTGTGGGCGACCGCCGGCGCGTCCGTCGTCGCCTTCATGGGCATCGGGCTGGTCGACCCGATCCTGCCGTCCATCGCCCAGGGCCTGGACGCCACGCCCAGCCAGGTCTCCCTGCTGTTCACCTCGTACTTCCTCATCACCGCCGTCGCGATGCTGGTGACCGGCTTCGCCTCCAGCCGGATCGGCGGCCGCCGCACCCTGCTGCTCGGCCTCGCCCTCGTCGTGGTCTTCGCGGGCCTGGCGGGCACCTCCGGCTCGGTCGGCCAGCTCGTCGGCTACCGGGCGGGCTGGGGCCTGGGCAACGCCCTGTTCGTCTCGACGGCCCTGGCGGTGATCGTCGGCGCCGCGGCGGGCGGCAGCGCGGCGGCGATCCTGCTGTACGAGTCCGCCCTCGGCCTCGGCATGGCGTGCGGCCCGCTGGTGGGCGCGCTGCTCGGCGACGCCAGCTGGCGCTACCCCTTCTTCGGCACCGCCTTCCTGATGGCGGTGGGCTTCCTGTGCATCACGGCGTTCCTGAAGGAGCAGCCGAAGCCGGCCCGCAGGACCTCGCTGCTCGACCCGGTCAGGGCGCTGGGCCACGGCGGCCTCGCCTCGGCGGCCGCGTCGGCGTTCTTCTACAACTACACGTTCTTCACGGTGCTGGCCTTCACGCCGTTCGTGCTGAACATGACCCCGTACAGGTCCGGCGCGGTCTTCTTCGCCTGGGGCGTGCTGCTGGCCGTCTTCTCGGTCGTCGTGGCGCCCCGTCTGCAGAAGCGGTTCGGCTCGCTGCGGGTGCTCGGCGGCTCGCTGGTGCTGCTCGCGGCCGACGTGCTCGTCCTCGGCTACGGCGGCCACACCGCCGCCGTCGTCTGCACGGTCCTGTCCGGCGCCTTCATCGGCGTGAACAACACCGTGTACACGGAACTGGCCCTCGGCGTCTCCGACGCGCCGCGCCCGGTGGCGAGCGCCGGCTACAACTTCGTGCGGTGGTTCGCGGCGGCGGCCGCGCCGTACTTCGCGCCGAAGATCGAGGAGTGGACCGACGCCCGCATCCCGTTCGTGGTCGCGGCGGTCACCGCGGTGGCGGGCGCGCTCGTCGTGGCCGTACGGCGCCGGGCGCTCACCCACGAGGCGCAGCAGCAGGGACCGCGGCACGCGACGCGGGACGGGGTCGGCGTCTTCGCCAACTGACGGCCCCCGGCCGGGGGTTGGTGAGATTCCTCACTCCAGCGGGACGGATCTGCGGGCGGGATCGCGCAGGTCCGTCCCGTGCGTCAGCCAGCGCTCCTGGAGCGCCTGGGCGCCGTGCACCCGCTTCCAGGCCGCCTCGTTCGGCGTCATCGGCAGCAGCGGCAGGAACCGCACGGGGTCCAGCGGCGCGTCCAGTTCCAGGTCCTCGACCAGGCCGCCCGGCTCGGCGACCAGGACGGAGGTGAAGGGGGCGCCCGGCCACAGGGGCCCGCCCACGTCCAGCGAGGCGCCGGGGGCCACGACCACGCCCTCGACCTGCGGGGACGCGGCGAGCACGGCGAGCGGGCGGAGCACCTTGTCGGTGTCGGCGCGGCCGGCCCGCACGGAGAGGACCAGTTCGGCGCGGGGCCCCCTGACCGGGTCGGCGAGCATCGCCGCGGGGTCGGCCATGGGCTGCGCGGACATGCCGAGGGTGGCGTAGCGCACGACGTCCCCCTCCTGGCCGGCGCCGTGGAAGCGCAGCACCTCGATACGGTCCGCGCCGAGGAAGGTGACCGCGGCGCGGGCGTCCGGTTCGCCCAGGGCGGTGCGCAGCCGGGCCTCGACCAGAGGGAGAACATCTGCCATGCGGCGAGCATAGAACTCGTCAGCACCGGGCAAAGCGACACCTTGACACGGAGGGCGGCTGATAGTCTTACCCGGTGGTTTCGGGGCAGCACGCAGAAGCGTCGCCATCAGGTCCCGACGCGCTGATGAAATCTCCCCAACGGGGAACCCCTACAGGGGTATGGAACGTCCCTCACGAGGGACCGGCCGGAGGAGGTGGGGCTGTCATGGATCGAAGTCGACCGTGCAGTACCACCCGCTCTTCCGGCCGCTGACGTAGCCGCTCGGTTCTAGCTGGCTGCCACCTCTCGCATTCGGGCCTTCCTACGGAAGAGCACTTCGTCTCGTTCTACCTGATCTGCCTGTCATGTCCGATGTGCGGTGGTGCGCATCGGCAGCTGAATCAGTAGCGAAGCTCGCCACCGCGACGGTGCGGTGCTCCCCGCTTTGTGGACGCGCCAAACATCCTCCCCCTGCCCGCGGGGCGGAAGGTCCCGAAGGACGTCCCCATTCCGGGTAGTTTCAGCCGTCGCCGGCGCCTTTCGTTGCCGTACGCGAAGGAGCCTGCCAATGTCGATGATCCGCGACCTGCGCGCCGTGGTCCGCCCGTCCCGTCCCTCGCTGCGCAAGGACGGCGGCACGTACGACACCACCCGCGACCCCTCGACCGCCTCCGCCGTCGTCGACTGCGCCGTCTACCGGGAGGGCAGGCGGGTCCAGACCGGCTCGCCCCTCACCCCGCACGAGGCGATGCGCCTGGTGCGCCGCGACGGCGGCTTCGTGTGGATCGGCCTGCACGAGCCCACCGAGGCCGAATTCGCCGGGATCGCCCGGGAGTTCGGGCTGCACCCGCTGGCCGTGGAGGACGCCGTCCAGGCCCACCAGCGGCCCAAGCTGGAGCGCTACGACGACTCCCTGTTCACCGTCTTCAAGACCGTCCACTACGTCGAGCACGACCAGCTCGACGCCAACAGCGAGGTCGTGGAGTCCGGCGAGGTCATGTGCTTCACCGGGCGGGACTTCTTCATCACCGTCCGGCACGGCGGGCAGGGCTCTCTGCGGGGCCTGCGGCACCGGCTGCAGGACGACCCGGAGTTGCTGGCCAAGGGCCCCTCGGCCGTGCTGCACGCCATCGCCGACCACGTCGTCGACGGCTACATCGCGGTCGCCGACGCGGTGCAGGTCGACATCGACGAGGTGGAGACGGAGGTGTTCTCCCCGGGCCGCAAGGGCACGCCGCGCGGCACGGACGCCGGCCGGATCTACCAACTCAAGCGCGAGGTGCTGGAGTTCAAGCGGGCGGTGGCGCCGCTGCTGCGGCCCATGCAGCTGCTCAGCGAGCGGCCGATGCGGCTGATCGACCCGGACATCCAGAAGTACTTCCGGGACGTCGCCGACCACCTGGCCCGGGTGCAGGAGCAGGTCCTCGGCTTCGACGAGCTGCTGAACTCCATCCTCCAGGCCAACCTCGCGCAGGCGTCCGTCGCGCAGAACGAGGACATGCGGAAGATCACCTCGTGGGCCGCGATCATCGCCGTGCCGACGATGGTGTGCGGGGTCTACGGCATGAACTTCGACCACATGCCCGAGCTGCACTGGCGCTACGGCTACCCGGTGATCATGGGCATCACGGTGGCCATCTGCCTGGGGATCCACCGCACCCTCAAGCGCAACGGCTGGCTGTGAGGATGCCCGGGACCGGCACGGCCGGCGCCCGGGCCGGCGGGGCGTCCGGCGCGGGCCCCCGGCGGGCCGGCCGGAGGACGCCGCGCCGCCCCGTCGGCCCGGTCCGGACGACAGGTCCTAGGCTGGGCGCATGACAAGCGAGCTGCTCGACCGGGCTCTCATCGAGGAGGCCACGAAGAAGTCCGGCCTCGTCTGGGTCAAGGCGCCGGGGGCCGCGGCCCGGGCGCTGTGGCACGTCTGGCACGAGGGCGCGGCGTGCGTGGTCGGCGACGGACCCGGCGAGCAGCCGCTGCCGGGGCTGGCCGACGGCGCCGAGGCCGAGGTGACGGTGCGCAGCAAGGACAAGGGGGGGCGGCTGGTCTCCTGGACGGCGCGGGTCGTGGAGCTGGCGTCCGGGTCCGAGGCGTGGGAGGCGGCGGTCGCCGAGCTGAAGGGCAAGCGGCTGAACGCGCCCGACGGTGAGGCGATGACCGGGCGCTGGGCGCGCGAGTGCCGGGTGCTGCGCCTGGAGCCGACGGGGGTGACGAGCCCGCTCCCGGACGGCTCCCTGGCCGAGGCCCCCGTGCCGACCCCGGCCACGACGCGCCGGCCGGTCCCGGAGGCCGTCCCCCGGCTGCTGCTGAAGAGGTGGCGGCGGCGGGGGTAGCCCCGGGTCCGCCCCGCGGCGGTCACGACGTCGGCAGTTGCTGCCCGTAGTCCACCGTCTCGTCCTTCGCCGGTTCCTCCAGGGCGAAGTCCGTGCCCCAGTCCGAGAAGCGGAGCGTGCCCGCGTCGCCGCCGCGCACCAGGCGCAGGGGGTAGGGCGTGCCCTCCAGGGAGACGTCCAGCGTGCCGCCGGAGCCCCGGTCGCCGGTGATGCGGATGGTGCGGACGCCCGCCTGCTCGTGGCGGCCGCTCGTCTCCAGGGTGCCGTGCAGGGTCAGCAGACCGTCGAGGAGGACGTCCTTGTCCGTGAATCCGCTGAACTTCTGGTACGAGGGGTCGCCCTGCGGCACCTTCACGTACTTGCCGTCCAGCTTCTCGGCGGCGGCCGCGTCGGCGTCGCCGTGGCTCCAGAAACCGGCGTCGGCCTTGAGGAAGAGCTGTTCACCGAGGCGCAGCAGCTCGAACGACAGCCCTTCGGTGGTGACCGACCCGGTGCCGCCGTCGGACTTCAGCCGCATGTCGAGCGTGTACGTCCGCCCGCTGGTGACCACGGTCCCGGACAGCCGGACCGCGTCGGCGGACTCGGCGGCGGACCGGGTCCGGCTCTGGATCTTGTCCGGGGACAGCTTGCCGACGCCGTTGGTGCCCGCGTCCGGGTCCTCGTTGCAGCCCGTCAGCGCCGTCCCGGCCACGACCAGCGCGCACATCGCGCCCGCCAGCGCTGCCCGGCGGGTACGGCCCTGGGGAATCGCAGACACGGATGAGGCTGCCTTTCTGACGGATCCGGCACAGGCCCACAACGGCGTACGGCAGCGTACCGGGGTCCCCGGGCACCCCGTGGAGCCAGTCCTTCCGTGGGCCTCGCCAGGACGTGCCCGATCGGTACGGGCTAGCCTGAAGCCCTCCCGAGCGGGCAATTCGGAAAAGAGACCCAGGAATCGACCCCGGTACGCAACCGCCGTACGAAAAGGAGCCGCGGCCATGGCCTCGGGCGCCCCCCGGATCTTCGTCTCGCACCTCTCCGGTGTCGCCGTCTTCGACCCGGCCGGCGACCAGGTGGGACGCGTACGCGATCTGGTCGTCGTGCTCCGCGTCGGCCGGAAACCGCCGAGGCTGCTCGGGCTGGTCGTGGAGCTCGCCACCCGCCGCCGCATCTTCCTGCCCATGACCCGGGTGACCGGCGTCCAGGCCGGCCAGGTCATCACCACCGGCGTGCTCAACGTCCGGCGCTTCGAGCAGCGGCCCACCGAACGCCTCGTCTTCGGCGAGCTGCTGGACCGGCGCGTCACGCTCGTGGAGACCGGCGAGGAGGTCACCGTCCTCGACCTGTCGGTGCATCAGCTGCCGGCCCGCCGGGAGTGGGAGATCGACCGGATCTTCGTCCGCAAGGGGCGCAAGGGCGGCGCCTTCCGCCGCAGCAGGGGCGAGACGCTGACCGTCGAGTGGTCCGCCGTGACGGGCTTCTCCCTGGAGGAGCACGGGCAGGGCGCCGAGAACCTGCTCGCCACCTTCGAGCAGCTGCGCCCCGCCGACCTGGCCAACGTCCTGCACCACCTGTCCCCCAAGCGCCGCGCCGAGGTCGCCGCCGCCCTCGACGACGACCGCCTCGCCGACGTGCTGGAGGAGCTGCCGGAGGACGACCAGATCGAGATCCTCGGCAAGCTGAAGGAGGAACGCGCCGCCGACGTGCTGGAGGCCATGGACCCGGACGACGCGGCCGACCTGCTCGGCGAACTGCCCGAGGCCGACAAGGAGCGGCTGCTGAGCCTGATGCAGCCGTCCGACGCGGCCGACATGCGGCGCCTGATGGCGTACGCGGAGCACACGGCCGGCGGGCTGATGACGACGGAGCCGATCGTGCTGCGCCCGGACGCCACCGTCGCCGACGCGCTCGCCCGTGTCCGCAACCCCGACCTCTCCCCGGCCCTCGCCGCCCAGGTCTACGTCTGCCGTCCGCCCGACGAGACGCCGACCGGCAAGTACCTGGGCACGGTCCACTTCCAGCGCCTGCTGCGCGAGCCCCCCTACACCCTGGTCAGCTCCATCCTCGACACCGACCTGCAGCCGCTCGACCCCGAGGCGGACCTGCCCGCCGTCGCCGGGTTCTTCGCCACGTACGACATGGTGGCGGCGCCGGTGGTGGACGAGGCCGGCTCGCTGCTGGGCGCGGTGACCGTGGACGACATCCTGGACCACATGCTGCCGCAGGACTGGCGCGAGACGGAGTTCAGCTCGGCGGAGAGCGAGGAGGTGGCGGCCGATGGCTCCTGAGCGCGAGACGGCCCGCGAGCGCGTCCCGGCCGGGGCCACGGCCGCGAACCGCCACCGCTTCCGGCTCGACCAGCCGCGCCCGCGGCGGCTGAGGCTGCTGCCCGAGTACGACCCGGAGGCCTTCGGGCGGCTGTCGGAGCGGGTCGCCCGTTTCATCGGCACCGGGCGGTTCCTGGTCTGGATGACGGTGATCGTCATCGTCTGGATCGGCTGGAACACGTTCGCCCCCCGGCACCTCAGGTTCGACGAGTACCCGTTCATCTTCCTGACGCTGGCCCTGTCCCTGCAGGCCTCCTACGCGGCCCCGCTGATCCTGCTCGCGCAGAACCGGCAGGACGACCGCGACCGGGTCAACCTGGAGCAGGACCGCAGGCAGAACGAGCGGTCGATCGCGGACACCGAGTACCTGACCCGCGAGGTCGCCGCCCTGCGCATCGGCCTGGGCGAGGTCGCCACCCGCGACTGGATCCGCTCGGAGCTGCAGGACCTGGTCAAGGAGCTGGAGGACCGGCAGGACGGCCACCGCGACCGGTCCGCGGTCCCGGCGGTCCCGGCCGACCGGACGCGGGGACGTGACGCGGACGACCGCTGACAAGCTTTCCGGGGTTCCCGCGCAGCGCCGTACCATCGTCCTTATGGCTACGGAAGACGCGGTGCGCGAGGCACTGGCGACGGTGAACGACCCCGAGATCAACCGGCCCATCACGGAGCTCGGGATGGTCAAGTCGGTGGAGATCGGCGCGGACGGGACGGTCGCGGTCACCGTGTACCTGACGGTCTCCGGCTGCCCCATGCGGGACACCATCACGCAGCGCGTCACCGACGCGGTCTCCCGCGTCGCGGGCGTCACCCGGGTCGACGTCACGCTCGACGTGATGAGCGACGAGCAGCGCCGCGAGCTGGCGGCCGCGCTGCGCGGCGGCCAGGCCGAGCGCGAGGTCCCCTTCGCCAAGCCGGGCAACCTCACCCGGGTCTACGCGGTCGCCTCCGGCAAGGGCGGCGTCGGCAAGTCCTCGGTGACGGTGAACCTGGCGGCGGCGATGGCGGCCGACGGCCTGAAGGTGGGCGTGGTCGACGCCGACATCTACGGCCACTCCGTGCCGCGCATGCTGGGCGCCGACGGCCGTCCGACCCAGGTCGAGAACATGATCATGCCGCCGTCCGCCAACGGGGTGAAGGTCATCTCGATCGGCATGTTCACGCCGGGCAACGCGCCGGTCGTCTGGCGCGGCCCGATGCTGCACCGCGCGCTCCAGCAGTTCCTGGCGGACGTCTACTGGGGCGACCTCGACGTCCTCCTCCTCGACCTCCCGCCCGGCACCGGCGACATCGCCATCTCCGTGGCGCAGCTGATCCCGAACGCCGAGATCCTGGTCGTGACCACGCCCCAGCAGGCGGCGGCCGAGGTGGCCGAGCGGGCGGGCGCCATCGCGGTCCAGACCCACCAGAAGATCGTCGGCGTGGTCGAGAACATGTCCGGCCTGCCCTGCCCGCACTGCGGCGAGATGGTCGACGTGTTCGGCACGGGCGGCGGCCAGCTGGTGGCCGACGGCCTGACGCGTACGACGGGGGCGGCGGTGCCGGTGCTCGGCAGCATCCCGATCGACGTCCGCCTCCGGGAGGGCGGCGACGAGGGCAGGCCGGTGGTCCTGACGGACCCGGAGTCCCCGGCGGGCGCCGCTCTGCGGTCGATCGCGGGGAAGCTGGGGGGACGGCAGCGGGGCCTCGCGGGGCTGTCGCTGGGGATCACCCCGAGGAACAAGTTCTGACGGCCGGCCCGGAGGGGCGCGCGGCCGCGCGATGACCCCGGGCCCCGTGGCGGGGGGCGCCGCACCACCGGCGGCGCCCCTTCGTCATGCGTAGGCGGTGATGTCCTGGATCGCGGCGAAGCCGAGCCCGTACGCGCTCATGCCCCTGCCGTAGGCCCCCACGTGCACCCCCGCCTGCGTGGAGCCCGCCAGCACCCACCCGAACTCGGACTCCCGGTAGTGGAAGGACGTCAGCGCGCCGTCCACCGGCAGGGACAGCGTCGACCACGCCGGTCCCGTGAGGTCGTCGGCCAGCTCCCACGCCGTCTCGGTCTGCTGCTCCAGCCAGTCGTCCCGCAGGGAGTGGTCCAGCTGGCCCGGCCGGGCGAACGACAGCAGCCCCACACCCGCGAGCCAGGCCGCCGAGGAGACCGACGTGGCCTCCAGCAGCCCCGTGCCGTCCGGGCTGCGCCGGACGGGGTTGGCGGCGACGGTCACGACGACCGCGAACTTCTCCTTGGCCTCGTCGTTCCCGGCCGCGTACTCGGTGCGCGGCGACGGTTCGTCGCCGTGCCCGATCGAGCCGTACTCCACGGTCCCGTCGGCCCCCGTGCCGACCTGCATCAGCCAGCGTGGTCCCGTGAAGGCCTCGTCGAGGCCGTACCACGCGAAGGGCGCACGCAGGTAGCCGTCGACCGCACGCCGGGCGGAGGGGACCTGCTGTCCGTCCTCCGCGGCCGGCGCCTGCGCGACTGCCTGACTCGTCGTCTCCATGTGCCCGGACGCCTCCTCGCTCTCGTCGGACCGGAACGGCCCGCCCCCCATCGGGCGGCGTTGCTGGTTCGCGTACGGCCCGCACAACAACTTGGCAGCATAGCCACACCGCTCCGGGCAGCAGGGAGAACGCCCGGCGCACAGGGCGCCCGGAGGCCGTGTCCGGGCCGTGCGCGCCCGGTGGCGGGTATGAGACGCGTCACGTGCGAGGGGGCGGGGGGCGGCGGGACGCGGGTGCCGCCCGGCGGTCCGGGCGGCACGGGTCCACCGCCGGGGCGGCGCGGGCGTACGGCTCAGGTGGCGTCGGCGTCGAAGGGCGGGCGGTCGTCGCGGCCGGCGGTCCCGGGCTTCTTCACCAGGTCGACACCGCCGCCGGAGGCCGGCTCGGGGTCGCGGCCGTGCACCGCGTCCGTGACCTCCGCCATCTCCTTCTTCAGGTCGAAGCCGTTGCGGATCTCCTTCAGCCCCAGGTCGTCGTTCTCCAGCTGCTTGCGCAGGAACGTCTTGGGGTTGAGGTCCTCGAACTCGAAGTCCTTGAACTCCGGGCCCAGCTCCTGCCGGATGTCCTGCTTGGCGCTCTCCGAGAACTCACGGATCTTCCGGATCGTGCGCATCACGTCCTGGATGACCTTCGGGAGCTTGTCCGGACCGAAGACGAGCACGGCGAGGACGACGATCGTCACCAGCTCTAGCGGTCCTATGTCATTGAACACCTGAAGCTCCTAGCGATGTCCTCGGTCCTCGGCCCTCGGTGGTCCGTGCGGTCTTCCGTGGTCCGGGCCGGATCCACGGTACCCGGCGATCCCGTACGACCGGTACCGTCCCGAGGGCTCGGAATACGGCCGCGTGGGCGGGTTTCCGGCTTGTTCGCCTCGTCGCGGCCGGAACGCCACCGGGACGCGGGGCCCGCTGCGGGGTTGCTGTGATTCTCGCCGTGATCTCCGCGGGGCTGCTCGGCCGTGCCGTCTCAGCCGCCGTCGGAGGAGCCGAGCACCAGGGAGACCGTCCGTTCCGTGCCGTCGCGCTCCAGGGTCAGCTCCAGGCGTTCGCCGGGGCGGTGCGCGCGGGTCTTGACGATGAGTTCCTCACCGGAGTGGATGCGCTGTCCGTCGACCTCGGTGATGAGGTCGCCCGCCCGGATGCCGGCCCGGTCGCCGGGGCCGCCCTCGGTGACCGGGGGGCCGCCGTCGCTGCCCTTGGTGCCGACGCGGGCGCCGTCGCCCGGGTAGTTCATGTCGAGGGTGATGCCGATGACGGGGTGGGTCGCCCGGCCGTTGTTGATCAGTTCCTCGGCGACGCGTCTGCCCTGGTTGACGGGTATGGCGAAGCCGAGCCCTATCGAACCGGCCTGGCCGCCGTCGGGGTCGGTGTCGCTGCCGGCGGAGCGGATGGCCGAGTTGATGCCGATGACGCGGCCCCGGGAGTCCAGGAGGGGGCCGCCCGAGTTGCCGGGGTTGATGGGCGCGTCGGTCTGCAACGCGTCGACGTACGACACGTCGCTGCCGTCGCCCTTCTCGCCGCCCGCGGTGATGGGCCGCTCCTTGGCGCTGATGATGCCGGAGGTGACGGTGCCGTCCAGCTCGAAGGGCGCGCCGATGGCGACGACGGGGTCGCCCACCTGGACGTTGTCGGAGTTGCCCAGGGGCAGGGGGGTGAGCCCGCGCACGCCGGTCACCTTCACGACGGCGAGGTCGTATCCGCTGTCCCGGCCGACGACGGTGGCTTCGGCGGTGTCGCCGCTGGTGAAGGTCACGGAGATCTCGCCGTCGTCCCCGGCCGGCTCGACGACGTGGTCGTTGGTGAGGATGTGCCCGCGGGTGTCGAGCACGAAGCCGGTGCCGGTGCCCTGCTCCTCGCCGCCGCTCACGTGCAGGGTGACGACGCTGGGCAGGGCCCGGGCGGCGATCCCGGCCACGCTGCCCGGAGCCCGGCCGGCCGGCTCCTTCCCGGCCTGCGGCAGCTCCACGGCCCCCACGCCGCCGTTCCGCTCCAGGTACGCGCCGGTGACGCCGCCGACGCCGCCGGACACGACGGCGAGCAGCACGGCTCCGGCGGCCAGTGCCCTCCGGCCTCGCCGCTGCCGCTGCTCCCGGCTGGGCACGGCGGCCCCGTTCTGCTGGAGAGGGGCGAGGGGGGCGGGGGCCGCCCAGGGGTCGTAACGCTGCCAGGGGGTGGAGGGCGTGGGGGTCCCGGGGGCCGGGGGCCGGGTGTGGGAGGCGGTGGGGGGCGGCGGGGCCCCGGGGCCGGGGGCCGGGGCCGCCGGGGCGGGCGTCACCGGGCCGGGGACGTGCGGCGCCGTCGTGCCGTGCGCCGGGGTCGCCGGGCCGTGCGCCGGTGCTGCCGCCGGGTGCTGGACCGGCGGGGCGGGGGCCCAGGGGCCCGGTTCGCCGTACGGCGGGGTGCCGTACGGGTCGGGGTCGTGCAGGGGCCTGGTCGGTTCGGCGGCCGGGGCGGCGAGCGCGGCCTGCGCGGTGTCGCCGGCGGCGGGTCCGGCGGGCGCGCCGGGGCCGGCCGCGGGCCGTTCCAGCTCGTAGTCGCCCTCGTGGCCGTGGTCCCGGCCGTCCGCGCCGGTGCCCGGGGACGCGGCGGGCCGCTCCAGCTCGAAGTCGCCGTCGGCCGGGTGCGCGCGCATCCGGCCGGTACCCGTCCCGGCCGGTGTCTCCTCCCCGGACGCCGGTGCGGTCCCCCCGGTCGGGCCGGAGGGGACCTGCGGGCGGGGCCGGTTCCACCACTTCGCCCTCGCGGGTTTCCCCTCGTTCATGCTCTCCCCACAGCTGGCCGCGGCACGGCCCGTCGGCGGTGGCCGCAGATCGTCGTCTCGGTGGCTCCGTGCGCCTCGGGTGCGCCGGGGCCGGTGCCGTGGGCCCCGGCCCGTGCCGGGCCTCGGCAGGCGCGTCCCCCGCGGCTCCGTGCCCGGCCGGCTGCCCGCCGGGGCGCCACCTCGGATTCAATCAGGTTCGCGGGCCGGCGCGCAGAGGACGCCTCAGGGAGTGCGCCCGGGGGAGGAAGGAGAGGGGGAGGGGGACGCGTCGGGCACGGGTGCGGAGAGCAGGCCGGGGGCCGTGACTCCGGGGGCCGCGGGGACCGCGGGCCATGCCGTCAGGGCCGGCGGCGGGGTGGCGTCGAGCGGACGTATCAGCGGGGACATGGCTGCGGCACCGGCCACCACCGGCGCGGTCAGCGGATGCTCCACCCGCTGGCCCCGGCCCGCCAGGGGAGCCGGCAGCCCGGGCAGCAGCGGGGCGGACACCCCGGCCGACGCCACCGGGCTCTCCCCGAGCGACTGCTGCCCGCCCTGGGCCTGTCCGAGCAGCGGGCCGACCGAGCGGCGGCGCTGGGTGTCGGGGGCCGCGGCGGAGCCCGTGGCCGTCCGCGCCGGTGTCACCTTGCTGCCGGTCCCGGAGCCGCCCCGCGCCGCCGCCGTGCCGTCGGGCGGGCCGGACGCGACGCCGCCCAGCGCGATCGCGGCCAGCGACACCGCCCCGGCGGCGGCGAACGCGAACCGCAGCCCGCGCGAGGCCGGCCGCTCGGCCTCGTGCCGGCCGACGTCGTGGATGCGGAAGCCCTTGCTGCCCGAGGAGGGCAGCGCGGGGGCGTGCGACCGCGCGGGGACGTAGTCGAACTCGAAGCGCTCGCCCCGCTTCGTGCCGAAGGCGCCGGGGGATCCGAGGGCGCCGAACCGTCCGGACGGTCCCCCGAAGGGGCCGGCCCGGTCCGGCGGCGGGTCCGCGCCGTCCAGGTCACCGCCCGCGGGGAGTCCCTGGAGGCGGGCCAGGAAGCTCTCGGAGGGCGGCGGCGGGGCCGCCTCCGCGAAGACGTTCTTCAGCCGGCGCTGCGCGTCGACCTCCGCCTTGCACTTGGCGCAGGTCGCCACGTGCGCCAGCACGCGCTCCCGCGCGTCATGACCGAGCTCTCCGTCCACCAGGGCGGAGAGCCGGTCCCCCAGATGCTCCTCTGCGAGGTGTCCCTCGGCAGGTTTCGGCCGTGACCCGTTCACGCGCTCGCGCCCCCTCCTCCCAGTGCGGGAACACGGGGCACGAAGGAGCGGCGCTCGGCCCGGGCCTGAGGGGAGCGGTGCGCGAGGGCCTTGCGCAGCTGGGAGCGGCCGCGGTGGATCCGGGACCGGACCGTGCCGAGCTTGACGCCGAGGGTCGCGGCGATCTCCTCGTACGACAGTCCCTCGATGTCGCACAGGACGACCGCGGCGCGGAACTCGGGGGCGAGGGTGTCGAGGGCCTGCTGGACGTCCGCGTCGAAGTGGGCGTCGTTGAAGACCTGCTGGGGGGTGGGTTCCTTGCTGGCCAGCCGCTCGGCGGCGTCCTCGCCGAGCGCGTCGAAACGGATGCGCTGCTTGCGGCGGACCATGTCCAGGAAGAGGTTCGTGGTGATGCGGTGCAGCCAGCCCTCGAAGGTGCCCGGCGTGTAGGTCGACAGGGACCGGAAGACCCGGACGAAGACCTCCTGGGTGAGGTCCTCGGCGTCGTGCTGGTTGCCGGTGAGGCGGTAGGCGAGGCGGTAGACACGGCCGCTGTGCATGCTGACGATCTCCTCCCACGTGGGCGGAGTCCACGCCTGCCCGTCCGCGTCGGTGGCGAAGGTCGCGGTCTGGGCACGGCCTGCGGCGGAACCGGTGGCGTGACTGTGGTCAGCAGCGGTGTCGTTCACGGATTTCGGCCTGCCCGCCGGCCCGAGGAAGCGCCGTAGCACTCCTCCCCGATCCACAGGCGCAGCCGCACCTCCCCTGTCGGCTCTGGTGGTGTCCAGTGGAGCCCCTACCATAGCCACCTCGCCCGTTAGCTCCGGATAAGCGGTTTTACGAGAGTTTGATCTGGGCCGGCACGGCTCGTACGCCTGCGTCAGCACTTGCTCGGCGTCCCTGTCCACCCATCGCCCCCGTCACGGCTCCGGTCGGTTTCGTCATCCCTTCAAACGACCGGTCCCATCTGCGGGTTCCCGGCGCCAACGGATACAGTCACGCCGAGGCAACCACGGGAACAGGAGAGGGTCATTACCGGCAACCGGCAGACGAGCTGGGCGTTCGCCGACGCCTATGTCGCCGAGGACGAAGCGCTGCACTGGGCCCGCGACCGGGCCCGTGAGGCGGGGCTGCGCTCGGTGTCGCCCGGCACGGGCGCGGCCCTGCGGTTGCTCGCCGCCGCCGTGGACGCGAAGGCGGTCGCGGAGATCGGGACCGGCTGCGGCGTCTCCGGGATCCATCTGCTGCACGGCATGCGGCCGGACGGGGTGCTCACCACGGTCGACCCGGAGCCGGAGCACCAGCAGTTCGCCCGCCAGGCCTTCCGCGCCTGCGGCTTCGCCAGCAACCGGGCCCGCTTCATCCCGGGCCGCGCCCTGGACGTCCTGCCCCGGCTCGCCGACGCCGGGTACGACCTGGTCTTCTGCGACGGCGACCGCCTGGAGGTCATGGAGTACCTCGCCGAATCGTTGCGTCTGCTGCGGCCCGGCGGGCTCGTCGTCTTCGAGGGAGTCTTCGCCAACGGCCGGACGGTGGACTCCGGGCCGCAGCCCACGGAGGTGCTGCGGCTGCGGGAGCTGCTGCGGGCGGTGCGCGAGAGCCAGGAGCTGGTGCCGTCGCTGCTGCCGGTGGGCGACGGGCTGCTGTGCGCGGTCAAACGCTGATCCCCGGTCGACCGCCGTCCCTGCTCCACCGCCGTCCCCGGTCACCTGCCGTACCCGGCCGACCGCTCCCGGCCGACCGCCGCTCCGCCGGCCGCCGCCCCCCGGTCGGCCGCCGATCCGCGGCCGGCCTCCGACCGGCCGCCGGCGGCGCGGGGACAGCCGTCGGCGGGTCCGGCAAAACAGCCGCCCCGGCACCTCGTGCGGCGCCGGGGCGGCTGAAAGGGTATGGTCGCTTGCGCGTCAGCCGACGACCTTCTTGAGGGCGTCGCCGAGCGCGTCGGCCTCGTCCGGGGTCAGCTCGACGACGAGCCGACCGCCGCCTTCGAGCGGAACGCGCATGACGATGCCCCGCCCCTCCTTGGTCACCTCGAGCGGGCCGTCGCCCGTCCGCGGCTTCATGGCCGCCATGCTCGTTCCCCTTCCTGATACCAGCTCATCGCGTCAAAGCCGACGGCCCCCGAGGGGCATGCGCGGTCCGTGGGACACGCGACACCGGCATCGAACACATTGCTTCCTGGCCATTATCCCGCATCTCAGGACCCGATGACCAACATCGGTGGGCATCGCTTGAGCAACGCGCGCGAGCAAAACCACTCAATCCGGCGATGTGACTGCAATACCGCGCCGCCGCACACATGTCCGTAGAACAGACGTGGAGCGGAATTCTTTGACGCAGGTCACACATCGCGTCCGGTCCTCGGGCGGTGATCTCCGTCATGCTGTCCGCAGACACCGGACGTACCGGCCGGTACGTCCGTCAGCCGCGACGCGGAGGGGATACGCCATGGCCGACACCGTGCTCTACGAGGTGAGCGACGGGCTCGCGACGATCACGCTGAACCGCCCGGAGGCGATGAACGCGCTGAACATCGAGACCAAGGTCGCCCTCCGGGAGGCGGTCCGGTCCGCGGCGGCGGACGACGCCGTACGGGCGGTGCTGCTGACCGCCGCCGGGGAGCGGGCGTTCTGCGTCGGCCAGGACCTCAAGGAGCACATCGGGCTGCTGGCCGCCGACCGGGAGTCGGGTTCGGGGCAGACGATGAGCACGGTGCGGGAGCACTACAACCCGATCGTGCGGGCGCTGGCGGAGGCGCCGAAGCCGGTGGTCGCCGCGGTGAACGGGGTGGCGGCCGGGGCGGGCTTCGGGTTCGCGCTCGCGGCGGACTACCGGCTGGTGGCGGACACCGCGGCGTTCAACACGTCGTTCGCCGGGGTGGCGCTGACCGCCGACTCGGGGATCTCCTGGACGCTGCCGCGGGTCGTCGGGCCCGGGCGCGCCACGGACCTGCTGCTGTTCCCGCGGAACATCGGCGCGCAGGAGGCGTACGAGCTGGGCATCGCGAACCGGGTCGTGCCGGCGGCCGAGCTGCGCGCGGAGGCCGAGAAGACGGCGCGGGCGCTGGCCGGGGGACCGACGGTGGCGTACGCGGCGATCAAGGAGTCCGTGGCGTTCGGTCTGGGCCACTCGCTGGCCGAGACCCTGGAGAAGGAGGACGAGCTGCAGACCCGGGCGGGGTCCTCGGAGGATCACGCCATCGCGGTGCGCGCCTTCGTGAACAAGGAGAAGCCGAAGTACCTGGGGCGGTGAGCCGGCCCCGCGGGCCGCGGCGGCGCACGTCCCCGGAGGGCCGCGCCGCAGGCCCCCGACGCCCCCGGCCCGCCCGAAGACGGCTCGGGCCGGGGCGGCCCGGGCGTCGTCAGGCCCCCGGCCGGCGGCCTCTGGCCGCGCAGTCCGCCAGGTGGTCGTCCACCAGGCCGCACGCCTGCATCAGGGCGTACGCCGTCGTCGGTCCCACGAACCGCAGGCCCCGCTTCTTCAGGGCCTTGGCCAGGGCCGTCGACTCGGGGGTGACCGCCGGGACGTCGGCCAGGGTCTTCGGGACCGGGCGGCCGGCCGGGTCGGGGGCGTGGGACCAGACCAGGGCGTCCAGTTCGCCGGGGGACCACTCGGCGAGGGCGCGCGCGTTGGCGAGGGTCGCGTCGATCTTGGCCCGGTTGCGGATGATGCCGGGGTCGGCGAGCAGGCGTTCGCGGTCCTCGTCGGTGAAGGCCGCGACCGCGGCGATCCGGAAGCCGGCGAAGGCGGCGCGGAAGCCGGGGCGGCGGCGCAGGACGGTGATCCAGGACAGGCCGGACTGGAACGCCTCCAGGCTGAGGCGTTCGAACAGGGCGTCGTCGCCGTGGACCGGGCGGCCCCACTCCTCGTCGTGGTAGGCCACGTAGTCCTCGGTGGACAGCGCCCAGGGGCAGCGCGGCACGCCGTCCGGGCCCGCGAGGGCGGCGCCCGGGGTCACCGCTGCTCCGCCTGGCCGGGCTTGTCCGTGGAGACGTGGTGCGCGGCGGCGCGGGCCCCGGCCAGGGCCGCCTCCAGGTCGGCGATGCGGGCGTCGCGCTCGGCCAGTTCGGCCCCGAGGCGGTCGAGGACGTCGTCCACGTCGGCCATGCGGTAGCCGCGGACGGCGAGCGGGAGGCGCAGGGACTCCACGTCGGCGCGGCCCGCCGGGCGGTCCGGGGGCAGGAGGTCCCGCAGCCGCTCGGGCGCGGCCTCGGGCAGCGGGCTGTTCTCGCCGCCGCCCACCACGGCGAGGGTCACCGCGGCGACCACGACGGCGAGCGCGACGACCAGGAACAAGAACATAACCATCGCTTGGGGTCCCCACGGTCGGATGAGTCGGAGTCGGATGTGTCAGGCTCCGATCGTGCCATGCGAGTCCGACCGTTAGGGTCGCAGGCGGCCGGAGAACGGGCCGTACTCAGGACGTACGAGGAGAGGTCACAGGGGATGCTCAGGCTGGGCAGGCGCGAGTTCGAGCCGCACGAGCCGGTGATCATGGCGATCGTGAACCGGACCCCGGACTCCTTCTACGACCGGGGGGCGACCTTCCACGACGAGCCGGCGCTCGCGCGCGTGGAGCAGGCGGTGGCCGAGGGGGCCGCGATCATCGACATCGGCGGGGTGAAGGCCGGGCCGGGCGAGGAGGTCACGGCCGAGGAGGAGGCGCGGCGCACGGTCGGGTTCGTCGCTCAGGTGCGGCGGCGGTTCCCGGACGTCGTGATCAGCGTGGACACCTGGCGGGCCGAGGTCGGGGAAGCGGTGTGCGAGGCGGGGGCGGACCTGCTGAACGACGCGTGGGGCGGGGCCGATCCGCGGCTGGCGGAGGTCGCCGGGCGGTACGGGGTGGGGCTGGTGTGCACGCACGCCGGGGGCGCGCAGCCGCGGACGCGGCCGCACCGGGTGGCGTACGACGACGTCATGGCCGACATCATCGACGTGACCGTGGGGCTGGCCGAGCGGGCGGTGTCGCTGGGGGTGCCGCGGGAGTCGGTGCTGATCGATCCGGGGCACGACTTCGGGAAGAACACGCGGCACAGTCTGGAGGCGACGCGGCGGCTGGGGGAGATGGTGGAGACCGGGTGGCCGGTGCTGGTGTCGCTGTCCAACAAGGACTTCGTGGGGGAGACGCTGGACCGGCCCGTGAAGGAGCGGGTGCTGGGGACGCTGGCGACGACCGCGGTGTCGGCGTGGCTGGGGGCGCAGGTGTACCGGGTGCACGAGGTCGCCGAGACCCGGCAGGTCCTGGACATGGTGGCGTCGATCGCGGGTCACCGGCCGCCCGCGGTGGCACGCCGGGGGCTGGCGTAGGGACCCCTCTCCCCCGCCGCGGCGCACCCGCCCGCCGCGGCGCACCCGCGACGGCCCGCGCCCCCGTGGGCCCGGGCGGGACCGGCCCCCACGGCCGGTGTCCCGGCGGCGGCGAGAACCCGCGGCAGACGGACGGCGGGAGCCCGGAGCCCGGGCCTAGCGGCCCGCCTCCTTCGACACCATCGCCACGGCCTCGTCCACGTCGTCCGTGACGTGGAACAGCAGCAGGTCGTGCTCCGCCGCCTTGCCCTGGGCGACCACGGTGTTCCTGAGCCAGTCGACGAGGCCGCCCCAGTACCCGGTGCCGAACAGGACGATGGGGAAGCGGGTGACCTTCTGGGTCTGGACCAGGGTCAGCGCCTCGAAGAGTTCGTCGAGGGTGCCGAGGCCGCCGGGCAGGACCACGAAGCCCTGCGCGTACTTGACGAACATCATCTTCCGGACGAAGAAGTACCGGAAGTTGAGGCCGATGTCGACGTAGGGATTCAGCCCCTGCTCGAACGGAAGCTCGATTCCGAGGCCGACCGAGATGCCCTTCGCCTCGCAGGCGCCCTTGTTGGCGGCCTCCATGGCGCCCGGGCCACCGCCCGTGATCACCGCGAACCCCGCCTCCACCAGGCCCCGTCCGAGCCGCACCCCCGCCTCGTACTCCGGGGAGTCCGCCGGCGTACGGGCGGAGCCGAAGACGCTGATGGCGGGCGGCAGTTCGGCGAGCGTGCCGAAGCCCTCGATGAACTCCGACTGGATGCGCAGCACGCGCCAGGGGTCGGTGTGCACCCAGTCCGTGGGGGCGCGCTCGTCCAGCAGCCGCTGGTCGGTCGTGCTCGCCTGGACCTGCTGCCGTCTGCGGAGGACCGGCCCCAGGCGCTGCTCCTCCGGCGGCTGCTTCTTCCCCGCGGGGTTGCCGGTAGCCATGTGCGCTCCCTCCGTGTTGGGGTCTCCCCTGCCCGGGCGGAGCCTGCGGCTCGGGGAGGGGGTGTTCCGCCCCAGCGTAGATCGGCTCCGGTTACGTCCGAGGGACCTCAGCATGTCCGCCGTGGAGCGCGGTAAACACGGACGGGATCACGCCGTCAGCCAGGTCCGCAGGCGCTCCTCCCCCGCCAGGATCTTCGCCGTCTCCACCCGCTCGTCCCGCCGGTGCGCCAGGTGCGGGTTGCCGGGGCCGTAGTTGACGGCCGGGATGCCGAGCGACGAGAAGCGCGCGACGTCCGTCCAGCCGTACTTGGGCTGCGGGGTGCCGCCGACCGCCTCGACGAAGGCCGCGGCGGCCGGGTGGGACAGCCCGGGCAGGGCCCCGGGGCTGTGGTCGTCCACCACGAACTCGTCCACCCCGCAGTCGGCGAACACCTCGCGGACGTGGTCGACCGCCTCCTGCTCGGTGCGGTCCGGCGCGTACCGGAAGTTGACGGTCACTTCGCACGCGTCCGGGATGACGTTCCCGGCCACCCCGCCCGAGATGCCCACCGCGTTCAGGCCCTCCCGGTACTCCAGGCCGTCGATCACCGGGTGGCGCGGCTCGTACGCCGCCAGCCGGGCCAGGATCGGCGCCGCCGCGTGGACGGCGTTGGAGCCCATCCAGCCGCGCGCGGAGTGGGCCCGCTCGCCCCTGGTGCGCAGCTTCACCCGCAGCGTGCCCTGGCAGCCGCCCTCCACCTGGCCGTCCGACGGCTCCAGCAGCACCGCGAAGTCGCCCCGCAGCCACTCCGGGTGGGCCTCGGCCACGTGCCGCAGGCCGTTGAGGTCGGCGGCGACCTCCTCGTTGTCGTAGAAGACGAAGGTCAGGTCGCGGTTCGGGGCGGGGACCGTGGCCGCGATGCGCAGCTGGACCGCCACCCCGGCCTTCATGTCGCAGGTGCCGCAGCCCCACAGCGTCCCGTCCCCGTCCAGCCGCGAGGGGAGGTTGTCCGCGATCGGGACCGTGTCGATGTGCCCGGCGAGGATCACCCGCTCCGCCCGCCCGAGGTCGGTGCGGGCCACGACGTTGTTGCCGTACCGGTCGACGGTCAGGTGCGGCAGGGCGCGCAGGGCGTTCTCGATCGCGTCCGCGAGGGGCTTCTCGGAGCCGCTGACGGAGGGGATGTCGACGAGCTGCGCGGTCAGCCGCGCGGCGTCCAGGGTGAGGTCAAGCGGGGTGTCGGCCATGGCCCCGACCCTAACGCTCCGCGCCCGCGCGCACGGCCCGCACCCGGCACGGCGGCCGCCGCGCCCTCCAGTACCTTGTTACGCGTGCTACAGCCGTCCCCCCCTCGCAAACGCCGTGGCCGCCTCTACCGCACCGGGGCGGCCTTCACGGTCCTCCTGTCGGTCGCCGGATACCTCGCGGTGCAGTACGTCACCGGGGGCACGGGCGCGCCGGGCTGCAAGGTCGTCTCGGCCGGCGACGACGGGGCCGTCTACGAGTTCACCCCCGAGCAGGCGGTGAACGCGGCGACGATCACCGCCGTGGGCACCGCGCGCGGACTGCCCGAGCGGGCCGTGACGATAGCGCTGGCGACCGCGCTGCAGGAGTCGGCCCTGCGCAACATCGACCACGGCGACCGGGACTCGCTGGGCCTGTTCCAGCAGCGGCCCTCGCAGGGCTGGGGCACCCCGGAGGAGATCATGGACCCGACGTACGCGGCGGGCATGTTCTACGACCACCTGGTCGAGGTGCCGGGCTACACGCGGCTGCCCCTGACCGTCGCCGCCCAGCGGGTGCAGCGCAGCGGCTACCCGCAGGCGTACGCCAAGCACGAGCCGGACGCCACGCTGCTCGCCGCCGCCCTCACCGGCCGCTCCGCGGCCACGCTGACCTGCGAGGGCCGCCCGGCGGCGACCCGGGCGGCGGGCCCGGAGGCGGTGCGCTCCGCGCTCGTGCGGGACTTCGGGCGCGATGTGCTGGAGCCGGCCGGCGCGGAGGTGGGCGGGGACGCGGCGCCCTCGCCGTCGCCGTCCGCGAGCGGTGCGGGCGACGGGCGGACCGTGACGCTGCCGGTGACCGCCGGCCCGGACGGCGACACGGGGCAGAGCCCGCGGCAGCGGGGCTGGCAGCTGGCCCACTGGGCGGTGGCCAACGCCTCCGAGCTGCACATCCAGCGGGTGACGTACGCCGGCCGCGAGTGGACCGCCGGGCACACCGACAGCCGGTGGCGGCCGCTCGGCCCGGACGGCGCCCAGGGCGCGGAGCGGGACGCCGCAGCGGTGCGGATCGTCACTGCGCAGTAGTACGCCCCCTCACCCGCGCGGATTACCCGGGCGGGGCGCGGGCCCGGGCGCGCGGGTTTCCGCGCCGTCTTGCGCGCATACGCGGGAATCCTTGGGAACAAAGGGCCGCGAGGACTCGGCGGCCTTTCCCGACGGGCGTTTTTCGCCCGTTTTGATCCACCGGTGGCGATGCGGCGCATTGCCAACTCTTTACGTTGACGCGCCGCAACCTTCGTGGGTTTCGAGCGGTAGTCACTGCGTCCGAGCCCGGCCGGTCATCCGCCGGGCGCGGCCGGACACCTCATCGTCCTCTCCCGTCGAAGGAGCATCATGTCCCTCCCCCTGACCCGCCGGATCGCCCGTGCCGCGCTGCTCGTCGCTGCGGGAGCGGCCGCCGGGGTCGGTGCGGCCGGCTCCGCCAGCGCGGCCCCCGAGCTGCCCGCCGCCCCGAACCTCGGCGGGCTGACCGCCCTGGACGGGGCGAACGTCGGCAACACCGTCGACGGCACGGCGCGCGGCGTCACCAAGGCCGCGGGCGACGTCGGCGGCAAGGCCGTCAAGAACGCGGGCAAGACCGGCGGCAAGGCCGTCAAGAAGGCCGTGCCGACCGTGCAGCGGGCCGCCGGGGACGCGGCCGGCTCCGCCCGGGGCGTCCTGGGCGAGACCGCGAAGTCGGCGACCGCGAGCGGGCTGCCCACGGACTCGCTGGCCAAGGGCGGGCTGCCGCTCGGCTAGGACCGGCCGCCCGGACCGGGCCGGCCGGGAGGTGCGGCGCCGGCCGGCCCGTTCCGGGTCTGGTCCGGTGCCCGCGGCCGCGGGGCGGAGGAGGGAGCCGGCGCGGGGCGCCGGCGCGTGACCACGACACCGCGGACGCGCGGGCCGGGCCCGGTGGCGCCGGGACGGTCCCCACGGGCGCACGGCGCGAGGCGGGGTCCGGGAGAGGCTTCCCGGGCCCCGCCTCGCGCCGTGTGCGCCCGGCGGTGCGGCGCGCTCACGCCAGCCGGGCCACCGCCGCCCGTACCCGCTCGTCCGTCGCCGTCAGGGCGACCCGCACGAACCGCTCGCCCGCCGGGCCGTAGAAGTCGCCCGGCGCGACCAGGATGCCGCGCTCCGCGAGGCGGGCCACGGTGTCCCAGCAGGACTCGTCGCGGGTGGCCCACAGGTACAGGCCGGCCTCGCTGTGCTCGATGCGGAAGCCGTGGGCCAGCAGGGCCTCGCGCAGGGCCGTGCGCCGGGCCGCGTAGCGCTCGCGCTGGACGCGGACGTGCTCGTCGTCGCCCAGCGCCGCCACGACCGCCGCCTGCGTCGGCGCCGACGTCATCATGCCGCCGTGCTTGCGGATCTCCAGCAGGGGGCCGAGGACCGCCGGGTCGCCGACGAGGAAGGCGGCCCGGTAGCCCGCGAGGTTCGAGCGCTTGGACAGGGAGTGGACCGCGACGATGCCCTCGTGGGAGCCGCCGTTGACGTCCGGGTGCAGGACCGAGACCGGGTCGGTCTCCCAGCCCAGTTCGAGGTAGCACTCGTCGGAGACGACCAGCACGCCGTGCTCGCGGGCCCAGGCGACGATCCGGGTGAGCTCCTGCCGGGACAGGACCCGGCCCGTCGGGTTGGACGGGGAGTTCAGCCACAGCAGTCTCAGGTTCGCCGGGTCCAGCTCGGTCGGGTCGTCGTAGGCCTCGTGGTCGGCGCGGGCCAGGCGCGCGCCGACCTCGTAGGTGGGGTAGGCCAGGCGCGGGTACGCCACCTTGTCGCCGGGGCCCAGGCCCAGCTGGGTGGGGAGCCAGGCGACCAGTTCCTTGGAGCCGACGACCGGCAGGACGTGGCGGTGGGTGACGTCCCGGGCGCCGAGGCGGCGCTCGGCCCAGCCGGTGATCGCGTCGCGCAGTTCGGGGGTGCCCCAGACGGTCGGGTAGCCCGGCGAGTCGGCCGCGGCGGCCAGCGCCTTCTGGACCGGCTCGGGCACCGGGTCGACCGGGGTGCCGACGGACAGGTCCACGATGCCGTCGGGGTGGGCGGCGGCCGTCGCCTTGTAGGGCGCCAGCTTGTCCCAGGGGAAGGTCGGGAGACGGTGGGAAACTGCGGACACGGCTTTCTGGCTCACTTTCTCGTACGTACGGGCCGCCGGGGGCCGGCTCGTACGGCAAACGCCTCGGTCCCGTGCGGCGCGATCGGGGCGATCAGGCCGTACGGGACCGAGGCGGCACGGTGCGGGCCGCTCGCGGGCCGCCCGGGGCTTACTCGCCCTGCGGCGGCAGCGCTGCGACGAACGGGTGGTCGCGCTCGATCAGCCCCAGCTTGCTGGCGCCGCCGGGCGAGCCGAGCTCGTCGAAGAACTCGACATTCGCCTTGTAGTAGTCCTTCCACTCCTCCGGCACGTCGTCCTCGTAGAAGATGGCCTCCACCGGGCAGACCGGTTCGCAGGCCCCGCAGTCGACGCATTCGTCCGGGTGGATGTACAAGGACCGCTGGCCCTCGTAGATGCAGTCGACCGGGCACTCCTCGATGCACGCCTTGTCCTTGACGTCGACACAAGGCTGCGCGATGACGTAGGTCACGCTGTCGTTCCTCCTCGATAGGGCGCTGGCGGGCCTCCCACAGGCTCCGCCGCCTGGCGCGCGGGAGCGCGGCGTCGTCGATGCCCGCCCCTAGTATCTCCGTTCTTGGGCATGATCCGAACAGGAGGGGTGAACCGACCTGTGGAAATCTCTGCCGCCGGGCGCCTCGAGGTCCGTGTCACCGCTGCTGACGTGGGCAAACGAGTCTCCGTACGACGCTTGAGCGAACCCGGTGCCGAACGGGAGAAGTTCACCGACACGGTGGGCGTTCTCACATCATGGGACAACGGTGTGCTGCTGATCACACGCAAGGACGGCGAGACCGTCCGGATTCCGGAAACTTCCCTGGTCGCGGGCAAGGTCGTCCCGTTCGCACCGGCGCGTCGGCGCGGGCCCGCCGCCTCGTACGAGGAGCTGGCGCGCGTCGCCGCGCGGGCCTGGCGGCCGGTGGAGAGCGAGCGGCTGGGCGAGTGGGAGCTGCGGGCGGCCGTCGAGGCGGGGCCGCCCGGCGGGCGGCGGACGGGCTTCACCCGGCGGGCCAACTCGGTGCTGCCGCTCGGCGACCCGGGCGTGCCGCTCGACGAGGCGCTCACCGCCGTGCGGCGCTGGTACGGCGAGCGCGGCCTGCCCGCGTACGTCCAGGCCGCGACCGGGGCCGAGGGCACGCAGGAGGTGCTCTGCGCGGAACTGGAGCGGCGGGGCTGGGTCCGGGAGGTGACCGCCGAGCTGTGGACCGGGGGGCTGGCCGCGGTCGCCGACCGGGCCGATCCGGCGGGGGTCGTGCTGTCGCGGACGGCGGACGCGGCGTGGCTCGCGCGCTACCAGCGCGAGGGGGCGGGCGAGGTGGCGCTGAAGGTGCTGGGCAGCGGGCCCTCGGTGTGGTTCGCGACCGTGCCCGGGCAGGACGCGCCGGCCGCGATCGGGCGGTGTGTCGTGGACGGGCGGTGGGCCGGGTTCGCCGCCGTCGAGGTGGACCCCGCGCTGCGCCGACGGGGGCTGGCCGGCGCCGTGCTGGCCGCGCTGGCCCGGCGGGCGCTGGACGAGGGCGCCTCGGCCGCCTGGCTGCAGGTGGAGACGGACAACGCGGCCGCGCGGGCGCTGTACGCCGGGATGGGCTTCGCCGCGCACCACGCGTACCACCACTACCGCGAGCCGGAGGGCGCCGGGTCCGGCCCGTCGTCCCCGTCGGTGTGAGAGGGCACGAGCCGGTGACGTCTTCCCCCTTCCCCCCGCCCTGCGAACGGTCCGCCGAGCTGCGCCGGCGGTTCGCCGAGGAGGCGCGGTCCGAGCGGCCCGACCTGGCGGCGCTGTGCCTGCTGCTGGGCGCGCAGGCGGACGGCACGCTGGACGAGGCGGGCATCGACGCCGCCCAGGTCGAGCTGGACCGGCTCGCCGGGCGGCTGCCGTACCGGCCGGGCGGGCCGCGGGCCTGGGCCGGGGCGCTGCGGGAGCTGCTCGGCGAGCGGTACGGGTTCCACGGCACCGCGGCGGACTACCGGCGCCTGGAGTCGTCGCTGCTGCAGCACGTGCTGGTGCGGCGGCGCGGGCTGCCCATCCTGCTGTCGGTGGTGTGGCTGGAGGTGGCCCGCAGGGCGGGGGCGCCGGTGTACGGGGTGGCGCTGCCGGGGCACTTCGTGGTCGGGTTCGGGCCGCCGGAGGAGCAGGTGCTCGCCGACCCGTTCGACGGGGGCCGGGTGCTCACCGGGACCGACGCGGAGCTGCTGGTGGCCGGGGCGACGGGGGCGCCGCTGAGTCCGTCGATGCTGACGCCGGCCGATCCGCTGGACGTGGTGGCGCGGATCCTGAACAACATCCGGGCGTGGGCCGCCGCGCGGCCCGAACGGTCGGACGTGTCCCTGTGGGCGGTGGACCTGTCGCTGCTGCTGCCGTCGCATCCGGCGCGGCTGCGTCACGAGCGGGCGCAGCTGCTGGTGCAGCGGGGCGAGTTCACGGCGGGCGCGGCGGAGCTGGAGGCGTACGCCGAGGTGGTGGCGGCGGTGGACCCGCCGGCGGCCGAGCGGGTGCGGCAGCAGGCCCGGGCCGCCCGGGCCCTGCTGAACTGAGGCCGGGCGGCCCCACACGGCACGGGGCACCCGGTGGTCGCCGGGTGCCCCGTGGTGCGGCCGCGGGTCAGCTGGGGTCGGTCTCGATGACGCCGACGCGGTCGGTCGTGCTCTTCAGCGCCGGGCGCAGGGCGCTGATGACGTCCTGGACCGTCACCGGGGTCTTCTGGCCGGTGCCGCGGGTGATCAGCACGCCGTCGAAGGTGTCGCCGTAGAGCTCCTTCAGCGCGGTCTGGTCGTAGTACTCGACCAGCTTGCCGTTCTGGGCCTTGACGCCGAGGAACTTCCACAGCGACTTCTCGGGGCTGAACGCCACGGTGTGGGCGCCGTCGGCCGTCTTGACGGTGACCAGGCCCGACATCGCCGGCTCGGCGAACTCCTTCATCATCCGGTCGACCTCGGCGTCCGGGACGGTCGGCTGCCGGGTGGTCGTCGGGATGCTGACCGGGGAGGACGTGCCGGTCTCCACCTGGGTGCGGTACGCCTCCCGGACCGCGTCGGCGGACTTGTCCGCGTCGACGCCCTTGCCCGCCTTGCCGTACACGGCGACGGCCTTGCCGGACTCGAACCGGATCGTGCCCTCGGTGACCGAGCCGGAGCCGCCGGCCACGTTCGCCAGGGCGGCCTGCAGCTTCTCCTCGTCGACGGGCATGACCGGGTCGACGACGCGGTGGTTGCCGAACAGGGAGCCGATCACGGAGACCGGGTTGTAGTCGCTCTTCGCGGCGGCGTCGACCGTGGCGTCGGTGTCGAACTGCAGCCCGGCCTGGTCCGGTTCGAGGGAGACGCTGTTGCCGCCGACCGTCAGCTTCAGCGGCTTGCCCATCCGGTCGTCGAAGGCGTCGTCGAGCTTCTTGACGGCGTCGTCGCGGGTGCCGCCGCCGATGTCGACGCCGAGCACGGTGGTGCCCTTGGGCACGTCGGAGTGGTTCATCAGCAGTCCGGCGCCGTAGGCGACACCGGCGAGGACGATCACGCCGCCGCCGAGCAGCACCAGCTTGCTGCGCCCCTTCTTCTTCGGCTTCGCGGAGCCCGCCGGGGACGGCTGGGGAAGTTTCGGGGGCGTGTGCTGCAGCGGCCCGCCGGCGGGCGTGCCCGGCCCGAACGGCGCGGTGCGGGCGGCGGGCGGCACGACCGGGACGCCGCTGGTGACGGTGTTCCCGGAGACGCTGTCCGCGGGGGTGCCGTAGCCGGGGGCGCCCGGTTCGGGGGCCGGCTTCTGCGGGGTGAGGACCGCGGTGTCGTCGCTCAGGCCGCCACCGGGAACGCGGCCGACACCGGGGGCGCCGCCGACGCCGGGGGCGCCCCCGGGGCCGGGAACGCCGCCGGGCACCGTGCCGCTCTGGCCGGGGGCGCGCATCGCGGAGGGGGCGCCGGGAGCGCTCCGGCCGCCGGGCCGGCCGGCGCCGTCGGCACCGCCGCCCATCGGCGGCACCATCGGCCCGTCGCCGGTGACCGGGCCGGTGGTCGGGCCCGCGGGGGCCTGCGGTCCCGGCCGGCGGGCCGGCTCGTCGAAGCCGCCCGGGCCGCCGTGGCCGCCCTGGCCGTTGCGCGTGTCGCGGTCGCCCGGGCCGCTCCGGCCGCCCTCCGCGAAGTACGGCAGGTCGTCGTGGCCCGGTCCCGTGCCGCCGCCGGAGTCCGCGCGGGAGCCGTTGCCCAGCGGGCCCGCCGCCAGGGCCTCGGTCACGTCGAAGGAGCCGGTGCCGCCGCCGTGCCCGGGCGCCACGGGTCCGCCGGTCGCGCCGGGCAGACCGGCGCCGTTGGTGGCACCGGGCCGGGCACCGCCCGGCGCGTTCCCGGCGCCGGCCGTGCCACCAACGGCGCCGGTCTGCCCGGCGCGACCGGCGG
>NZ_BAAATK010000015.1:0-143088 GCF_039533365.1 Streptomyces glaucus
GTCCGGAGCCGGCGATTACGATCGGCTCAGGCCGGGGCGCGGCCCGCGGTGACGGCGGGCGGGGCGGATCGCGCGTGCCGCTCATCGCGGCCGCCGGGGTCGGCATCGTCGTCCTCGGCGTCGGGGCCGGTGCGCTGCTGGCGGGCGGGGACGGCGACGACCAGGGCGCGCGGAACCAGCCCGTCTCCGCCACGGCTCCCGCGACCGGCGGCTCGGCCTCGCCGTCCGTCGACCCGGTGCGCCGGCAGGCCGTCGAGCTGGACAAGCTGCTGGCCGACAGCGGCGACAGCCGGGCCGCGGTGATCAACGCGGTGGCCGACGTGAAGTCCTGCGACAACCTGGCCCAGGCGGCGCAGGACCTGCGCGACGCGGCCGAGCAGCGCACCGAGCTGGTGACCCGCCTGGAGGGCCTCGCGGTGGACCGGCTGCCCGACCACGAGGCGCTGACCACCCACCTCACCAAGGCGTGGCAGGCGTCGGCCTCGGCCGACAACCACTACGCGGCGTGGGCCGACCAGGTCGCCGGCAAGAAGGGCTGCCACAAGGGGCAGGCCCGCGTCACCGGCCAGACGCAGGCCGGCAACCGGGCGAGCGGCACCGCCACCGCCGAGAAGGCCAAGGCCGCCGCCCTGTGGAACGCGATCGCGAAGACGTACGGCCTGACCGAGCGCCAGCCGACCCAGCTGTGACGGGCGCGGGGCGGCACCGCCGCGGCGCGCCCGCCCCGCCCTCGCCCGCCGCGCCCCGCCCCCCGCTCGGCCCGCGTCCCGTCCCCGGCCACCGGCGCCTGGCTTCCGGCCCCGGTCCGCGTCCCCGTCCCCGGCTCAGCTCATGTCGGCGCTCTCCAGCGTCTTCGTCGTGTCGACGAACCCCTTGCGGGCCGAGACCAGGCGGCCCTCCCGGACCACCTGCAGGGTGACGTTGGCGTTGACCAGGCGGGGGAAGCCGATCGAGGCCAGCTTGTCCTGGAACTTCCACCGGAGCGTCGGCGTGAGCCCGTCCGTGCCGACCTTCAGCCCGCCGTCCAGGGCCCGCGTGATGGCGTCGGCGGTCACCTCGCGGTCCCCGAGCGACTCCACGATCCGCTTGAACACCGTGTAGGCGATCCAGGTGGTCTGCACTCCGGCGTCCGCGGGGTCGATGTGGTTGTCGCCGAAGGCCGCCTCCCGGATCACCTTCCGCATCGGGTCCCAGCGCGCGTCGCCCGCCACCGGGTACCAGCCGGTGACGTACGACCCCTCGTAGGGGCCCGACGCCCCGCCGGTGGCGTTGATCGTCGTCTGGTCGACGCTGCCCAGCACGGTCGCGGTCCGCACCTCGGGGTAGTCCTCGCGGGCGCGCCGGAAGGAGTCCATGAAGGTGTCGGTGCGGTCCCCCAGCGCGGGCACCACGCACCCCGTGCCCGACGGGTCGGCGGTCGCCCGCTGCAGCGCCCGCTCCGCCTGCCCGCCGTACTCGGTGGCGTCCTCCCGCGCGAGCTGGTCGTGCGCGGCGGCGTGCCCGCCCGCCTCCAGACCCGAGTCGAGCAGCACGGGCAGCTGGTCGCCGGCGATGGTGTCGGGCCGGACCAGCGTGACCGGCCCGCAGGACGGGGCGAGCGCGCTGCCGAGACCGGCCAGCAGCGCGGGCTGCCCGCCGTTGACCGGGTAGGAGAGGGGGCTGGTGAACTCGGCGTTCGTGATGCCGTAGCCGCCGATGTAGGGGATGCCCGCGCCCTCCAGCGGCGGGAAGAAGGAGTCGGCGTGCTGACTGTAGGATCCGACGACCGCGACGGCGTTCTCCTTGACCGCGCGCCGGGCGCACTTGGCGGCGGACACGCTGTCGTTGTGCTCGTTGCAGGTCAGGACGTTGAGCTTGCGTCCGTTGATGCCGCCCTGGCCGTTGATCCAGCGGGCGTAGGCGCGGGCGAAGGCGGGCATGCCGGGCTTGTTGGTGGCGGCCGTGTCCTGCGGCGCCCACGTCATGACGGTGATCGCGTCGTCCCCGGAGCCCCCCGTGGCCCCGGGGACGACGCCGCACCCGGCGGCGAGCGAGGCGCAGGCCGCCAGCGCGCCGGCGATCAGGACGCGGGCCCTGCGGGGGCGGGTGAGGAGGCCGGGGAGGAAGGTGCTGGGGGTGCGTCGCCTGCCGGTCATGAATCCACACGATTCCCTTACACGGAGAACCCGGGAGCGACCGGCGGTCAATGCGGGGTGACACGGAGGTGAATTGCGGGGGCCGGCGAGGTCCCCGAGAAAGGGAACGTACGATCGATGACCGTGCAAGGTTCGGAGAACTCTTCCCGCCGTGGCCGCCGCTCCTCCACCATGGGCGGCATGCCACTCAACGACATGCCGTGGTGGCGCTGGCGCAGCAATGTGCGTTCCGCGCTGCACATGCTCTCCGACCCCGTGTTCCAGCGGGACGTCTGGCTGGCCGGCGTGGACGGCTACGGCGACGTCACGGACGCGGTGTACCGGCTGGTCGAGGACACCTGGCTGGACCACTGGTCCGCGGAGAAGTACGTCGGCACGATCTTCCGCGACTCGCAGGAGGCGGCCCTCGTCGACACCGCCGTGCTGCGCGTGCTGCGGATCATGCACCAGGTCGGGCCGGACGCGCCGGTCGCCGCCTACCTGGAGCACCACGCCTGGCCCGAGGCGGTGCGGGCCGCGCGGGACGCCCACGTGCGGATGGCCGTGAGCGACGGCGAGGACCCCGACGCGCCGCCGAGCACCCTGGAGGTGCTGCGCATCCTGACGCGGTCCGCCTAGCGGGACGTCCCCGCCGGCGTTTCCCGGCGCCGCGCCGCGTGTGGGACCCTGTGCTGCATGAACGAGCAGTCCACCCGAGCCGAGGCCCCGGCCGACCAGTACGTCCTCACGCTCTCCTGCCCCGACAAGCAGGGCATCGTGCACGCCGTGTCGAGCTACCTGTTCATGACCGGCTGCAACATCGAGGACAGCCAGCAGTTCGGCGACCACGACACGGGTCTGTTCTTCATGCGCGTCCACTTCTCGGCCGAGGCCCCGGTGACGGTGGACAAGCTGCGCGCCAGCTTCGCGGCGATCGGCGACTCCTTCCAGATGGACTGGCAGATCCACCGGGCCGACGAGAAGATGCGCGTCCTGCTGATGGTCAGCAGGTTCGGGCACTGCCTGAACGACCTGCTCTTCCGCGCCCGGATCGGCGCGCTGCCGGTGGAGATCGCGGCCGTGGTGTCCAACCACACCGACTTCGCCGAACTGGCGGCCTCCTACGACGTCCCCTTCCACCACATCCCGGTGACGAAGGACACCAAGGCGCAGGCCGAGGCGCGGCTGCTGGAGATCGTGCGCGAGGAGCACGTCGAGCTGGTCGTGCTGGCCCGCTACATGCAGGTGCTCTCGGACGACCTGTGCAAGCAGCTCGCCGGGCGGATCATCAACATCCACCACTCCTTCCTGCCGAGCTTCAAGGGCGCGAAGCCGTACCACCAGGCGCACGCCCGCGGGGTGAAGCTGATCGGCGCCACCGCGCACTACGTGACGGCCGACCTCGACGAGGGGCCGATCATCGAGCAGGAGGTCGAGCGGGTCGGCCACGACGTCACCCCCGAGGGCCTGGTCGCGATCGGGCGGGACGTGGAGTGCCAGGCGCTGGCGCGGGCCGTGAAGTGGCACGCCGAGCGGCGGATCCTGCTCAACGGGCGGCGGACGGTCGTGTTCGCCTGACGCGCCCCGGCACGTGCCGCGCGGCTTCGCGTGAGGCGCGGCCGCGGCGGTCGGCGCGCCTCCCCGCCCGTGCGGCCGCCGCCGCGGGCGGCCGCTACATGCGGCTCAGCGACGCGGTGGCGAACAGCACGTCCCTGATCGCCTCCCGGTCCCCGACCTGCCCGGCGGCGGCCTCCTCCGGCGGCAGATGGCCCGCGGCCAGCCGGCAGAAGTCCGCGCTGTCCAGGGCGACGTGGGCCACCTGGTGGCCGGCGGAGCCCACCGCGCCGGGGGAGTCCAGCGGGATGAGCCAGTCGCCTCCGCCGGAGCCCTCGATCTCCAGCCGCAGACTGCGTCCCGCCGTGCCCGCCGGGACCAGGTGCCGGTGCCGGCCGGGTGCGGCGAGCCCGCTGCGGCGGCGCTCCGCCAGCACGAGCGGCAGCATGCGGGCGGCCAGGTCGAACATGGCGTGCCGGTGGCGCGGAGCGGGCGGGTCGTACGGGTAGTCCACCGCCTCGGCGATGTCCTCCGCGTGCACCCAGCACTCGAAGGCGCGGTCCAGCATCGCGTCGCGCAGCGGCAGCTCGAAGTCGCCGTACGGGACCGGCGTCCTGCCCGCGGCTCCGGTGAGGGACACCGTCCGCACCAGGCTGTGGCTCTGCTCCCGCCACGGTGTCCGCACCGTGCGGGTGGGCGGGAGGCGCGAGGCGTGCCAGTAGGCCTCGGTGCGGGCGCCCGGGGTCGGGGCCGGGGCGGTGATGTCGCCGAGCGGGTCGTCCAGCCCGAGGGCGACCGCGACCAGGCCGTCCACGCTCAGCAGATGCGCGATGACCCCGGCGACGGTGGTGCGGCGGCTCGTCGCCGCCCTGCCCTCGAACCAGCGCAGCCGCACGGGCGCGTGCCACTCGGCGTCGCCGATGTCCTGCAGCAGCGCGTCCAGGCGCGCGGTCTCGGCGTCGTAGGGCGCGGCCCATTCGGGCACCGGGACGCGCGGCGGGCGCCGCTGCAGGCAGGTGTCCAGCACGCGGGTGCGCAGGGCCGGGTCCAGGTCGAGGCTGTCCGGCCACTGCAGCAGCCCGACGGCGTCCCGCAGCCGCAGCGCCTCGTCGGCGCAGGCCCCGCACTCCCCGAGGTGCGCCTCGACGGCCGCCGCCTCCTCCCCGGAACAGGCGGCCAGCGCCCAGGCGCCGAGCAACGACTTCAGCACGGGGTGTTCCAGGGGGAGGGGCGGGGGCGGCGGGGTCCGGCCCGGGCGTTCCCCCGGCGCCGGCGGGAGCGGGCCGCCGTCCTCGACGGGGACGCGGGGCAGCGGGACGCGCGGGGGCCGCTCCCGGCGCCACCCGCCGCCGGGTCCGGGGCCGCCCGGCCGCGCCGGCCCGTCCGGGCCGCCGGTTCCGCCGGCGCGCTCCGGGGCGTCCGCGTCCCCGGTCCCGCCGCGGCCGCCCGGTCCGCCGGCTCCCCCGGGGTCTTCCGGCCCGTCCGGCCGCCCCGGTCCGCCGGGCCCGTTCCGGCTCCCGGCCCCGCCGTACGCCTCGTACCCGCCGGCCTCCTCCGGCTCCCCGCGCGTCCCGCGCATCCGGTACGTCCGGCACTCCTCGGACTGCCCCGTGCCCTTCACGCCGCGCCCCCGTGGCCGGGCCGCGGCGCGGCCCGGCCGGCGTGGTGGGCCGTGGACAGGAGCTGCAGGCCCAGGCGGAGGCGGCGGCGGGCCTCGTCCTCGGTGACGCCGAGGTCGGCGGCGGTCCGGCGGTAGTCGCGGCGCTGGAAGTAGGCCAGTTCCAGCGCGGCCCGCAACGGAGCCGGCATGGCCTGGACGATGTAGTCGGCGCGGGCGGCGACCGCGGCGTGCCGCACCTTGCGCTCCAGTTCCTCGGCGCTGCCGGGGCCGCCGCGGGCGAGGGCGGCGGTCCCGGTGGTGCGCAGCCGTTCCACGGCCAGGCGGTGGGCCAGCGCGGCGACCCAGGTGCGCAGGGGGCCCTGCCCGGGGTCGTAGGCGTCCGGATGCTGCCAGACGTGCGCGAAGACCTCGCGGGTGATCCCGTCGGCGGCGGGCTCGTCACCGAGCACCCGGTACGCGAGGCCGTGCACCAGCGAGGCGAACCGGTCGTAGAGTTCGCCGAGGGCCGCCGCCTCCCCGTGCGCGAGCCGCTGCTGCATCCCGAGGTCCCAGCGCGGCGGTACGTCCTGCTTCGCCATGCGGCCTCCTCACCCCTCGTCCGTGCCGGCGGCCGGCCCGGTGCCGCCGTCCTCTCGAATGTAATCGGCACGTCCGAGGCCGCACGCCCCTTTGCGGCAATGCGCGCCCCCGGGGGACCACAGGTGGTAAAGGGCCGTCCGGCACCCGATCGAACAGGATCGAATCGGGCAGGAACAAGCCTGTTTTGCAGGATTGCCGTTTGCCCTACGGCGTTTCAGGGAACGGCCGGTGGGCAGCCGCGCTCACAAGAAGCGTGAGGACTGCTTCCACTTGGGGGTTCCAGCGAGCGAAGGGCATGGTGGTGGCGCTCAACGTGACCGATGACGAGCATGGCGGATGGGCCGTGCTCCGGGTGTCCGGCGAGCTGGACCTGATGACGTCGCCGGTGCTGCGTCAACGGGTGCACGACGTGGTGGCCGCCGGCCGTCACCGTCTCGTCCTCGACCTCTCCGAGGTCCTGTTCTGCGACTCCAGCGGCGTCGGCGTCCTGATCGCCACCCGCCGCCTCATACGCTCCTGTCAGGGCAGGCTGTGCCTGATCCTGCCGGCCCGGGGCGCGGTCGACGGCTCGCACGTCAACCGGGTCCTGGGGGCGCTGGGGGTCCGCCGCCTGTTCGACGTCCGTCCCGACCTCGCCGCGGCGGTCGGCGAGGAGCCGCTGTCGGCCTAGTCGCCCGGGCCGGGCGGTACCCCGGCCCGCCGGAAGCTCACATCACGGTTCCGCCACGCCGTTGTCCCGGAATTCACCCGGTCCCGGCCCCGGCGTCGCTTCGCCGTGCCCGCACGTCCCCCGGCGTCGTACGCTCCGTGCGAGAAGCACCCACCCGACGTAAGGCGGCCGGAAAAGAGATGGTCAGCAGCGAGTACGAGCGCAGGATCGCGGCCAGGTTCGCCACCTTCGACCAGGACGGCAACGGCTACATCGACCGCGAGGACTTCAGCGGGGCGGCCAAGGCGCTGCTCGCGGAGTTCGGCACCGCGGCCCGCTCCGACAAGGGGCAGGCCCTGTACGGCGGTGCCGAGGCGTTCTGGCAGGGCATGGCGGGGATGGCGGACCGGGACGGGGACCAGCGCGTCACCCGCGAGGAGTTCGTCACCGGAGCGGTCAAGCGCCTGCGGGACAACCCGGACCGGTTCGCCGAGATCGCCCGTCCCTTCCTGCACGCGGCCCTGGCCGTCGCCGACGCCGACGACGACGGCGCGGCCACCCTCGAGGACGCCGCGCGGGCGCTGGAGGCGCTGGGCGTGCCCGGGGACGCCGCCCGCGCCGCGGCCGCCGCGCTCGACGCGGACGGCGACGGCAAGGTGGGCGAGGCGGACGCCGTGTCGGCCTTCGCCCGCTACTTCACCGTGTCCGAGTAGCCTCGCGCGCCCCGGCGGAGGACCGCGGGCGTCACCCTGCGGGTGCCGGCGCCCGCGTCCGGGGCGGCCGTCGGGCGAGGGCCGCGACGGTCCGCCGGCGCCGGGTCCGGATCCGGCGGAGGGTCCCGCGCTCCGTCGGCGGACCGCCCGGCGCCGGGCCCGCGGGACGGTGGCCGCCCCCCGCCGCCGGGCGGGCGGACCGGTGCCCGTCACGGAGGCGATGTGACGGCCGGTGACGAGCCTTCCGAGGCCGGCCTCTTGGCCGTGGCGGCCCGGTGGGCCGCTGTCCTGCGGCGTCGCCACCGCTCCTGAGCCGGTGTCACGGAGCGTGGCGCAGGATGGTTACGGAGCGTTGATATCGGGTTGTGTCCCGTGTACGGCTCGTCACGGCCCGGAGTCGGCGTTCCGCTCGGGTACCGTGAGGCAGATGCGAGTGGTTCCGAGCGCGAGCCGAGCCGGCGCCGCCCCCGGGGCGGCCCCGGATCCGGCGGTGCACGCCGATGATCGCAGGTCGGCGGGGTGGCTGACCGCCGCCTGTTCGGATCGCCGCGACGAGCGTCGCACAGTATGCCGTACGGGTACTCCTTCGCGCTGGAATATGCCCGAAGCGCTTGTTGGGGTGACTGTACGTCAACCATGCTGTCGCACAAGGGGGTCACGTTCCGTGATCCCTGCCTCGGTCGTCGTCCCGGCCGTGCAGAAGACGGCCACGACCGTGGCTCCCGTGAGGCGCGAGCCTCTGTGTCCACCGGTTCGGATGGTGTGAGCGGTGCAGGTGCTTCAAGTGCAGCTGGAGATCCGGCCCGACCCCGCGGAGGTCGGACGAGCCCGGAGATGGGCCCGCTCGCGGCTCGCCGGGACCGGGATAGGGGCCGACGAACCGCTCGCCGAGACGCTGGTCCTGCTCGTCTCCGAGCTGGTCACCAACGCGGTGGTGCACACCGGGTGTCCCGCCGTGCTGCGGCTGTCCCTGCCGGGGACGGCCGCCGAGGGGACCACCGTCCGCCTCGAGGTCGCCGACGCCAGCGACCGGGCGCCGGAGCCCCGGTACGCGGACGGCGACGCGACCGGCGGCCGGGGCCTCGCCCTCGTCGACGGGCTCGCCGACCGCTGGGGCTGGGTCCCCGAGGGCGCCGGCAAGCGCATCTGGTGCGAACTGGACCACTGCGCGCAGCGCCGGGCGGACGCGGCGGCCTGCGGCGGCGATGCCGCGGTGTGCGGGGACGGGGCGCCGGCGTACGACGGGCTGGCCTACGAGGTGGTCTGAGCCCCGTCGCCGGTCCCGTTGCCCGTGCGGCGGGCGGGAGTTCGGCGCCGGGGCGCGGGGCGCGGGCGCACGGAGTCCGGGTCCGCCGGGAAGGGGACGGTGCGGTGCGCCGGTCGTGCTTCCGTGCGCGGCCGTATGAAAGGGATGTAACGGACGAATCGCCAAACCGCTGTTGACGCCTCGTGACGGGGTGATCACCCTTGAGGGCAGCGATTCGCCGTGAGGGGACGGCGAGGACTCCGGTGACAGGAGCCCTCGTCGAGTGCGGGTCGTGATTCGGCGTCGGTTCCGTCGGGGGCCGTGGGGGTGGGAGCGCCGGAGTCGGATGGCGGCGCGCGGTGCCGTGCTCGGGGCGGGCACCGAGGCGCCGCCACCCGGCCTCTTCCGGGGACGCCCGGCGTGACGGCCGCCCGGCCGGCCGCGCCCGTCCGACCGGGCGTCAGCGCACGGCGGTCCCGGCGCCGCCGCGGTTCCCGCCGCCTTCGACCCCGCCGCCTCCCGTCCGGAAGGTCCGGCGGTACGCGGTCGGCGTGACGCCGAGCGCCGCCTGGAGGTGCTGGCGCATCGACTGGGCCGTGCCGAAACCCGCCTCCCGGGCCACCTGGTCGACGGACAGGTCGGTGGACTCCAGCAGGTGCCGGGCCCGTTCGACGCGCTGCCGGGTGAGCCACTGCCCGGGGCTGACGCCGACCTCCTCGCGGAAGCGGCGCGTGAAGGTGCGTACCGACATGGCCTCCTGCTCGGCCAGGTCGCGCAGCTGGATCGGCTCGTGGAGGCGGCCGAGCGCCCAGGCGCGGGCGGTGGCCGTGGACGCCTGCTGCGGATCGGGCACCGGCCGCTCGACGTACTGCGCCTGCCCGCCGTCGCGGTGGGGCGGTACGACCGTCCGGCGGGCCACCTCGTTGGCGACGGCCGTCCCGTGGTCGCGGCGCACGATGTGCAGGCACAGGTCGATCCCGGCGGCGACCCCCGCGGAGGTCAGGACGTCGCCGTCGTCGATGAACAGCACGTCCGGGTCGACCCTGATCCGCGGGAACAGGCGCTGGAGGCGTTCGGCCTCCGCCCAGTGGGTGGTGGCGGGGCGGCCGTCGAGGTAACCGGCGGCGGCGAGGACGTAGACGCCGGTGCAGATGGACGCGAGGCGCGTGCCCGGCCGGATGCGGGCGAGCGCGGCGGCCAGTTCGCCGGTCAGCACGCCCTCGGTGAACACCGGGCCGAGTTCGTAGGAGGCCGGGACGACCACGGTGTCGGCGGTGGCGAGGGCCTCCGGGCCGTGGTCGACGTGGATGGTGAAGTCGGCGTCGGTCACGACCGGGCCCGGCGGTCGGACGGAGCAGGTGACGACCTCGTACAGCGGCCGGCCCCGGTCGTCCCGGGGGCGGCCGAAGATCCGGTGCGGGATGCCCAGTTCGAAGGGGAGCAGCCCGTCGAGGGCGAGGACGACGACGCGGTGCGGACGGTGGGCGGGGCCGTCGGCCGCGGGGGCCGGGCCCGATCCTTCGGTCATGGCCCGATCCTAGCGAGTGCTGTCCTTCGGGCCACTCGATGAAGACGGGCCCGTACCGGAAGCTCTACGGCGTGACCCAGACGACCGGAACAGAGAACACCGCACCGACGTCCGGACCGGACCGGACCCGCGCGCGGCGGGGCCGCCTGACGACACCGCACCGCGCCTGGTTCGTCGCCGCCGTCACCTTCGTGACGATCATCGGCGCCGCCGCCTTCCGCTCCCTGCCCGGACTGCTCATCGACCCGCTGCACCAGGAGTACGGCTGGTCCCGCGGCACGATCGGCGCCGCGGTCTCCGTCAACCTCGCGCTGTACGGGCTGACCGCGCCGTTCGCGGCGGCGCTGATGGACCGCTTCGGCATCCGGCGGGTCGTCGCGGTCGCCCTGACCGTGATCGCGGCCGGCGCGGGCGCCACGGTGTGGATGACCTCGGCCTGGCAGCTGATGCTCTGCTGGGGCCTGCTGGTCGGCCTCGGCTCCGGCTCGATGGCGCTGGCGTTCGCGGCGACGGTCACCAACCGCTGGTTCACCGAGCGGCGCGGCCTGGTCAGCGGCATCCTCACCGCCGCCTCGGCCTCCGGGCAGCTGATCTTCCTCCCCCTGCTGTCCTGGATCGTCGAGACCCACCACTGGCGTCCGGCGGCCGTCACGGTCGCGCTCGCCGCCCTCGCGGTCGTGCCGTTCGTCTGGCTCCTGCTGCACGACCACCCGGCGGACGTGGGGCTGAAGCCGTACGGCGCGAAGGAGTTCGTCGCCAAGCCCGCGCCCGTGCCCGGCGCGGCGCGGCGCGCGGTCGCCGTGCTGTTCTCGGCGCTGCGCACCGGCCCGTTCTGGCTGCTGGCCGGCACCTTCGCGATCTGCGGCGCCTCGACGAACGGCCTGATCCAGACCCACTTCGTGCCCGCCGCGCACGACCACGGCATGCCGCTGACGGCCGCCGCCTCCCTGCTCGCGGTCATCGGCGTGTTCGACGTGATCGGCACGATCGCCTCCGGCTGGTTCACCGACCGCTTCGAACCGCGCCGCCTGCTCGCGGTCTACTACGCCCTGCGCGGCGTCTCGCTGCTCTTCCTGCCGATCCTGCTGGCGCCCGCCGTGCACCCGCCGATGATCTTCTTCATCGTCTTCTACGGCCTCGACTGGGTCGCCACCGTCCCGCCCACCCTGGCCCTGTGCCGGGAGCAGTACGGCGACGACAGCGCGATCGTCTTCGGCTGGGTCCTCGCCTCCCACCAGGTCGGCGCCGCCCTCGTCGCCTTCCTCGGCGGCGTGGCCCGGGACGCGTTCGGCTCCTACGACGTGGTCTGGTACGCCTCCGGCGCCCTGTGCGCGGCGGCGGCCCTGATGGCGCTGGTGATCCGGCGCCGCCCGGCCGCACCGGCGCCGGGGCTCGCGGCGGCGGCCCAGGGCTCGCCCGGCGCGGCGGCGGGCCCCTCGCCCGGCGGCGGCGCCGTGCGGGTCAGCGGGGGATCCGGGACGCCGTCGCCCCGTGCTCCCGGGCGACGGCCTTCGCGATCCGCCGCGCGTCGCGGGCCAGCTCGCGGAGCATCCCGCTGATCGGGTTGGTGAAGCCGGTGAAGTACAGGCCGGGGGCGTTCCTCGGGGAGCGGGGGCCGTGGACGACCGGGCGGCCGCGTGCGTCGAGCACGCCGAGGTGGCCGACGAGTCCCTCCAGCGCGCGGACGTAGCCGGTGGCCGCGATCACGGCGTCCGGTTCGGCGCGGGTGCCGTCGGCGAGGACCACCGCGCCGTCCTCGAAGCCGTCCACGGCGGCCACGATCTCCACCCGTCCCCGGCGCACGGCGTCGACCAGGCCGACGTCCTGCACCGGGACGGCCCCCTCGGTCACCCGGCTGTAGAGGCCGGTGGCGGGCCGGTGCAGGCCGTGGGCCGACAGGTCGGGCACGCTGAGCCGGGCCACCGGGCGGGCGAGCCGGTCGACGAGGCGGACCGGCAGCCGCCGCACCAGGACGGCCGTGTACTGGGCGGCCCACCCGGCGGTGGAGCGGCGGACGATGTGCGGGGCGGTGCGGACCGACAGCCGCACCCGGGAGGCGCCGCCCTCCGCGAGGTCGACGGCGATCTCGGCGCCGGTGTTGCCGGCCCCGACGACCAGGACGTCCCGCCCGGCGTAGGGGGCGGGGCCGCGGTACTCCGAGGCGTGCAGGAACGCGCCGGTGTAGGTGGCGCGGCCGGGCCAGTCGGGTATGCGCGGGGTGTGGTTGTGGCCGGTGGCGACGACCACCGCGGCGGCGGCCAGCTCGCGGCCGCCGGTGGCGCGCAGCAGCCAGCCGGCGCCGTCGGGGGCGCGCTGGACGCGGGTGACCTCGACGCCGGTGACGATCTCCAGGCCGTGGTGCTCGGCGTACTTCTCCAGGTAGCGCACCATGTCGTCGCGGGACACCCACCGCCCGAACCGGCGCGGCATCGGCAGCCCGGGCAGGGCCGACAGCCGCCGGGTGGTGTGCAGGCGCAGCCGGTCGTAGTGGCGCCGCCAGGACGCGCCGACGCGGTCGGACCGCTCCAGGACGACGGCGCGGACGCCCCGGGCGCGCAGCGCGTGGGCGGCGGCGAGACCGCCCGGACCGCCGCCGATGACGTACACCGGGCGGTCCGCGGGGTGTGCGGACGCCGTCCCGTAGGGGGATGCGGACGCTGTGGAGTCGGCCATGGGCGGGAGCGTAATCCCGCGCCCGGTTGATGGGTCTCGGTCAAGACCGGAATTGGTTGCGGATCGGTCACGGATGTGGGCCGGCCGGACGGATCCGGTGACGCGCAGGGGGCGTTCGTGGCGGTGGTGTGTGCGGTGCGCCGCCGGGACCGGACCGCGGCGGCCGCGGGACGCGGGAGGCGAACTCGCGGAGCGCCCGGTGTTGTTGAATGGATCAATGGCCCGTGCACACGAGCGGTACCCGACCCCCGCCCTCCCCGAGGTGTCCGGCCACGGCCTGCGCCTGCGCCCCTGGGACGCCGCCTCCGACGCCGACGCCGAGGCGTGGCTGCGCGGAAACCGGGACCCCGAGTTCCGGCGCTGGAACACCCCCGTCCGGCCGGTCACGGACCTGCGCGGCGCGCGCGAGTCGCTGCGCGCGCGGATCCGGGCCGCCGCGGAGGGCCGGGGCGCGTCGTTCCGGATCACGGACGCGCACGACGGCACCACGCTGGGGCACATCGGCGTCAACGAGATCAACCGCGCCCTGCGCCTGGCCCGCGTCGGCTACTGGGTGCTCCCCGAGGCCCGCGGCCGGCACGTCGCCACCCGGGCCCTGCTGCTGGCCGCGCGCTGGGCGTTCACGGAACTCGGCCTGCACCGCCTGGAACTGGACCACGCGGTCGGCCACGAGGTCTCCTGCCGGATCGCCGAACGCTGCGGATTCCGGTACGAGGGCACCCTGCGCGGCGCCGTCTTCGCGCCGGAGCGGCACGACGCGTTCCGCGACGCGCACCTGCACGCCCGCCTGGCGACGGATCCGGAGCCGGAACCGTCGCCGGGGGAGGGCGGGGGGCCGTGAACCGGAGGCGGACCCCCCGGGGGCCGGCGGGACCATGGGACATGCGCTTCGACGACTGGCCGACCCGATCGGCAACGGCCTGTACCAGCGGATCGGGTACCGCCCGGTCGCCGACTTCGACGTCCACGTCCTCCACCACGGGCCGTCGCCCGCGCGGCCGTCAGGGCCACAGCAGGTCCCGGCGCCAGCCGTCCCGCGCGCGCCGGTAGGCGAGCCGCACATGCCGCCGCCGGGCGTCCCCCTGGAAGAACTCCACCTCGTCCGGCCGGACCCGGTACAGCGTCCAGGTCGGCACGGGGGCGTCCGGCTCGCGCCGCGCGCGTTCCCAGGCCGCCGCCGAGGCGCGCGCCAGCTCGCCGGGGGAGCCCAGGACCTCGCTCTGGCGGCCGGTCAGGGCGGCGGCCAGGGCGCCGGTCGAGCGGACGCCCAGATCCGCCCGGGACTCCTCGGGCGGGGCGGCGGCGACCGGGCCGCGCAGCCGGACCTGGCGGCCCAGGACCGGCCAGTAGAAGGCGAGGGCGGCGTACGGGCGGGCGGCGAGCTGCCGGCCCTTGCGGCTGGTGGCGTGGGTCGCGAAGGACCAGCCGTCCGCGTCCGCGCCGTGCAGCATCACGATCCGTACGTCGGGCAGGCCCGCCTCGTCCGCCGTCGCCAGCGACACGGTGTGCGGCTCGGTCTGCCCGGCCGCCACCGCCGCCGCGAACCACTCGGTGAACAGGGGCAGCGGGTCGGCGGGCGCGGCGGCCGGGTCGAAGGGCGGCAGCTCGGTGACGGCCGGGTCCCACACCCGCAGGGACCTCAGCAGCTCGGGAAGATCCGTACTCACTCCCCGATTGTCGCGTGCGGCGCCGCTCGTCACGCGGACGCGGCGCCCTCCGGGGCGTAGTCCGAGACGCCGCCGAGGTCGGACGACACCCACCGCTCGGGCCGCATGTGGACGACGACCTGCTCGCCGTGGCCGGTCCAGGCGAAGTCGACATAGGCGTCGACCCGGTCGGCCGGCAGGTAGCGGGCCGCGAGCTCCCTCAGCTGTTCGAGCGTGGCGGGGGCGGTGTCGACGACCGGGCCCTCGACCGACACGTACCGGATGGTGGGCTCCAGCCGGTCGACCATCAGCGAGAACCGGCCCGCCGCGCTGATCAGCTCGTACTTGCGGGAGTCCCGCCCGGTCATGATCCATACGGTGCCGCCGGGCGCGTACTGGTACCAGATCGGCACGGTGAGCGGGGCGCGTCCGGCACCCCCGTCGACCGAGAGGGCGGCGACGTGCGGCTCGGCCAGGAACCGGGCACGCTCTTCGCGGGTCAGGGGCATGTCGGGTCTCCTCCTGCGGCGCGATGTCCGTTCACCACGTCACAACACCGCCCGCGCGGCGATGTGTTCCCCGCGGGGGCCGCGCCGTCGGAGCACCGCGACCCGCCGCACCCGCGGCACCGCCCCGATGCCGGGCATCGCCGCCCCGGAGGTGCCCCGGAGGTGCGCGCCGGGCGGGACCGCGTGACAGGGGTGCGGTGGGACCGCGTGACAGGAGGTGCGCAACAGGAGTGGGTGACAGGAGGTGCGAGACGAGAGTGCGTGGCCGGGGGTGCGCGGCGGGGCCGTGTGACAGGAGGTGCGGGACGGGCTCGCGTGACAGGGGTGCGAGGCGGGATCGCGTGACAGGGGGTGCGCGACGGGGCCGTGTGACAGAAGTGCGGGACAGGAGGGGCGAGAGGGGACCGCGGGACAGGAGGTGCGGTCCAGGCGGCTGGTGCGCCGGCCGGGGCTACTTCGTCGGCTTCCTGCCGGTGATGCCCAGGTACACCAGCAGCGCCAGGTGGGGCCTGAGTTCGGCCTGCTTGACGCCCCAGGAGGAGAAGCCCTTCTGGTGCGAGGCCACCGACGCGAGCATCGTGACGATCGAACCGGCGATCGCCGCCGGGTTCACGTCCTTGTCGACCTTGCCCTTGGACTGCAACTCGGCGACGGCGTCGGACAGGGGGCCGTTCACCGAGTTCAGGACCTTCATGCGGAGCTTGTAGAAACGCTTGTCGCCCTCGGCGGCGCCGAGGTCGACGACCCGGAGGATCGCGTCGTTGCGGCGCCAGAACTCCAGAAACCCGTCGACGAGTTCCTGAGCGGTCTGCCAGCCGGCCTTGCCGACCCAGGAACGGCCCCGGACCAGCTCGGTCAACCCGGTGCCCTCCGCGGCCGTTTGCTCGGCGATCTCCAGGACGGCGCCCTCGACGTCCGGGAAGTACTGGTAGAAGGTCGCGGGCGAGGTGCCGGCCTTCCGGGCGACGTCGATGACCTTGACATCCCGGTAGGGAGAGGAGCTGAGCATCTCGCTGAGGCAGTCGAGCAGCTTCTGCCGGGTCGCCTGCCCGCGCCGGCCGGCCACCCGGCCGTCGACGGTCCGCACTTGTCCTGTCATGTCGTCAGCTTACCGAGGGGTGGGGGGAGCGCGATTCGGCCGACTGCAAATGGGGTGCGCGGGCGCGCGGAGGAAGGTGTGCCTGGTCTGCGCGGTGCGGAAGACCCGGTTACTTTGACAGCATGGCCGAAAACAGGGCATCCGGGTATGGAGAGGGCGTCCCCTGCTGGGTGGACGCGCAACTGCCCGACGTCGAGGCGGGCAAGCGGTTCTACGGGGAGCTCTTCGGATGGGTCTTCGAGGACCGCGCGGGCCCGGTCGCCTGGGCGCTGAAGGACGGTGCGCCCGTCGCCGCGCTCACGCGGAAGACGGACGGCCGGCTGCCCACCGTCTGGACGGTGTACTTCGCCACCCCGGACGCCGGGGCGCTGGCCGGGCGGATCCGGGCCGCCGGCGGCCAGGTCGTCTCGGCGCCGCGGCCGGTCGGCGAGCTCGGGGTCACCGCTCTCGTCACCGACCCCGAGGGCGCGGTCTTCGCGCTCTGGCAGCCGGGCGGCCACCCCGGCTTCGGCCGCCGCCACGAGCCGGGCACCTTCGCCTGGGCCGAGCTGTACACCCGGGACACCGACGCCGCCAACGCCTTCTACGGCGCTCTCTTCCACGAGGCCCTCTTCGGCCCGGGCGCCGACCCGGACTTCGGCCGGGCCCCGGTCGAGGACGTCTTCCCCGCCGAGATGCCGCCCCACTTCCTCGTCCACTTCGGCGTCGCCGACTGCGCCGCCGCCGCGGAGACCGTCGGCCGGCTCGGCGGGCGGGTGCGGACGCCGCCGTTCGACACCTCGTACGGCCGCGTGGCCGTCGTCGCCGACGACCAGGGGGCTCCCTTCGCGCTGCTTCAGCGCTGAACGGTTCCCGCCCCGCGCGGAACGACCCTTTTTGCGCCACGGAACGGCCGCGTTCCGCCCGGGATGACACGAGACACCCCGATTGTCCCCGGGTTCGCAACCAGCGCCTCGGCCAGGAAGAATCAGGGGGCGTGCCGCCATGGCGGTGCGGTGGTGAGACGCTGCACGGGGCCGCGTACATATGGCGGTGACGCGGCTCGTACGGGGAGGTGGCAGGCAAGTGGTGGAGCAGCTGACGCAGCACGATCCGCGGCGGATCGGGCCGTTCGAGGTGCTGGGACGGCTGGGGGCCGGCGGGATGGGGCTCGTCTATCTCGCGCGTTCGGCGTCCGGCCGGCGCGTGGCGATCAAGACGGTCCGGACGGAGCTCGCCGAGGACCAGCTGTTCCGTGTCCGCTTCACGCGCGAGGTCGAGGCCGCGCGGGCGGTCTCCGGCTTCTACACGGCCGCGGTCGTCGACGCCGACCCGCGCGCGGCCGTGCCGTGGCTGGCCACCGCGTACGTCCCCGCGCCCTCCCTCGAGGAGATAGTGAACGAGTGCGGGCCGCTGCCGGCCCAGGCGGTGCGCTGGCTGGCGGCGGGCGTCGCGGAGGCGCTGCAGTCCATCCACGGCGCCGGGCTGGTCCACCGGGACCTCAAGCCCTCCAACGTCCTCGTCGTCGAGGACGGCCCCCGGGTGATCGACTTCGGTATCGCGTCGGGCGTCTCGAACACCCGCCTGACGATGACGAACGTCGCCGTGGGCACCCCCGCCTACATGTCCCCGGAGCAGGCGAAGGACTCCCGCAGCGTCACCGGCGCCAGCGACGTGTTCTCCCTCGGCTCCACCCTCGTCTTCGCCGCCACCGGGCACGCCCCCTTCCACGGCGCCAACCCGGTCGAGACGGTCTTCATGCTGCTGCGCGAGGGCCCGGACCTGGACGGCCTGCCGGAGGAGCTGCGCCCGCTGATCGAGTCCTGCATGCAGCTGGACCCGGCGGCCCGCCCCACCCCCGCCGACCTCCAGGCCCAGCTCGCCCCGCACCTGTTCGGCTCGGGCTCCGACGACAGCGGCACGGCGTCGGCGTGGCTGCCGGAGCGGGCGGTGAGCCTGATCGAGGCGCGCCGCAACGGCCGCCCGCCCGTCACGGGCACCCGCGGCGGCGGACGCCCCACCGCACCCCCGGTGCCGCCGCCGCCCCCGCACGACCCCGTCGTCCCCGCCGCCCCGCCGGTGCCCGCCGCTCCTCCGGTGCCCGCCGTCCCGCCGGCGCCCGCGTCCGTCGGCGCCTCCGGCACCGGCACGGTCCGGCGGGCCGGCGCGGCGGTGCCCAGGTCCCGGCCCGCGCGTCGCCGACCTGCGCGCCGCCGTCAAGGCGCCCCCGCCGGAGGCCGCCCTCGCCGCCTCCTGGGCCAAGCCCCGCCCCGGCCTGGGCACCGCCGACCCCGCCGTGCCCGCGCCGCCGGTCCCGGCCGCGCCGCCGGAGCAGGCGAGCGGCTGGCGCCCGTGGCGGTTCCGCATGTCCAACGACGTCTGGGGCACCCCGGCGGTCGCCGACGACCTCGTCTACGTCACCTCCTTCGAGGTGCACGCCCTGGACGTGGCGACCGGCCGCCGCCGTTTCAAGACGCGGGACGTGGCCTGGTCGATGGCGGTCGCGGACGGCCGGATCCACGCCTCCGACGGCCCCACCCTGTTCGCCCTCGACGCCCGCGCGGGCACGGACCTGTGGCGTCTGCACACGGACGCCTGGGTGTACTCGCTCAAGGCCGGCCTGGGCACGGTCGTCACCGGCACGCGCGGCGGCGGCGTCCAGGGCTGGGAGGCCGCCACCGGCCGGAAGCTGTGGGAGATCACCGGCGCCCAGACCGACTTCGAGTCCCCGGAGGCCGGCCCGGTCCTGCACGAGGGCACGGTGTACGTCTGGCAGGACGCCCGCCTGCGCGCCCTGGACGCCCGCACCGGCGACGAGCGCTGGTCGTACCCGATCGGCGACGCGGCCTCCTGCGGCGGCGTCCCGGTCCGCGTGACGCACGCCCCGGACGGCTGCGTGTACGTCTGCGCCGGTACCCGGGTCCTGGCGCTGGAGGCCGCCGGCGGCCGCGTGCGCTGGCACTTCGAGGCCCCCGCGGTCTTCCTCTCCCCGCCCGCCTTCGTCCCCGGCCCGGCGGTCACCGGCGGCGGCGTCTACCTGGCCGACTACCTCGGCACGGTGTACGCGCTGGACGCCGCCGACGGCCGCGACCGCTGGCGCATCGCCACGGAGGCCCGGGCGTCGGTCGAGCCGGTGCTGGTGGCCGCGGGCCACGTCCACGTCGGCAGCGGCAAGGGCCTCTACACCCTGGACGCCGTCACCGGCACCCCCAAGTGGCGCTTCCAGGCGGGCGGCGACATCGTGGGCGCCCCGGCCGTGGCGGAGGGCCGTATCCACTTCGGCTCCACCGACCACCTCCTCTACACCCTGAAGGCCGACGACGGCCGTCTGCGCTGGAAGCTGGCGACGGGCGGCGAGATCACCGGCTCCCCGGTGGTCAGGGACGGCGTCGTCTACGCGTGCAGCAAGGACCGCTGCGTCTACGCGCTGGACGCGGAGAAGGGCACGGGCACGGCCCGGACCGCCTGAAGCGGGGCACGCGTCCCGCCGCCCCGGGACGGCCGTCGCGCGGAGGCGCGCAAGGGGCGCCGGACGCACGACGGCCGCGGCGGCTCCCCCTCCGCGCCGCCGCGGCCGAAATCGGTGAGGTGCGGGCTTACCGCGTCGGCTTGAACGGCTCCGACGTGGCGTGCATGTCCTTGGTCGTGAGGGGCTCACCGGTGGCGTGCATGTCCTCCGTCGTCAGACCGCCGTCGGCGGCCTGGGCGTCGTCGGCCGCGGCCACGCCGTCCGTCGTGCCGGTGGCGTGCATGTCCTGCGGCTTGGTGACCGGCTTGTCGCTCATGGTGCTGGCTCCGCTCGGTGTGTTCGTCCGTGGGTCGGCGGGCCCGCCCGGTCGCTCCCCCGAAGCCGGCCGGGCGGGCCCCGCCGGGCCGTGCCCCGGTTCGCCGGAGCACGGCCCTGTGCCGCGACCCGTCTGCCCCCCGACGCGACGGATCGACGGAGACAAGGATGGCGTGCGGTGATAAACGAACGATGAACGGGCCGGCGGCGCCTCAGGCGGCCCGGACCGGGCTCAGCAGTTCGCGCACCGCCGCCGCCTCGGGGGAGCCCAGTTCCTCGTAGATGCGCAGGGCCTCGCGCCAGCACACCTGCGCGCGGTCCGTCTGCCCGATGCCGGTGAGCGCGTGGCCGAGCATCGTCAGGACGTTGCCGCGCCGCCACGCGCCGCCGATCCCGCGCAGCACGGTGAGGGCCGTCTCCGCCTTGACGGCCGCCTGGGCGGGGCGCCGCGCGGCGAGGTCGACCTCGGCCAGGCGGAACAGGGTCATGCCCTCCCACAGCCGCTGCCGGCTGTCGCGGAAGACCTCCAGCGCTTCGCGGAGCCGGTCCGCCGCCGCGGTGAGCAGGCCGCTCTGGGTGAGGGCCATGCCCAGGGCGTAGCGGCCGTTCGCGCCCCGCATGGAGTTGCCCATGGCGTCGTAGATGCCGATGCCCCGCCGGGCCAGGGCCACCGCGCTCTGGGTCCGGCCGGTCGCCAGGTGGATGCGGGAGAGGTTGCACAGGGCGCTGGCCTCGCCCGGCCGGTCCCCCAGCGCGCGGAAGTGCTCGATGGCCCGGGAGAGGTGTTCCTCGCCGTCCGCGTGGCGGTTCTGGTAGAGCGCGATGATGCCGCGGGCGTTGCGGGCCCAGCAGACGGGCAGCAGGTCGTCCGCCGCGTGGGCCAGGCGGATCACCTGCTCCGCTTCCTGGTCCGCGAGGTCGAAGCGCCCGCCGTCGACGTGCGCGTGGGCCAGGGTCATCAGCGCGCGGGCCTCGGCCCGGGGCTCGCCGAACCGGCGTGCGGCTTCCAGGAGGGCCCGGGCCGTCGCCTCGTACTCCCTGGGGTTGGCGCCGGACTCCGACAGGTCCAGCGCGGCCCACAGCAGGTCGATGGCCCGCCGGAGGGTTCCGGGGCGGCCGGCGGACTGGCGGGCGAGGGCCAGCAGGCAGTTCGCCTCGGTGTAGAGCCAGTCCCGCGCGGCCCCACGGTCCGCGAACGCCAGCCCGGGGTGCCCGGTCGGCTGCAGGTGGTCCACCAGCCGGTCCCCGGGCCGTTCGATCGCGTACACCGCCGAGGCCGTGGCCAGGCAGAAGTCCAGCAGCCGCGACAGCGCCGCCGCCCGCTCGCCCGGCGGCCGCTCGTCCCGCTCCGCGCAGGCCCGCGCGTACAGCCGGACGAGGTCGTGGAAGCGGTAGCGGCCGGGGGCCGCCGACTCCAGCAGGGACGTGTCGACCAGGGACTCCAGCAGCTCCTCCGTGTCCGCCACGGGGAGGTCCAGCACCGCCGCCGCGGCCGCCAGGGAGATGTCCGGGCCGTCGGCCAGGCCCAGCAGCCGGAAGGCGCGGGCCTGGGCGGGTTCGAGCTGGCCGTAGCCCAGTTCGAAGGTGGCCTTGACCGCGAGGTCGCCGGCCCGGAGCTCGTCCAGGCGCCGGCGTTCGTCCGCCAGCTTCGCCGCCAGGACCGAGACCGTCCAGGTGCGGCGGGACGCCAGGCGGGAGGCGGCGATGCGGATCGCCAGCGGCAGGAAGCCGCAGGCCGCGACCACGTCCAGGGCCGCCTCCCGCTCCGCGGCGACCCGTTCCTCGCCGACGATCCTGGTGAACAGCGCCAGCGCCTCGTCCGGGGCCATCACGTCCAGGTCCACCAGGTGCGCCCCGGCCAGGTCCACCATCCGCACCCGGGACGTGACCAGGGCCGCGCAGCCCTCGGTGCCGGGCAGCAGCGGGCGCACCTGGGCGGCGTCCCGGGCGTTGTCCAGCAGCACCAGGACCCGCCGGCCGGCCAGGACCGACCGGTACAGCGCCGCCCGTTCCTCCAGGGAGTCCGGGACGGCCGCCTCCGGCGTGCCCAGGGCCCGCAGGAATGCGCCGAGCACCGTCTGGGGCTCCGCCGCCCGGGACCCCGCGCCCTGCAGGTCCACGTACAGCTGCCCGTCGGGGAAGGCCGCCCGCGCCTGGTGGGCCACGTGCACCGCCAGTGTCGTCTTGCCCACGCCGCCGATGCCCGCCACGGCCGACACCGCCATCACCCGGCCGTCCGCGGCGGCCAGGATCCCGCTCAGCTCGCGGACGAGGGCGGCCCGGCCGGTGAAGTCGGGCACGGTGGCGGGGAGCTGGGCCGGGCGGACCGGGCCCGCCGCCGGTTCGGCGACCGGGGAGGAGGGCTCCGCCAGGCCCGGGTCGGCGCGCAGGATGCGCTGCTGGAGCTCCGTCAGGCCCGGGCGCGGGTCGACGCCCAGCTCGTCCGCGAGCAGGCGGCGCGTGTCCGCGTACACCGCCAGCGCCTCCGCCTGCCGGCCGCTGCGGTACAGCGCCAGCATCAGCAGTTCGCGCAGCCGTTCGCGGAGCGGGTGGGCCGCCGTCAGGGCCGTCAGCTCCGAGACGGCCTCCGCGTGGCAGCCCTGTTCCAGGTCCATGTCCAGGCGGGTCTCCAGGAGTTGCAGGCGCCACTCCGCGAGGCGGACCCGCTGCGTCTGCGCGTACGGGCCCGGTACGCCCGCCAGCGGCTCCCCGTCCCACAGGGCCAGTGCCCGGCCCAGCACCTCCCGGGCGTGGCACAGGTCCCCGGCGGTGCGCGCCTTCTCCGCCTCGGCCGCCAGGTCCTGGGCGACCGCCAGGTCGAGGGCCCCTTCGGCCAGTCCGCGGATCGCGTAGCCGCCGGACTCGCTCACCAGCACGCCGGGGTCCAGGATCTTGCGCAGCCGGGAGGCGTACGTCCGCAGCGCCGCCAGCGCCCGCGAGGGCGGCTCCTCGCCCCACAGGGCGTCGATCAGCTCCGCCGCGGTGGCCGTGCGGCCCTCGCGCAGCAGCAGGGCGGCCAGCAGGGCGCGCTGCTGGGGGGAGCCGGTGTGCAGCGGTTCGTCGCCGCGCCAGGCGCGCACCGGACCGAGGACGCCGAAGCGCAGCACCGCCGACTCCGCCGAGGAGCCGGGCCGCCTCTGCTCCGGCACGCGCGGTCCACCGTCCATCGCCGTCCCCCTAGGCATCCTGAGCAACCCTGTCAGTTTGCCTTGTCGGCACGGACCCCGTCAGCCGCCCGAGCCACCGATCACAGCCGGTGCACGCGGGGCCACGGGTCCCTCACGTCTTCTCCTCGTGCCGTCGTGCGCCGGCGTGCCGACGACCCGTCAGGCGGGGCGGGCGGCCCGCCGTCCGGCGGCACGGCGCGCGGGCGGCGGGGCGCGCGGGGAGCCGGGACTCGTCCGGCGCGGAATCCGGGGTATCCGTTTCCCGGTGCCGCCAAGGTTGTTGCTGTTTCAATGGGTGCGGGAGCGGATCGGTGAGGACGGTGCGGTCATGCGGATCGTGACCTGGAATCTGTGGTGGCGGTTCGGGCCGTGGGAGGCGCGGCAGAAGGCGATCCTCGCCGTGCTGCGGGACCTCGGGCCGGACGTGGTCGGCCTGCAGGAGGTGTGGTCCGCCGACGGGGAGAACCTCGCGGAGTGGCTGGCCGGAGCGCTCGGCATGCACTGGACCTGGGCCGCCTCGCCGGTGCCCGGGCCGTGGCGGCGGCGGATCGGGGACCCGGCCGTGGACATCGGCAACGCGGTGCTGAGCCGCTGGCCCGTCGTCGAGCGGGACGTGCTGCGGCTGCCCGCGCCCCGGGAGCTCGACGACGGCCGGCTCGCCCTGTACGCCCGGCTGGCCGCCCCCGGCCACCAGGTGCCGTTCTTCACCGCCCACCTCGCCTCCGCCCTGCACGCCTCCGCCGTCCGCCGCGACCAGGCCGCCGCCCTCGCCCGCTTCGTGGCCCGGCACCGCGGGGACACCGGCTTCCCGCCCGTCGTCACCGGGGACTTCAACGCCTGGCCGGACTCCGACGAGATCCGGTTGCTCGGCGGGTACCGGACGGCGCCCGCCGTGCCGGGCCAGGTGCTGTTCGACGCCTGGCAGTACGCCGAGCCGGGCGCCCCCGACGCCACCTGGGACGCGGCCAACCCGTACGTCGCGGCCGGGCACGAGCCGAGCGCGCGGATCGACTACATCCACGTGGGGCCGCCCGGCCCCGGCGGCCTCGGCCACGTCCGCGCGGTCCGCCGGGCGGGCGACGGCCCGGTGGACGGCGTATGGCCGTCCGACCACGCCGCGGTCGTCGCCGACCTGGCGGAGACCTGACCCGGCGGGGGCCTGACCCGGCGGAGGCCCGAGCGGCCGAGCCGGTCCGGGCGGCGCCCCGGCGGCCCCGGCCCCCGGCCCCGGGCGGGTGTCAGCGGCGGCCCAGGAAGATCGGATTGGTGAAGGCGGCCAGGGCCCCCGGCACCGGCCCCGCCGCCGTCTCGTGCCGCACCTCCGCCCGGACGTAGGCCGCGTACGACGCCGTGGTCCGCCACTCGACCACGCCCGACCCGGCCACCGGCAGCGGGGAACTCGTGTACAGCACGCCCTGGTCGGTGACGAGGCGGACCGTGCAGCGGGGCGCGCCCGACACCTCCAGGCGGACCGTGACCGGGTCGTCGCGGTCCACCTCCAGCCGCTCCCCGACGCCCGCGTGCCGGCCGCGCCCGCCGCTCGCGGTGAACGCCAGCGTCACGTTCTTCGACTCGGCGACGTACGACCGTCCCGCCCGGATGCCCTCCTGGATCGCCCGCCGGGTCAGGTCGTCGGCCAGGACCACCGTCTGCGGGTGCCCGACGGCGTCCGGGTCGCGGTGGGCGTCGCTGCTGCCCATCGCCGGGATCCAGTCCCGGCCCTCCCGCACGGCGGCGACCAGCATGCCGTCCCAGTCCGCGAGCGCCACCTCGTCGTCGGGCGTCCAGGGGCCGTTCCACACCTCGACGGCGTCCGCCTCGCCGAAGCCGAACTTCCAGTTGCAGCCGATGCAGGTGGCGTGCGGGTGGGCGGGGACGACGAGTCCGCCGGCCCGGCGGATCTGCCGGGCGAAGCGGCCGAAGCGGTTGTCGCGGGCCCGGTAGCGCCAGTCGACGAAGGTCCCCGGGTCGGTGCCGAGCGCCACCAGGTGGCCGTTGCGGGTGGTGACCTCCTCGCCCAGCAGCACCAGCAGGTCGTCGCCGGCCACGTCGGCCCAGTGCGCGTGCCCCGCGTGCGTGTTGTGCTCCGAGGTGTTGACGAAGTCCAGCCCGGCCGCCCGGGCCAGCGCCCCGATCTCGGCGGGGGTGCGGCGGCCGTCGGAGAACCAGGAGTGCAGGTGGCAGTCGCCCCGGTACCAGGCCCGGCCCCGCCCCTTCGCCCGCTCCGGCGGGTACACCGGCTTCGCGGCCGCGCCGGGTTCGCCGTACGTCAGGGTGATCGTGACCTCGTACGCCAGGCCCTGCGGGGCCACCGTGTACGGGCCGAGCGCGATGTGCCAGGTGCCCTCGCGCACCGGGCCCGGGAGGTAGCCGGGCGTCGCCTCGTCCGCGCGCAGGAAGAACTCCGTGCGGGCCCCGCCCGACCAGCCGCGGAAGCCCCGGCCGCCCAGGTCGGTGCCGCGTTCGTCGAAGATGCCGATGTCCAGGGCGTTGCCGGGGGTGCCGGCCGGGACGGACGGCCGGTCGTAGGTGTAGGAGACCCTGATCTCCCGGACGCCGGAGGGGACCTCGACCGGCAGGTACACGAAGTCCGGCGAGCCGGGCGGCAGGGTGCCGCGCACGGTCCGCGTCGCGTGGCCGCCGCCGGCCCGGGCGGCGCCGTTCGCGAAGGTCACGCTTCCCAAGGTAAGGGCGGCCGCGGCGCCCGTCACGAACAGGGCGCGTCTGGCCGGGCCGGCGCCGTCGCGGTGGTCCTCGCACATGCTGCTGCTCCCAGGGGTCGTCGCGGGACAGGGCGGGGTGGTGCGGGGTGGTACGGGGCGGTGCGGGATGGTGCGGTGCCACTCTCGTACGCGGCGGTGAACCGCCGTACAAGACAGGGGAATCTGCGGTTGGCGAAGGACCGGCGCGCCGATGGTCCCGGCCGGCCGGTGCGGCGGGTGGCGCCCGGGCCGGCCCGCGCGGCGTCCCCCCGGGGCTGGGCCCGGCGGTGATCGACCCGACCGTATCCTCGAAGGATGACGACTTCCGCGACCCCCGGAACCGGCCCCACCGAGAACTCCATGCGTCGCGCCCTCAAACGCGCCCGGGACGGCGTCGCCCTCGACGTGGCCGAGGCGGCGGTGCTGCTCCAGGCCCGCGGGGCGCACCTGGACGACCTCGCCGCGTCCGCCGCCCGGGTGCGGGACGCCGGCTTGGCGGCGGCGGGCCGCCCCGGCGTCATCACCTACTCGAAGAGCGTCTTCATTCCGCTGACCCGGCTGTGCCGGGACAAGTGCCACTACTGCACGTTCGCCACCGTGCCCGGCAGGCTGCGCCGCGCCGGGCACGGGATGTTCATGTCGCCGGACGAGGTCCTGGACATCGCCCGCAAGGGCGCCGCCCTCGGCTGCAAGGAAGCCCTGATCACCCTCGGCGACAAGCCCGAGGACCGCTGGCCCGAGGCGCGCGAGTGGCTCGACGCGCACGGCTACGACGACACCATCGCCTACGTCCGGGCGATCTCCATCCGCATCCTGGAGGAGACGGGCCTGCTGCCCCACCTCAACCCGGGCGTGCTGACCTGGACCGACTTCCAGCGCCTGAAGCCGGTCGCCCCGAGCATGGGCATGATGCTGGAGACGACCGCGACCCGCCTGTGGTCCGAGCCCGGCGGCCCGCACCACGGCTCCCCGGACAAGGAACCCGCCGTGCGCCTGCGGGTCCTCCAGGACGCCGGCCGCTCCTCCGTGCCCTTCACCTCCGGCATCCTCATCGGCATCGGCGAGACGTACGAGGAGCGCGCCGAGTCCCTGTTCGCGCTCCGCAAGGTCTCCCGCGCCTACCACGGCATCCAGGAACTGATCATCCAGAACTTCCGCGCCAAGCCCGACACGGCGATGCGCGGCATGCCGGACGCCGAACTCGACGAACTGGTCGCCACGGTGGCCGTGGCCCGGCACATCATGGGCCCGGCGGCCTGCCTCCAGGCCCCGCCCAACCTCGTCGACGCCGAGTACGAACGCCTGATCGGCGCCGGCATCGACGACTGGGGCGGCGTCTCCCCGCTCACCATCGACCACGTCAACCCCGAGCGCCCCTGGCCGCAGATCGAGGAACTGGCGGAGAGGTCCCGGGCGGCCGGTTTCGAGCTGCGCGAACGCCTGTGCGTCTACCCGGAGTTCGTCCGGCGCGGCGAGCCCTGGCTGGACCCGCGGCTGCGCCCGCACGTGGCGGCCCTGGCCGACCCGGCCACCGGGCTCGCCCGCGAGGACGCCGTCGTCGAGGGCCGCCCCTGGCAGGAGCCGGAGGAGGTGTTCACCGCGTCCGGCCGCACCGACCTGCACGCGTCCATCGACACCGAGGGCCGCACCGCCGACCGCCGCGACGACTTCGACGAGGTGTACGGCGACTGGGACGCCCTGCGCGAGGCCGCGGCGCCCGGCATGGTCCCCGAGCGCATCGACACCGACGTGCGCTCCGCGCTGCGCACGGCGGCCGACGACCCGACCAGGCTGACCGACGCCGAGGCGCTCGCCCTGCTGCACGCCGACGGCCCGGCGCTGGACGCCCTGTGCCGTGTCGCGGACGACGTGCGCCGGTCGGCGGTCGGCGACGACGTGACGTACATCGTCACCCGGAACATCAACTTCACCAACGTCTGCTACACCGGCTGCCGTTTCTGCGCCTTCGCCCAGCGCCGCACCGACGCCGACGCCTACACGCTCTCCCTGGAGCAGGTCGCGGACCGCGCCCAGCAGGCCTGGGAAGTGGGCGCGGTGGAGGTGTGCATGCAGGGCGGCATCCACCCGGACCTGCCGGGCACCGCGTACTTCGACATCGCGAAGGCGGTCAAGGAACGCGTCCCCGGCATGCACGTGCACGCCTTCTCCCCGATGGAGGTCGTCAACGGCGCGACCCGCACCGGCATGTCGATCCGCGAGTGGCTGACGGCGGCCAAGGAGGCGGGCCTGGACTCCATCCCGGGCACGGCCGCCGAGATCCTCGACGACGAGGTCCGCTGGGTCCTCACCAAGGGCAAGCTCCCCACGGCCACCTGGATCGAGGTGATCGAGACCGCGCACGAGCTGGGCATCCGGTCCAGCTCGACCATGATGTACGGCCACGTCGACCAGCCCCGGCACTGGCTGGGACACCTGCGCACCCTGGCCGGCATCCAGCAGCGCACGGGCGGCTTCACGGAGTTCGTCACCCTCCCCTTCATCCACACCAACGCCCCCGTCTACCTCGCGGGCATCGCCCGCCCCGGCCCGACCATGCGGGACAACCGCGCGGTGACGGCGATGGCGCGCCTCCTGCTCCACCCCTGGATCCCCAACATCCAGACCAGCTGGGTGAAGCTGGGCACCGAGGGCGCGGCCGAGATGCTCCGCTCCGGCGCGAACGACCTGGGCGGCACGCTGATGGAGGAGACGATCTCGCGGATGGCGGGCTCCTCGTACGGCTCGTACAAGTCGGTCCGGGACCTGGTGGCGGTGGCCGAGGCCGCCGGCCGCCCGGCGCGCCCGCGCACCACGTTGTACGGGGAGGTGCCCGAGGAGCGGCAGCGGGCGGCGGCGGCGTCGGACGGGCACCTGCCGGAACTGCTGCCGGTGCTGGACTGACCGGCGGAGGACGCACAGTACGATGATCGGACCCCACGGTGAGGGGGGTCTGTAGCTGAGGAGATGCGTGCCCGTGATTCCCTCGTGGGCCTGGGTGACCGGTCTGACCGTGGGAGCGGTTGCGGCGGTGGCCGTCCTTGCCGTCCAGGCGGACCAGGGGCCGCGCCCCGCCGCCGCGACGGCCCGGCCGAGCGCCTCGCCGTCCCCGAGCGCGAGCGCGAGGCCCAGCCCCGCCGCGTCCGCCCCGGTGCGGGTACCGGACGGTTCCGGCACCGGGCGGCGCATCGTCTACTCCCTCGGGCAGAAGCGGGTGTGGCTGATAGACGCCAGCGACGCCCCGCGCCGCACCTTCCCGGTGTGGCCCGGCACGGTCAGCCCGGACCCGGGCACCTACACGGTCGGCACCCGCAACGAGGCCACGACCGGCAGCGACGGCGTGCAGATCGAGCACATCGTCTACTTCACCGCCAAGTCCGGCGTCTCGATCGCCTTCTCCAACGCGGTGGACGGCGCGTCGCCCCCGCCGCCCGCCGCGGGCGCCCGGACCGGCGGCATACGGATGCGCAAGGCGGACGGGGCGGCGCTGTGGACGTTCGGCACGGCGGGGACGACGGTGGCGGTCGTCAAGTAGCGTCGCCGGCCTGCTCGCTCGCCCCGGACGGCAGATGGTTCACGAGCAGCACGACCCCGCTGAACACGAACACCCGCGTCGCCGCGTCCAGCCCGTTCCAGTCCTCCGACTGCCACATCGCGAACCACTCCCCGCCGATCGCGATGAACCCGGCGCCGAACAGCAGCATCACCATGAGCAGGCCGTAGGTGGAGAAGCGGCGGGCCCGCGGCTGATCCCGCCGGGCCCACAGCCACGTCCCGTACCCGAGCACCAGCGCGGCGACGGTCTCCCACACGATGATCGCGACATAGGCGGCGTCCTGCAGACCCTCGTTCGTGATCGCCCGCCACATCAGGTCCTCGTCCCTGAACGTGGTGTCCATGGCCAGCACATGCCGGACGAACTGCTGGTTGGTGCCGAAGTCCGTGATGTTCCCGAGGGCGACGAGCGCCATGTAGAGGGCGACGGACGCGGTGAGGAGGGTCGCGGTCAGGGGGAGGGCGCGGGACGCGCGTGCGGTGGTGGCCATGCCGGGAGTCTTCCCGGCATGGCTGGATATTGCCCGTATGTATTGAGCCAGAGATGAGGCCTCGGTTCATCGCACGCCGTAGGCGCCGGCCGCGCCCGTTGGTGTCGGTCCGGCGTCGTTGACCACGTCGAGCTCACGGCGCGGTCACCTCACCGTGGTCCCCGCCCGGCAACTGGCGGGTGAGCCGCGCGGCCAGTTCGGGGTCGGCGAGGATGCGTGCCGTCGCGCCGTTCGACGACGACTCGGTGAAGGCGGGCATGGGCATCCGGTTGGTCCACGTCCTGCGTGGCGTCGAGCAGTTCGGCTGAGAACCGCTTCGGTTCGTCCGTCGACAGGTGACGGGCCCACGGGGAGACCGAGGGGAGCGACGCCCACGGCCGCTTCACGCTGTGGGTCACGGCTGACCGGACCCCTCTGCCGGGCGGGACGCCCTCCGCGATGTCCGCGAGCGGCGTTCAGCGCCGTGCCGCGAATCCGAGAAATTCTGTCCATGCGCCGCCGGTGAAGGCGAGCCGTGCGCCGTTCCTGTCCTTGGAGTCGCGGACGTGGACGGTGGTGCGGGCGGGGGATATGGCGACTTCGACGCAGTCGGCGTCGTCGTTGCCGCTGTAGCTGCTCTTGAACCACGTCAGCGCGGAGGTCATGTCACTTCTCCCAACACTTTTTCGATGAAGGCCCGTGATTCACGGGGTGTGAGAGCCTGCGCCCGGATCATTCCATAGCGCATCTCCAAGATCTGGGCTTGTCGAGGATCAGTAATCACTCGGTCGTGCAACTGGCCCACGGAGTGCCCCAGTGTCTTGCCGTCCCTGAGCTTCAGGAGCCGGAACGAGCCCATCATGCCTGCGTGGTCCTCTCGGCTCGTTGGCATGACTTGGATCTCGACGTGCCGCAACTCGCTGATTTCCAAAAGGCGTTGAAGCTGCCGGCGCAGCACCATTCTGCCCCCGACGGGCCTCCGCAGTGTCGCCTCTTCTTGGACAAACGTGACCAACGGTCGGGGTGTGCGCTCGAAGACTGCCGCCCGTGCCATGCGTGCGGCGACAAGGCGCTCGATCTCGTCCTCCGTGTATGCGGGCAGCCGCATCTCATACAACGCCTGTGCGTACTCCGGTGTCTGCAACAGGCCGTGAACGGTGAGAGCGGCGTAGGCCCCCATCTCGACGGCTTCTTCCTCCAATTTCGTCAGGTCCCGGACGCTCTTCGGATACCGGGCCTTCTCCACGTCCTCCTTCATCGCGGACAGCTTCCCGCCCGCCCCCAGCACCTCGTCGGCCTTGTCCAGGAACTCCGGTTTGGGGATCCGCCTGCCCCGTTCCACGGACGAGACCATGTCCTCGCCGTACCCGATCGCCGCGCCGAGTTCCGCCTGCTTCAGTCCGGCGGCCTCGCGCCACAGCTTGATCTGCCGTGCGACCGTCCTGACGACGGCCGCGGCCTCCTCGTCCTCCACGTCTTCCCCTCCCGACGGAGCCGTACGATCCCGGCGCGCGACCGAACAGTCACGCTCCGTACCAGGGTCGTTGCTGTTCAGGGTAGGGACGGATGGCCACGCTGGGTGACATGAGCCAGAAATCCCTCCCCCGGATCACCCGCCCCGCCCGCCACTTCACGGTTCGGTTGTCCGCGACCCGAAGGGGTGCTCGACTCGCCCGGCTGCTCACCGAACGCCAACTCGACGACTGGGGCGACCCGTTCGGGTCCGCCGCGCAGGTCGTGGCCGAACTGGCGTCGAACGCCGTGCTCCACGGGCGCGTACCGGGACGGGACTTCCGGCTCGGTCTCGAGCTGCGCCCCGACGGCACCCTCCGCATCGAGGTCACCGACGCCCGGGGCGACCGGATGCCGCGCGTCCCCGGCCCGGCGGCGCCGGACGCGGAGTCGGGCCGGGGCCTGCTGCTGGTGGCGGCGTACGCGGACCGGTGGGGCGTCGACGCGGCGGCCGCCGGGTGCAAGACCGTGTGGGCCGAGCTGGCACCGGACCGCGCGGACCCGTGACCCGGTGCGGCGCCGCGCCGAGGACCGAAGGGCCGGGAAAGGCGGGGACCGCTTCACTGCCCCCGCCGACCACCCGCAAGGGTGAACATCGCCGACCCGGCTGGCGGGCGAGGCGTTCCGTGGGGGAGCGTCGGCCACGGCAACCGTGCCCGTACATCGGCCCCGCCGGATCCGGACCGGCATCCCGGCGGGAGGCCCGATCAGCGAGGAAGACGAGACCTCCCCTATGACCGACCAGCACCTCGACGTGTTCCAGCACACCTCGTCCGGCCGCTCCGACGGCGGCGTCGAGCACGTCGGCGAACCCCTGCGCGGCGATTTCATCGTGGTCGCGAACGACCTCCTCCAGCACCCGGAGCTGTCCCTGGCGGCGATCGGCCTCGCGGTCCACATCCAGTCGCTGCCCGCCGGCACCCCGATCGAGGTCGAGGCGCTGGCCGCGAGGTTCCCCGAGGGGGAGGACCTGATCGCCGACGCCCTGCGGGAACTGGAGGCGCACGGGTACCTGGCGTCCGCCTAGGAGCGCCCGCACCGGCCCCGGACGCGCCGCGGGACGCGGCCGCCCGGGCCGCGCCCGGCCGGTTCCCGGCCCCGGCGGGCCGTGGGGCGGAGGCGGGACCGTGACCGGCTGCTCCCGGAATCCCGTACCTCGTCCGGCCGGTGACCGGCCGGCCACGATCACACCAGTCACACCCCGCGTTCACTTGCGCCCCCTGACCCCCCGTCCTCGTTCGATTACAGTGCTGGGCGTCGTACGGACGGACGGTTCCCCCGGGGAGGACTAGGTGAGTGCGACCGCTGGTGCCGTCTGGGGGCGTACCGAGCAGCAGGACTTCCGCAGCCGGGTGCGCGGGACCCTGCTCGGGGTGGCCGTCGGGGACGCGCTGGGGGCACCCGTGAACGGGCTGGACCTCGGGGGGATCCGGGCGGCGTACGGCGGTGAGGGGCTGCTCGACCTGGCCCCCGCGTACGGCAGGCGCGGTGCCGTCACCCACCTCACGCAGCTCACCCTGTTCTCCACGGACGGGCTGATCCGCGCCCAGGTGCGGCGCGACACCGGCGCCTGGCACCCGCCGACCGACCTGCACCGGGCGTACCGGCGCTGGGCCGCCACCCAGCGGGACTGGGGCCCGGACGAGCGGCGCGAGGAGGACGGCTGGCTCGCCCGCGAGGAGTGGCTGTACGCCCGGCGCGGCCCCACCCGCGCCCTGCTGCTCGGACTCGGCGACGACACCATGGGCACCCCGGGCGCGCCCAAGAACCCCGCCGAGCCCGGGCCCGAGGCCGCCGCCCGCTCCGCGCCCTTCGGACTGCTGGTCGGCTGGGACCCGCACCTGGTCGCCCAGCTCGCCGTGGAGTGCGCGGCGCAGACCCACGGCCACCCCGTCGCCTGCCTCGCGGCGGGCGCGTACGCCGTGATCGTGCACGCGCTGGCCCGCGGCGACGACCTCGACGGCGCGGTGCGGCGGGCGCTCGCCCTGCTGGCCTCCCGACCGGGGCACGAGCCGGTGTCCGAGGCGCTGCGGCACGCGCTCGGCGCCGTGCGGCAGGGGGCGCCGACACCGGAGCGGGTGGCCCGGCTGACGGGGGAGGGGACGGCGGAGGCGCTGGTGGCCACCGCCGTGTACTGCGCCCTCGTCGGCGAGGACGTCCGGCACGGGCTGTGCCTGGCCGTCAACCAGGACGGGCCCTCCGCCGTGGCGGGCGCGCTGACCGGCGGCCTCCTCGGCGCGCTGCACGGCGAGACGGCCCTCCCGCCCGCCTGGGTGGTCGAACTGGAGGGCCGCCCCACGATCCTGGAACTGGCCGACGACTTCGCCATGGAGATGACCCAGGGACCGGCCCTGCACGGCCCGTCGGGAGCCTCGCCGGGGTGGCTCGCCCGGTATCCCCGGGGCTGAGCCCGCGCCCGGCCGGGGCTCCGGGACCGTGACCGTGACCACGGCAGGGGCCCGGGCCCGGGAACCGCCATGGCCGTTCCGGCCCGTCGTCCTCGTCGGCGGTTCCGGTTCGCGCCGGCTGTCTCAGTCCTTCGCCCGGGTCCCCACCGGGTTCTCCCGTCCGCCGGCCGGCGACGGGACCGCCGCCGCGGCGGCGCCGTCCCCGTCCGTGTTGACCTGCTCGATGATCGCCAGCCGCTCCGGGGTGTCCTCCGGCTTCAGGTAGCCGATGAGGACGTAGAGGACCAGCGACACCGCCAGCGGGATCGACACCTGGTACTGGAGCGGGACGCCGCCGTCGACGTTCCAGCTGATCGGGTAGTTGACCAGCCAGAAGGTGAGCAGACCCATCGACCAGCTCACCAGCGCCGCCGTCGGGCCGGAGCGGCGGAACGGGCGCAGCAGGCCCAGCATCATCGGGATCGCCATCGGGCCCATCAGCCCGGCCACCCACTTGATGACGACCGTGATGATGTCCTTGAAGGCGGGGGAGTTGACCTGGGTCGCCGCCGCCATGGACAGGCCGAGGAAGACGACGGTGGCGATCCGCGCCACGCGCAGGCCCTGGCCCTCGCTCCACGTCCGCGCCCGGGCCCACACCACCGGCATGCAGTCGCGGGTGAACACGGCCGCGATGGCGTTGGCGTCGGAGGAGCACATGGCCATCGTGTGGGAGAAGAAGCCGACGATGACCAGGCCCAGCAGGCCGTGCGGCAGGAGCTGCTCGGTCATCAGGGCGTACGAGTCCGAGCCGTCCGGCTTCTGCGACTCCACCAGCAGCGGCGACATCCACATCGGGAAGAACAGCACCAGCGGCCAGACCAGCCACAGCACCGCCGACAGCCGCGCCGAGCGCTCGGCCTCCTTCGCGGTGGGCGTGGCCATGTAGCGCTGGGCCTGGTTGAGCATGCCGCCGTTGTACTCGAAGAGCTTGATGAACAGGAAGGCCAGCAGGAACACCGTGCCGTACGGGCCGACCAGGGGTTTCTCGTGGCCGTGCAGCTCCGGCTGGTCCCACACGCCGAAGAAGCCGCCGTGGTCGTCGAGCCGCACCACGACGGCGAGGAACATGGCGACGCCGGCCAGCAACTGGATGACGAACTGGCCGAGTTCGGTCAGGGCGTCCGCCCACAGGCCGCCGATGGTGCAGTAGACGGCGGTGATGGTGCCGGTGATGAGGATGCCCTGGTTGAGCGAGATGCCGGTGAAGACGGACAGCAGCGTGGCGATCGCCGCCCACTTGGCGCCCACGTCCACGATCTTCAGCAGCATCCCGGACCAGGCGAGCGCCTGCTGGGTCTTCAGGTCGTAACGGTTCTTCAGGTACTCCAGCGGGGAGGCCACACGGAGCCGGGAGCGCAGCCGGTTGATGCGCGGCGCGAACAGCTTCGACCCGATGGCGATGCCCAGCGCGATCGGGAAGGACCAGGTGACGAAGGAGGTGACACCGTAGGTGTAGGCGATGCCCGCGTACCCGGTGAACATCACCGCGCTGTAGCCCGACATGTGGTGCGAGATGCCGGAGAGCCACCAGGGCATCTTGCCGCCGGCCGTGAAGAAGTCGCTGACGTTGTCCACGCGCTTGTGCGACCAGACGCCGATGGCGACCATCACGGCGAAGTAGCCGATGAGCACGGCCCAGTCGAGACTGTTCATGTGCCCCCTTCCAGGGTCCGCCTTGTGAACGGCTCGCTCATCGTGGGTGCGGTGAAGCGGGCACGACAAGCGCACGTCAGGTCAAGGGGAAGTAAAATAGTTCCACTTGATGACTTGCGTTCACGAGTCTGAACCGAAGAAGGGGGGTTCGGCGTGGTGCCGGACCCCGGCGCGGACCGGCGGGCCCGGCCGCCCGACTCGACTCCTCAGCTCCTGAGTTCCTCAGTTCCTCAGTTCCTCCGGGCACGGCGTCCCGCGCGGCAGCTGGTAGGGCGCCGCCAGCCGGTAGGTGCCGGGCCTCGGCGCGAGCAGCTCCGTCCACCGGTCGCCGTGCTCGTCCTCCTCCGCCGGCATCAGGCAGCCGTTGACGTTCTCGTACGTCTTCGGGGAGCCGTCGGGACGGTTCCGGGAGGCCTCCGTCTCCCGCGGGGCCTCCAGACTCCGGCCCTCCGCGTCGACGACGCTCAGCCACGGCGAGTACGGGATGCGGACGAGGACGCGGCCCGCCCGCCGCACGTCGAGCGTCATCCCGCCCTGTTCGGCCCGCTGCACGACCGCGTGCGGCCCGGCCAGCGGGGTGGGGTCGGTCACCTTGAACAGCTGCCAGTTCGCGTCGCCCCAGACCTGCTTCAGGTACGGCAGGCCCCGCTGCACCAGCTCCCGCTCCCGCTCGGCGCCGTCCCCGTCCGGATCGTCCTTCGGCACCACCACGAAGTGCACCGCCCAGCGCCGCAGCCACTCGTGGTAGTTGGCCGAGTTGAGGGTGCCGTCGTAGAAGAGCGGGTTGCGCTCCATGTCGGCCTGGCGGTTCCAGCCGCGGGCCAGGTTGACGTACGGGGCGAGCGCCGAGGCCTCGCGGTGGGAGCGGGCCGGGACCACCTCCACCCGGCCCTTCTCCGCGCCGACCTCCTGCAGTTCGTTGACCAGGGGCGCCAGCTCGCGCGCCCAGGCGGCGGCGGGCGTGGTGTGCACGACGTCGTCGACCGACTTGTAACCGATCCAGACGGTGAAGCCGGCGAAGGCGACGACGATCGCGTACCACCTGCGCGAGCGCGGCACCGCGAACGGCAGCGCGGCCGCCAGCGCCACCCCGGCGAACAGCATCGCCAGCCGGGTGATGTTCGAGCCGATCTGCGAGCTGATCAGCCACACCAGCACCACGCCCAGCCCGTACACGGCGGCCGTGAGCCGGACCGTCCGCCACGCGCGGGGCACGAGCAGGAGGACGAGCACCGAGTACGCCAGCGGCAGGATCGCCGAGGCGAACGTCATCGGCTGCGTCCCCGAGAACGGGAACAGCCACGCCGACACCGCCACCACGGCCGCCGGGGCGAGCCCCAGCGCCCAGGCGCCCGGAAGGCGCTTCTGCAGGAACAGGGCCACGGCCACCAGGCCGACGAACAGACCCGCCACCGGCGACGCCATGGTGGCCAGCGCGGCCAGCGGCGCCGCGCACAGCGCCTTCGCCCAGCGCCGGTACCGCCACCGGTACGGCCAGCAGAACACGACGGCGACCGCGCCCAGCGCGAACACGGTGCCGAGCCCGAACGTCACCCGCCCCGACACGGCGTTGCAGAACAGCGCGTACACGCCGGCCAGCGCGGGCCGCATCGGCCGCTCGACGGCCCCCCGGCTGCGCGTCAGGATCAGCGTCAGCAGCCCGGCCGACAGCGTGCCCGCGATCATCATCGTCGTACGGACCCCGAGCACCGACATCAGATACGGCGACACCACGCTGTACGACACCGGGTGCATCCCGCCGTACCAGGCCAGGTTGTACGCCGAGTCGGGGTGCCGGCCGACGAACTCCGCCCAGGCGTCCTGCGCCGCGAGATCGCCGCCGCTGTTGGCGAACGTGAAGAACCAGACCACGTGCAGCGCCCCGGCGAGCCCGGTGACGGTGAGCACCGGATGGCGCAGGAGACGGTCCCGGAGGCCCAGGAGAGCGGCCCTGGCACGGGAGGCCGGGGCGGCCGGCGCGGGACGGCCGCGATCCGCGTCGCGGCCGGGGGAGCGGTCCGGCGCGTCGTGGTCGTGGTCGTGGTCCGGGCCGCCGGTGGTGCGGTCCCGGTCCGGGCCGCCGGTGCGCAGGGGGACGCGGCTCATGGCGTCGTGGTCGGCGGCGCGCGGGACGCGCGGCTGTATTCGCGGGCCGCTCACCGGGCCCGGATCGGCGTCGTCGGCGCGTGTCGGTTCCGCAGTGGCCACCTGAAGGCACTCCCCGTGTCCCGCATTCCGTTCTCGGCCGCATCCCGTTCCCGTGCGGTTCACAGCCGCGTCCGTGCGACCGGCGACCTGTCCCGGTCCGGGACGCTAGCACGCGGGACGGGCCCCGCCGTGCCCGGTTCCGGCCGACCCGGCGGCCCGGAGCCGGGCCCCGCCCGGACACGCGGCGGCCGCCGCCCCCTCGGGGGCGACGGCCGCCGTACCGTTTCCCGCCGGCTTCCGGTCAGCCCAGACGGGTCAGCTTGTCCGTCCAGCCCGGTTCGGCCAGATCCCTCTGCAGGGCGACCGGGACCCGCACCGCGCCGCTGTCGCCGCCGTCGCCCACGGTCAGGGTGCCCACCTTGGTGCCGGCCCCGGCCGTGTGCGGCAGATCGTCCGCGGCGAACGTCAGCTCGACCTTCAGTCCGGCCCAGCCGACGGCCGTGACGTCCTCGGCGGCGACGACCGGCGTGTGGTTGCCGAGGCCGTCGTCGACGTAGCCGACCACGTCGCCCTTCTTCAGGATCGTCGCCGTGGCGAGCGCGTCCTGCGCGGCGCGGATCAGCTTGTCGCCCGCGTCCAGCGCGCCGCCGAGGATGGTGTTGTCCGCGCCGCCCTCCGGCTGCCGCACCACGGCGCCGACGATCCGGCGCGTCTCGCCGCCGATCTCCTTCTTCGCGGCGAAGACGAGGTTGCCGAGCGCCGAGGTGGTGGTGCCGGTCTTGATGCCGACGACGTCGTTGGAGCCGACCAGACGGTTCCAGTTGTCGTGCGGCTCGCCCTTGTAGTCGACGTACGACATCATCGCGGCGACCTCGCGGAACACGGGCTGCTCCATCGCCGCCTTGGCCAGCTTCACCTGGTCCACGGCCGTGCTCACCGTCGTGTTGTTCAGCCCCGACGGGTCGGTGTACGTCGTGTTGGTCATGCCGAGGTCCTCGGCGGCGTCGTTCATCTTCTGCACGAACGCCTTCTCGGACCCCGCGTCCCAACGGGCCAGCAGCCGCGCCACGTTGTTCGCGGACGCGATCAGGATGCCCTCCAGCGCCTCCCGCTGGGTGATCGAGTCGCCGGCGAACACGTTGACGGTCGACTCCTGCCCGGCGTCCGACTGGTCCTCGGCGGCCTGGTCGATCTTGATCTTCGGGCCCTCGGCGCCGCTCTTCAGCGGGTGGTCCCGCAGGATCAGATAGGCCGTCATGACCTTGGCGACACTGGCGATCGGCACGGGCTTCTGCGCACCCGACGAGCCGAACGAACCGATGCCCTGCACATCCAGCGCGGCCTGCCCGTCGGACGGCCACGGGATGTCGACCGCGCCGCCCTCGAAGGTGTAGGTGGAGTCGGCGGTGAGCTGGAGCGTGGGCTCCGGCAGCGGACGCACGGTCTGTACGACCGCGAAGACGATCAGCAGCAGCAGGACCAGCGGCGTCCAGATCTTGACCCGCCGCGCCAGCGTCCGCAGCGGGGTGGGCGGGGGCGGCGGAGTGTTCGTCAGCTCGGCCAGCAGGTCCAGCGGCGGCTTCGGCGGCAACGGCTGCTGCGTGGTGCGCTCCGGCCCGACCTGCGGCACGGGCGCGGTGGCGTCCGCCGGGGGCACCGCGGACGGCGCCGTGGTGGCATCGCCCGGCCTCGGCCTCCGCGTCGAGGGGTCGTCGAGCGGCTTGAGCGCGACGAACCTGCTGGTCCGCTCGGCCTCCTGCTCGGCCGTCTTCCCGGCCTCCTGCCCGGCCGTCTTCCCGGGGGCCTTCTCCGCGGGCTTCCCGGGGGTTTTGCCGGTGCCCTCGGCGGGGGCCTTGCGGGCGTCCTCGGCGGCGCCACCGGCGGGCTTCCCGCCGGAGGTCCTGCCCGCGTTCCCGGCCGCGCCACCCACCTTGAGCATGGTGGTGGGCTGGTCGACGCCGGAACCGGAAGGCCGTACGGCCTTGAAGACGGTGGTCGGCTGGTCGACGGCCGTCTCGTCGGCCCCGGACGCGCCGGAGGACTTCGCCGCGGGGCCCCCGTCGCCGTCCTCGCCGTCCGCTCCGGCTCCGGTCCCGGGCGCGTCGTCCGGCTCGGGCGTGTCGTCCGGCTCGGGTGCGCCACCCCGCTCGGGCGTGTCGTGCGAGCCGTCCCGGTCGTCGTCCCCGGCTCCGGGCGTGTCGTCCGCCCGGGTCCCCGAGCCGGCGCCGCTCCTGCCGGACTCGCCGGCCTTCCGGGCGGCGTCGGCCTTCCGGGCGGCGTCGGCCCCGGGCGCGGCCTCGTCGGCCGCGTCGCCCGCGGCCGCGTCGCCCGCGGCCGCCTCGTCCGCGGCCGCGTCGCCGTTCTCGGCCTCCGTGCGGCCCGTACGGCCCGTGACGTCCTCAGAGCCCTCCGCCCCGCCGTCCCGGGCCTGCCGGGCCTCCTGCGCGGCCTCAGCGGCCTTCTCGCCGCCCCGGGCGGTCTCCTCGCGGCCGCCGGGCGCCTCGGGCGCCTTCGAGCCGGGGGAACCGGAGCCCTCCGCCTGCCCGGAACCGGAACCCGCGTCCTCTACGCCCCCGTTCGTCCCGGCGTCCCGCGTGTCCTCGTCCTCCCCGGCCTCCGGGGCCACTTCACGCACCGACAGCACCCGGGTGGCCGTGTCGACGCCCCCGTGCGCCGTGGTCGCCGTCTCCCGGGCCACCGCCAGCCGCGGGTCGCGCCGCTCCGCCGTACCGCTCTCCTCGGTCCTCGCCTCGGGAACCGGACCCGCGCTCCCCGACGTCGGTTGTGCCGACGACTCGCGCTGCTTCGAACTGTCGGGGGACTCGCCCGCCACCGATGCCTCCTCCATGCGCCGCACGCACCGCGTGCGCCTACCGAACCCGAACGGTGTACCGCCCGCCCGGACAACAGCTCCACCGCGCTGTCCGAACCATGTACCAGTGTCCTGTGTGCGGACCTGACCGAGGCGGTAGACGAGAACGACATACCTGCCGGTTCCCTCACAAACAGGTCACGTGCCCTCGACAGACCAATGTGAGAGGGGTCACCCTGTCATTCATCCACGCGGGGAGGCATGGATGGGCAGGAGCCGCAGAACACTTCCGGAGGAGCTTCTGCTGCTGGCACTGGACCCGGCCACGGGTACCACTGCGCAGCCGCAGTCGCTCGACCTCGGTCTGGCCGGAGCGCAGCTAGTGGAGCTGGCGCTGGCCGGACGGATAGCCCCAGACGGGGATCGTATCGCCGTGGTGGTGCCACGGCCGACAGGAGATCCAACTCTGGACAGCGCGTTGGAGCTGCTGCGCAGGCGCGGCGCTCCGGTACGGGCCGTCCACTGGATCGGCGGGCCCCGTCTCGGGCTCCGCCAGACCTACCTCTCGCATCTGGAGCGGTGCGGCATGGTGCACGCCGTGGAAGGCCAGATGTGCGGGGTGCTGCCGACGACTCGCTACCAGGCGACGGACAACGCCATCAGCCGGGAGATCAGGGCCCGGCTGGATTCCGCGATCCGCACCGGCGTACCGCCGGACCCGCGGACGGCGGCGCTCGCCGCGCTGGCGCACGCGGTCGGCCTCGGCAAGCACCTGTATCCGGGCAACGAGGGCCGCTCGTCGCGTTCCCGGCTACGGGACCTGATCCGGCACGACCCGATGGGCGGCCTCGTGGCGCACGCCGTGATGGACGTCCAGAACGGCGCGGCGGCCCAGCCGCGCCGCGGTTCGGCCTCGGCCGGCCGGCCGGCCGCCGGCGGGGCCGGGCCCGCGGCGGAACCCGCACGCGGCGTTCCGATGCAGCCGCGCCGCGGATCCATGGCGCGTGCCGTGGCCCACTGAGCCGCGGCCCACTGAGCCGCGACCCGCGGCAGGGCGCCGCCCCCGGCACCACAGCACCACCACAGCACCACCCCCACGCACCACCAGCGCACGGCAGAGAGCCGCACCGCAAGTCCCCGGGACCCGGTACGGGAGCCGCTGGTCCGCGCGGGGCGACGCGACCGTACGTCCGGACGACGACTCGGTCCGCCGCCCCGCGCGGCCGTATGCGCGGGGGCCCCGAACTGGCGTGTACGCGGCGCTTGTCGCTCATTTTCCAGCGGTAGCAAGCCCCTTGGTGGCAGTCTGCTGAACAGCAGATACGCAAAGCGGCAAGTTCGAGGCACGCAGCCGGAGGTGCACGTCCCGTGGCGTCCAACGTCAATCCCACCGTCAGGCGGCGCCGGCTGGGCCAGGAGCTGCGCAGGCTCCGCGAGCTCAAGGGCATGACCGCCGAGGAGGTGGCGGAGCGACTGCTGGTGTCGCAGTCGAAGATCAGCCGTCTGGAGAACGGCCGGCGCAGCATCAGCCAGCGTGACGTCCGCGACCTGTGCGGGGTCTACGAGGTCGAGGACCAGCGGATCGTCGAGTCGCTGATGCAGATGGCCAAGGACTCCCGCCAGCAGGGCTGGTGGCACGCCTTCGGGGACATCCCGTACAGCGTGTACATCGGCCTGGAGACGGACGCGGAGTCGCTGCGGGTCTACGAACCCCAGATCATCACCGGCCTGCTGCAGACCCGCCCGTACGCCGAGGCGCTCATCCAGGGGGCCCTGCCGGAGACCCCGCCCGCCGACATCGAGAAGCGGGTCCAGGTGCGGATACGGCGGCAGGAACGCATCACCGCCGAAACCGGTCCGCTGCGGCTGTGGGTGGTCCTGGACGAGGCCGCGCTGCGCCGGGTGGTGGGCAGCCGCCAGGTGATGCGCGAGCAGTTGGAGCACGTCGCCGAGATGTCGCAGCTGCCGCACATCACCGTGCAGGTGCTGCCCTTCGACGTCGGGGCGCACCCCGGCATCAACGGCCAGTACTCCATCCTGGAGTTCGCCGACGCGGCCGATTCGAGCGTGGTGTACATCGAGGGCGTGACCAGCGACCTCTACCTGGAGAAGGCGCACGACGTGCAGAAGTACACGGTGATGTACGAGCACCTGCGGGCACAGGCCCTGAACGTGGACCAGTCGCGCCAGCTCATCGAGGACGTGGCGAAGGAATACGCGCGCTGAGACACCGCCGATTCCCCGGCTTTTCCAGCGGCCGGCGCGGGATGGTACACCCGCGGATCATCACGCTGGAAGGCTCGTCTGGAATATGGCATCCGGTCGAGTGAATGGCTGCTCCGGTGGAGGAAATCAGCGAGTAGCGTCGATTGCGCCAACGAGTCAGACGACCTTGGCGCACTCCGCACCGCGGTCCCGGACAGGGATCCGTGGCGCGACGACAGCAATTCAGCAACTCGCCACCGGAGCAAACATGGCAATTCTTCAGGGCGCCACGGAAACCTGGACGAAGTCCTCCTACTCGGGAGGCAACGGCGCGTGCGTCGAGGTCAAGTCCCCCGCCGTGACGGCACTGGTCGTCCGCGACTCCAAGGTTCCCGAGGGTCCGACCCTGGCCTTCCCCGCCGCCGCGTGGAAGGCCTTCGTTACCTCGGTCAAGGCCTGACGACCCCTCGGCAAACAGCGACAAGCGACACCGCGGAGCCCTCTCGACCAGTTCGCCGTCCTAGCCGAGAGGGCTCGGCCACCACCCCGGCCGCCCCACCGGAAATCCCCGCCGCGCACCGGGTCCTCCACCCCCGGCCGCCGCGCACTCCGCCCGATCCGCCCGATCCGCGCAGTGCACCTCCCCGCACGATCCGCTCGGCGTCGACCTCCGAGCGGCGACCCGCTCCTCCACCGCCCCGAACGCGCCCGCACCCCGCCGACAGGCTCCCGCGCCCCGCTGATCCGCGGATGAGCCGACCACCGGCCGACCCCACCCGCCGCCGTCCGCCAGATCCGCCCGTCCTGGGCCCACGCCCGCGCCGCCGTCCGCCGGGGTTGCCCGTGCTCGGCCCGCGCCCCCGCCGCCGGCTCCTCGGCCCGCGCCGGGCCGGCGTCCGAGCCGGTCGTACCGCTGCAGCGCCGTGGCCGGAATCCGGGCCCGTGCGGCGGACGCCCCGACGGCGCGCAGGCCGTCGACCCCGACGGCGCCCCGGCACCGGACGGCCCGTTCCGCCCGGTGCCGAGGACGTTCCGCCCCCTGGGGGGCGAGGCCGACGCCCGCCTAGGCGAGCGCGCCCTCGACGGCGGCCACGACCTCGGGCGCCTCCGGCTCGGTCTGCGGCGAGAACCGCGCCACCACGGCCCCGTCCCGGCCGATCAGGAACTTCTCGAAGTTCCAGCGGATGTCCCCGCTGTGCCCCTCCGCGTCCGCGAACCCGACCAGACGCTCGTACAGCGGATGCCGCCCCGCCCCGTTGACCTCGATCTTCTCGGTCATCGGGAAGGTCACGCCGTACGTCGCCGAGCAGAACTCCGCGATCTCCTCGGCGCTGCCGGGCTCCTGCCCGAGGAACTGGTTGCAGGGCACGCCGAGCACGGTGAAACCGCGCTCCGCGTACCGCTCGTGCAGCCGCTCCAGACCGGCGTACTGCGGGGTCAGCCCGCACTTGGAGGCCACGTTCACGACGAGCACGACCTTGCCCGCGTACCGGCCGAGGTCCGCCGGACCGCCCTGGAGGGAGCCGATCTCGACGTCGAGGGGAGAGGAACCGGTGTTCTCTGCAGTCGTCATGCGCGGATGCTAGCCCCGCGACCCGGCGCTCCCGTGCCCGGGCCGCAGGACGAGCCGCCCCGAGGCCCGGCCCGTACGGTCGCCGCGCCCGGCCCGCGGCCCGTACGAGCACCTCACCGGCCGCCCGCGGCCCCATCTGCGGTCGCCTCGCCCTCGCCCGCGCCCGCGGCCCGTACGGACGTCCCGCCCCCGCCCCCGGCCGCGGCCCGTACGAGCACCTCCCCGGCCGCCGTCCGCGAGTACAGCACCGACCGTCCGGCGCGCCGCCGCTCCACCAGCCCGGCGTCCAGCAGCACCCGCAGATGGCGGCCGACCGAACCGAGCCCCTGACCGGTCACCGCGACCAGCTGACTGGTGCTTATGGGGGAGGCGAGCAGCACCAGCACGCGTGCGCGCGCCGCGCCGAGCAGCGCGCCCAGGCTCGCCGGGACGGGCCGGGCCCCGTCGTCGGCGAGCACGCCGGCGCACGGGTAGACGACCGCGTACCGCTCGTCCCCCTCCCACGACACCCAGCCGTGCCGCTGCGGGGTGACCGGGACGAAGGCCAGCTCGGCGCCGGAGATCTCGCGCGGCGGATACGCGTGCCGGTTGACCTGGAACCGGTTCCCGCCGAGCCAGCGCGTGCCCGGCCGCAGCGCGTCCAGCACGGCCGCCCAGCCGTCCCGGCTCACCCGCGTGGCCCGCGCGACGACGTCCGCCTCCAGGACGCGGCGGCGCCGGGGCCAGGTGGGCCGTACGGCCTCGGCCCAGACGTACTCCAGGAGCGCGGCGGCCCGCTCGGGCAGGTCGTCGCGGTCCAGCTCGGCGGGGAGCGGCCCGGCCAGGGAGACGGTGAGATGGGCGCGGGCCCGGTCGGGGCAGGCCGCGCGGACCCGCGCGACCTCCTCCTCGAAGGTCTCCCGGGCGGCGCGCGGAGTGGGGGTGAGGAAGTCGGCGATCCAGTCCCGGCCGAGTCCGCAGCGCACCAGCAGCGCCGTCACCGGGTCGGCGGCCAGCCGGCGCCGGTAGCCGGGCAGATGGGCCTCCAGCCAGGCCCGCTCCCCGGGATGCGCGGCCACACCCGCGTGCAGCAGCTTCAGACAGGCGAAGGTCTCGGCGAACGGCGAGAGCACGAACCGGCTGCGCGCGAGCGTGTCGGCGCTGACCTGCCACCAGCCCATGGACCCCCCGAAGACCTTTCGCGCCCGCGCGAAACACTAACGGCCCGCTCCCGGGCCGCCACAGACTCCGGCGCATGCGCAGTTACCGCCACCTGTTCCGCACCCCCGAGTTCACCCCGCTCTTCCTCGCCTCGGCCGCCCAGACCGTGGCACAGACGGTCGGCGGCCTGGCCCTGGGCACACTGGTGTACCGGGCGACCGACTCGCCGCTGCTGTCCGCGCTGAGCATGTTCGGCCCCTCGCTCGCGCAGGCGCTCGGTGCGGCCCTCCTCCTCTCGGGCGCCGACCGCCTCCCCCCACGGGCCACGACGACGGGCATCGCCCTCGCCTTCGCCGGCACCACGGCGCTGCTCGCCCTGCCCGGCCTGCCGCTGTGGGCGGCCTTCGCCGTCCTCCTCGCCCAGGGCCTGACCGCCTCGCTCGGCGGCGGCGTCCGCTGGGGACTGCTGAACGAGATCCTCCCCGCGGACGGCTACCTCCTGGGCCGTTCCGTCTTCAACATCATGAGCGGGGTCATGCAGGTCGCCGGCTACGCCACGGGCGGCGTCCTGGTGGCGGCCCTGACCCCGCGCCGGTGCCTGCTGCTCGCGGCGGCCCTGTACGGCGCGGCGGCGGCCGTCCACCGCCTCGGCCTCACCCGCCGCCCACCGCGCGCCTCCGACCGCCCCTCCGTCGCGGCGACCTGGCGCACGAACGCCCTGCTCTGGTCGTCCCCGCCCCGCCGCCGCGTCTACCTGGCCCTGTGGATCCCCAACGGCCTCGTCGTCGGCTGCGAGGCGCTCTACGTCTCCTACGCCCCCGAGGCCGCCGGCACGCTGTTCGCCTGCGCCGCGGCCGGGATGCTCGCCGGGGACGTCGCGGTGGGCCGCCTGGTCCCGGCCCGGCTGCGCCCACGCCTGGGCACACCGCTGCTCCTGCTGCTGGCGACGCCGTACGTGTTCTTCGCCCTGCACCCGCCGCTGCCGCTGGCCGCGGTCCTCGTCACGGTGGCGTCCACCGGCTTCGGCGCGAGCCTCGTCCAGCAGGAACGCCTGATGTCCCTGACACCCGCCGAACTCTCCGGCCACACCCTCGGACTGCACTCCGCGGGCATGATCACCCTGCAGGGCGTGGCCGCGGCCGCGGCGGGCACGGTGGCCCAACTGACGTCACCAGCGACGGCGATGACGGTGATGGCGCTCGGATCGGCGGGGGTGACGACGGCACTGGCGGCAGCGGACCGGCGGTACGCGCGGCGGCGTACGGCGGCGGCCGGGGCGTGGCGGGCCGGTGGCGCTCGAGGGGCCGCCCGGGGCGCGCGCCGGAGGGTGTGAGTCCGGGTGTGGGGTGGTGGGGCGCGGGATACCTGCGGTTCGTGCGGTTGTCGACGAGAGTGCGTGATGTTGATCGGGCGGTGACCACCCGAGTGGCCTCCCGGGTTCCGGACGATGTCGGCAGGGTGCTGTCGGCAGTGGAGGAGGCGGCGCAGGGCACCAAGCTGTGGTGCGGCGCGGCGGCGGCGATGGCCTGGTTCGGGGGGCGGCGCGGCCGGAAGGCCGCGGTCACCGGGCTGGCCGCCGTCGCGGTGGCGCAACTGCTGGCCAACGGCCTGGGCAAGCAGCTCACCGACCGCCCCCGGCCGCCCCGGGAGTGGATCCCCCACGACGGGGTCGACGACCGTCCCGACTCCTCCTCCTTCCCGTCCGGGCACACCGCCGCCGCGGTGGCCTTCACCGCGGCGGTCGCGCGGTCCTGGCCGCAGGCCGGCGGCGTCTGCGCCGTACCGGCGGCGATGGTGGCCGTCGAGCGGGTGCAGAGCGGCGCCCACCATCCCAGCGACGTCGTCACCGGCGCCGCCGTGGGCCTGGCCGGTGCCTGGCTGGTCCGGCGCGCTCCTCGCCTGTGGCTGCGGCAGCGGCTGTGGCGGCGCCGTGCCCGCGCCTTTCCCGGGTGAAGGACTTGTGCGAGCTGCCCTGAACCGGGTCGTTCGGGGTACCCGTGGGTCCACCAGGTGCGACGGGCCCGGGTACGGCCCGGGTGGCACGGACCAGAAGACGGGAGGTGATCGTCGTGTCGAGTGCGCAGACGCACACCGGGACCGGGCGAGACCGGCATGACTCCGGTGCGGAGCCGGTGAGCGAGCTGGTGCAGCGGGCCTCGCAGCAGCTGACGGAGCTGGTGCGCGGCGAACTCAGGCTCGCGCAGGCGGAGATGAAGGAGAAGGGCAAGCACTACGGCAAGGGCGGCGGCCTGTTCGGCGGCGCCGGCGTCGTCGGCTTCCTGACCCTCCAGGCGCTGGTGGCCACCGCCATCGCCGCTCTGGCGGTGCCGCTGCCCGTATGGGCCGCCGCGCTGATCATGACGGCCGTACTGGGCGTGATCACCGCGGTCCTGGCCCTCACCGGCAAGAAGCAGATCGGCCAGGGCACCCCGCCCGCCCCCGAGCAGACCATCGACAGCGTCAAGGCCGACGTGGCCGAGATCAAGGAGAGTGCACAGCGATGACCCAGCCCCCTCACGACGAACGGACCGCCGCCGGCCCCGAGGAACTGCGGGAGCAGGTCGAGCAGACCCGTCAGGAGCTCGGTCGGACGGTGGAGGCGCTGGCGGGGAAGACGGACGTCAAGGCCCGGCTCCAGGAGAAGAAGACCCTGGCTCAGGAGAAGGCGGCCCAGGTCAGGCAGCAGGCCGGCGTCAAGGCCGGAGAGCTGAGGACCAGGGCCACCGACGTCGCGCACCAGGTGCAGGGCAAGGTGCAGGACAAGGTGCCCGACCCGGTGAAGGCCAAGGCGGCGCAGGCCGCCGAGCAGGCGCGGATCAAGGCCGCCCAGGCCGGGCAGGCGATCCAGGAGAAGGCCCCGGAGCCGGTGCGGCAGCAGGCGGCCCGGACCGCCGAGGCGGCCCGCGGCAACCGCACCTGGCTGCTGGCCGCGGCCGGCACCGCGGTCGTCGTGTGGCTGGCCTGCCGCCGCGGGAAGAAGTGAGCCGGCGGCACCGGTGAGGGCGCCGGGAGCGCCCCCGGACGCACCGGACGGCCCCTCGGGCGACGATCGCCCGGGGGGGGGCCGTCCGGCGCCCTCCCCGCTCCCGGCGGGCCCGGCCCGCGCTCACCCCGGGGCGGCCGCACCGGCCTCGGCCGGGTGTCAGGCGCCGACGTAGGCCGCGAGGTGTTCGCCGGTGAGGGTGGAGCGGGCGGCGACGAGGTCGGCGGGGGTGCCCTCGAAGACGATCCGGCCGCCGTCGTGGCCCGCGCCGGGACCGAGGTCGATGATCCAGTCGGCGTGCGCCATGACCGCCTGGTGGTGCTCGACGACGATGACCGACCGGCCGGAGTCGACGAGCCGGTCGAGCAGGCCCAGCAACTGCTCGACGTCGGCGAGGTGGAGACCGGTGGTCGGCTCGTCGAGCACGTGGACGAGCCGGTCGCCGCCCTTGTCCGCCATGTGGGCGGCCAGTTTGAGCCGCTGCCGCTCACCGCCGGACAGCGTGGTGAGCGGCTGGCCGAGGGTGAGGTAGCCGAGCCCGACGTCGGCGAGCCGGCCGAGGATGGTGTGCGCGGCCGGTATGCGCGCCTCGCCGGCGCCGAAGAACTCCTCGGCCTCCGCCACCGGCATCGCCAGCACCTCGCTGATGTCCTTGCCGCCGAGGCGGTACTCCAGCACCGACGCCTGGAACCGCCTGCCCTCGCACTCCTCGCAGGGGACGGCGACACCGGCCATCATCGCCAGGTCGGTGTAGACGACGCCGACGCCGTTGCAGGTGGGGCAGGCGCCCTCGGAGTTGGCGCTGAACAGCGCCGGTTTCACGCCGTTGGCCTTCGCGAACGCCTTGCGGACCGGGTCGAGCAGTCCGGTGTACGTCGCCGGGTTGCTCCGCCGGGAGCCGCGGATCGGCGACTGGTCCACCGACAGCACGTCCGCCGAGGCCGGGAGGGAGCCGTGGACGAGCGAGCTCTTGCCGGAACCGGCGACGCCGGTGACGGCCACCAGCACCCCGAGCGGGATGTCGACGTCGACGTTTCGCAGGTTGTGCGTCGTCGCGCCGCGGATCTCCAGCGTGCCGGTGGGCTCGCGCACCGTCTTCTTCAGGGCGGCCCGGTAGCCGAGGTGACGGCCGGTGAGGGTGCCGCTGGCCCGCAGCCCCTCGACGGTGCCCTCGAAGCAGACGGTGCCGCCCGCCGTGCCGGCGCCGGGGCCGAGGTCGACGACGTGGTCGGCGATCGCGATCGTCTCCGGCTTGTGCTCCACCACGAGCACCGTGTTGCCCTTGTCCCGCAGCCGCAGCAGCAGGCTGTTCATCCGCTGGATGTCGTGCGGGTGCAGGCCGATGGTCGGCTCGTCGAAGACGTAGGTGACGTCGGTCAGCGAGGAGCCGAGGTGGCGGATCATCTTGACGCGCTGCGCCTCGCCGCCCGAGAGCGTGCCGGACGGCCGGTCCAGCGAGAGGTAGCCGAGGCCGATCTCCGTGAACGAGTCGAGGGTCTGCCGCAGCGCGGCGAGCAGCGGCGCCATCGTCGGATGCCTGCGGCTCGCGGAGTCCGGGGAGGGGGCGTCCAGGCCGCGGACCCACTCGGCCAGGTCACTGATCTGCAGGGCGCACGCGTCGGCGATGCTGATCCCGTCGATCTTCGACGACCGGGCCGCCTCGCTGAGCCGGGTCCCGTCGCACTCGGGACAGGTGGTGAAGGTGACCGCCCGGTCCACGAACTCCCGGATGTGCGGCTGCATCGCCTCCCGGTCCTTGGCCAGGAACGACTTCCGGATCTTGGGGATCAGCCCCTCGTAGGTCAGGTTGATGCCCTCGACCTTGATCTTGGTCGGTTCCTTGTGGAGCAGGTCGTGCAGCTCCTGCCCGGTGAACTCGCGGATCGGCTTGTCCGGGTCGAAGAAGCCGCAGCCGCTGAAGATGCGGCCGTACCAGCCGTCGACGCTGTAGCCGGGGATCGTGAGCGCGCCCTCGTTGAGCGACTTGCCGTCGTCGTACAGCTGCGACAGGTCGAAGTCGGTGACCGAGCCCCGGCCCTCGCAGCGCGTGCACATGCCGCCGGTGCGCTGGTAGGTCGCCTTCACCGCCTTCTTGGCGCCGCGCTCGACGGTGATCGCGCCGCTGGCCCGGACCGAGGCGGTGTTGAAGGAGTACGCGCTGGGCGGGCCGATGTGCGGCTGCCCGAGCCGGCTGAAGAGGATGCGCAGCATGGCGTGGGCGTCGGTGACGGTGCCGACCGTGGAACGGGGGTCGGCGCCCATCCGCTGCTGGTCCACGCTGATCACGGTCGTCAGCCCGTCGAGCACGTCGACCTCGGGCCGGGCCGGCGTCGGCATGAAGCCCTGCACGAAGGCGCTGTACGTCTCGTTGATCAGCCGCTGCGACTCCGCCGCGATCGTGTCGAACACCAGCGAGCTCTTGCCCGATCCGGAGACGCCGGTGAACACCGTCAGCCGGCGCTTCGGAATCTCGACGCTGACGTCCTTGAGGTTGTTCTCGCGCGCGCCGTGCACGCGGATCAGATCGTGGCTGTCGGCGACGTGCGGCGCGGACGACCGCGCCTCCGCCCTCGGGGCCATGCTCATCGTGTCTCCATCCGTGGGGCGGAGCCGCCTTCACGGCCTCCGCCGGCGCCGCCCGATCCGGTCCGGTCCGGCCCGGACCCGAGCAGCACGTCCGGTGCTCCTGCGTCTGTTCCGCTGTGTCCGTCTCTCTCCGTCCGGTCCCCCCCGCGGCGGCACGGCCTCCCGGCGGACGCCCCGACGCCACCGGCCGGGGCCGGTCGGGGCGATGCGACGCCCCAGCCGGCTGACCATGGCCGGAAGCCGTGCCCCGGTGCAAGAAGCGGACCATCCGGGCCGGGGAATTCCAGCCACGGCCTCCGGGCCCGGACCATCCGGGCCCGGAGCTCACCGCTTGCGGGACTGGGTGAAGCGCAGCATGTTGCCGGAGGGGTCGCGGAAGGCGCAGTCACGGACGCCGTACGGCTGGTCCATCGGCTCCTGCAGCACCTCGCCGCCCGCGGCGCGGATGCGTTCGAAGGTGGCGTCGCAGTCGTCGGTCTGGAAGATGACACCGCGCAGCAGGCCCTTGGCCAGCAGTTCCGCCACGGCCTGCCGGTCGGCCGGCGAGGCGTTCGGGTCCGCGAGGGGCGGTTCGAGGACGATGTCCACATCGGGCTGCGACGGCGACCCGACGGTCACCCAGCGCATCCCCTCGAACCCGACGTCGTTGCGCACCTCCATGCCGAGAACGTCCCGGTAGAAGGCGAGCGCCTGGTCGTGGTCGTCGACGGCGACGAAACACTGCGAAAGCTTGATGTCCATGCGCGTCACGCTACGGGCGGGGAGACGGCCGCGGCTTCTCCATTCCTGACCGGTCGCGTGTAGATCTTGGCGATGCAGGCCGGGACGGCGGCGCCCTCGTCATGACGGCGGGCCCGGTACGCGCTCGGGCTCTCGCCGACCAGCTCGGTGAACCGCGAGCTGAACGACCCCAGCGAGGTGCAGCCGACCGCGAAGCAGACCTCCGTCACCGTCAGGTCGCCCCGCCGCAGCAGCGCCTTGGCCCGTTCGATCCGGCGCGTCATCAGATAGCTGTACGGCGTCTCCCCGAAGGCGGCGCGAAAGCTGCGGGAGAAGTGGCCCGGCGACATCAGGGCGACACGCGCCAGCGCCGGAACGTCGAGCGGCTTGGCGTAGTCGCGGTCCATCACGTCACGGGCCCGGCGTAGCCGGACGAGGTCCTCCAGCATCACCCGACCACCTTCCCACGGCACCGGGCGCTCCGGGGGCGCTCGGCAGTACCGGGGGCGCCCGGCCGGGCGCCCCCGGCCGCCGGGGGCGCGATCCGCCCCTGCCTCATGTACTCGGCCGTACCTGAGTACTCCCGCTCTGGCCGGTGACCGGGTGAGCCGAAACGCTGGCGGCATGAGCCAAGGAATGCAGAAGCCCGTTCGACGACTGCTGCCGGTACTCGTGCCGGCCGGGGTGTCACTGGTGGCGTGGGCCGCCTGGCTGGGCTGGGACCAGCATCGCGACGTGCACCCCGACGGCACGACGACCGGCCCGTACGAGGCGTGGCAGGTGATCGGACTGGTGCTGACCCTGCTGATACCGGTGTACTGGGCGGCCTCCCGGCGCCACGTCATCGGCGCCGCGTTCGGCACCGCGGCCGGCCTGACCGTTGCCACCTGCTACGACTGGTCGGACGATGCCAGCGGCCTCTTCGCGATCGGCGTGCTGATGGTCATGGTGGGGAGCTTCGCCGCGACCGCCGCGGTCGCCGCCGTGATCGCCTCCGTGAAACGAGACGTGCGGTGGACCGGCGCCTGACGCCACACCGTCCGGGAGGGCCGGCGTCCGGCGCCGTCGATGCCGCCCGTGGACGTCGGCACGGCGCACCCGCGCTCGCCGGCACGATGGACCCGTGATCGATCCGGAACGCGTCAAAGCGGAGAGCAGGGCCTACTTCCGAGCACTCGACGAGAACGCCACCCTGCGGCACCACTTCCGCCACGCCGACGAGGAGGGCGGTTCGTGGTACCTCGAGGCCGTACCCGACGGCGGCGAGCTGATCGTCGTCAAGCAGGCCGAGCTGACTCCGGCCGGCCGGTGCCACCGGTACAGCTGGGAGCACCTGGAGGACGACCACGGCTTCCTGACGGACCAGGCGATCGACCCCGAGGCCGACCCGCTGGAGAGCATCTCGGCCGAGGAGTTCCAGCGGGTGTGGACTCGGTGAGCGGCCCCGTCCCGGACTTCCGGCTGCGGGCTCGCCGCGCTCCGGAACGCCGGTCACGGGACCGCCGGTGGCCACCGGCGGTCGGCCGCGGCCCTGACGGGGGACGGTGCTCCGCTGCCGTACGGAAACGGCCGCCGCCCGCCCGCGTGGTTCGGGGCCGGGAACGATCGCTGCCGACGCAGGGGGAGGGGGCCCGCCGGATCGGTCCCGCGCAGGTGTTCCTCGCGGGACCGGACCGCGGGGCGGTGCCCCGGCCGCCGCTCCGCGCGACGCGGCCGGCGTTCGTTCACCCGGCCCGGCCGGTCCGTGCCCTCACGGGGTGCAGGCCTCCGCGATCGACAGGCTGTTCTCGTAGAGGTGGTGCCGGGTGATCCGGCCGTCCTCGACGGTGAGGCGCAGCGCGAACGGGCCCGCGAAGGACTTCCCCGTCGCACGTACGGTCCCCGACACGTGCCCCGTCAGGACGGCGTCGGTGCCGTCGACGAGGAAGGCGTCGACGGAGGCGCGCGCGTCCTCGGGCACGGTGTGCTCCATCAGGTCCGTGACCTGGGCGGCGCATTCGGCGGCGGTGGACCGCGGGCGGATCCACGGGACGGCGGGGTTCTCGGCGAGCAGCCAGTCGACCTCGTCGGCGAAGAGTTCGACGAGCCGCCCGGTGTCCCCGGCCATCCGGGCGGCGAGGAACTCCCGCACGACGGCCCGGGTGGCCTCGGCGACGGAACCCGCGGGGACGTCCGGACTCACCCCGGCGGCGACGGGCTTGGTGGACATGGCGCTCTCCTCACGGCTGCGACCGGCTCCCGGCGGGGACTCCCGCCGGTGTGCTCGACCCTGCCAGGGAAGGCAGCAGCGGTCGATTACCCACGGGGTAATGAGCAGCCGGCAGCGACAGGGCGGGACGGCGGCCGGAGAACGGCGGCGGTCGCACCGGGAGCGGCCCGCGGCACCACGCCGACACCGCCGCGGGCACCGCTTCCGCGGGGCGCCCGCGGCGGGCAGGAACCCCGGGTCCGGCAGGAACCGCGGCCTTTCCACGCCGTCCACCGTGCGTCCCCTCGACCGGCGACCGCGGGAGTCCCCGCGCCGTCCGACGGCTCACCGGGGACGTCGGACCCGCCGCCCACACGTTCCTCCGGCCGGCCGCCGGCTCCTCGCGCCCCCGTTCCTCGAGGAGCTGCCCGTCCGCGACAGGCTGCCCACGGCAGGGCGCGACACGCTGCCCACGGCAGGATGTGACACGCTGCCCACGGCAGGGCGCCGGGGCCCGTCCCATGGGCGAACTCCGCGCCGTCGCCGCCACGGTGGCCCGGACACAGCCGTATGGAGCGGCTGACCGACAGGGACCATCAGGGGCACGGGCCTTCCACGAGTCACTCGGATTCGCCGAGTCCGACGGGAAGGTCGTCCGCCGGGCCGGATCCGGCACCGCGTGAAGGGGGTAGGGGACCAGTGGAAGCAGAACGCTGCGACGAGTGCGGCGGCAGGATCGTCATCGGGCTCGGCTGCGAATGCCCGCCGGGCTCGTCCGCGCCGGCGTCGGCGGCCCCGCGTTCGGTGGGCGCGTCCGTGCGGACACAGTGGCGTACTCACCCGGAGGACACGATCCTGATCTCCCCGGCCCAGGTCGCGCACCGGCCCGGATGGTGCGACCACATGACCGAGGACGACGTACAGCCGCCGCGCTGGGGATGGATCCCCGATCCTCCGCCCGGCCTCTGGGAGCGGTTGAGCAGTGCTTCTCCGGCGACCGCCACCGCGGGCAATCCGAGGCGGCATGCCGTGCGAAGGTGCGCCACCTGTGAGGCGAACCTCGCGCAGAGCTGACCACCGCGCTGCGGCACCGCCCCGCTCCCGCTGCGGCGGGCGCGGCCCCGCACGTCGAAGGCCGCGCCCGCCCGCGTCGGGACCGGCAGGCGACGACGAGCCGCACGGAGGGCCGGCCGAACACGGCTCCGTCGGCGAGGGCGCTGTCCGGCGCGTCCACGGGACGGTCCGTGACCAGGGGTTCCCGGCCCGGGCCGGCCCCCGGGCGCGGATCCCCGGGGGCGGGTGCGCCTTCCGCCCGGTGTGGTCGATGTCAGCTGCGGACGCCGGGAACCGCCTGATCCGCGGCTCCTTCCGGACCGGTCGCCACCACGGGCACCGGCACCGGACGGGAACCGCCGGCCAGTGACTCCGCGCCGGCCACCACGACGACATCACCCAGTCGAGGCCGAGCGGCCATGGCGGACTCCAGCAGTCCGCTGGGCGAACTCGCCGACGACGGTGACGGCCGTGGCGGGGCGAGGCGGTGGAGCGGGCGCAGCCGGCGCTCCGCCGGCACCTCGGAAGCCCCGGCGAACGGAGCCCGGCGGGGCGTCGATCGGCCGGAGGACGGCCGCCCGGTCGTCGGGGAACGCGGCCGCTCGGTCCTTGAGCCGCCGCCGGACCCGTCGTTTCGCCCGCGGCGCGGGTCCGTGGTGCGATGGAACCGGGGGCGGAAAGGAGAACGACCATGCCCGCAGCGAAGCGAACGAGTGTCGCCGCCCCGGTGTCGGTCCGCCCGCTGGCCGAGCCGGACCTGGACCGGGCCGACGAGATCTTCAGGGTCGCCTTCGGGACCTTCCTCGGGGCCCCCGAGCCGGAGACCTTCTTCGGGACCGCCGACTATGTCCGCACCCGCTGGGCGGCGGATCCGCACGCGGCCTTCGCAGCGACCGTCGAGGGCGAGGTCGTCGGAACGAACTTCGCCACCGACTGGGGCAGCGTCGGGTTCTTCGGCCCGCTGACCGTACGCCCGGACCTGTGGGACCAGGGCATCGGCAGGCGCCTCATGGAACCGGTCATGGCCTGCTTCGACACCTGGGGAAACCGCCACCTCGGCCTGTTCACCTTCTCGCACAGCCCCAAGCACCTCGAGCTCTACCGCCGGTACGGTTTCTGGCCCCGATTCCTCACCGCCATCATGAAGAAGCAGGTCACCGCCGGTGCCGCGGTCCCCGGCCGGGTGCTGTACGGCGAGCTGACCGCCGCCGAGCGGCCCGCCGCGCTGAGCCTCGGCCGCGCGCTGACGGGGACCGTGTACGAGGGCCTGAGCCTGGAACGCGAGATCACGGCCGTACAGGCGCAAGGGCTCGGTGACACCCTCCTCCTCGAAGGCGCCGACGCCGGCCTCGACGGTCTGGCCGTCTGCCACTGCGGAGCGGGATCGGAGGCCGGTGAGGACGTGTGCTTCGTCAAGTTCGGAGCCGTACGCCCTGGCCCGGACGCCGCGGACCGGTTCGACCGACTGCTGGACGCGTGCGAGCAGCTGGCCACCGAGAAAGGACTGGGACAACTGGACGCCGGAATGAACCTGGCCCGCCAGGACGCCTACCGGCGCATGGCCGACCGCGGCTTCCGTACCTGGCTGCAAGGCGTGGCCATGCACAAGCCCAACGAACCCGGCTACAGCCACCCGGACGCCTACGTGATCGACGACTGGCGCTGAGACCACCGCCACCCCGGCTCCGGGGAAGACCCGATGCCGTCAGGAGACGACCGACACCAGGACTCCACGCCGGACGACCTGCCGCCGAGGTGGAGACAGGGCCTCGCCGGCTTCCCGCCGGGGCACGTGGCCACCGGCTCGCCGAGGCGCGCAAGCAGTCAGGGCTGACCCAGCGGGACGTGGCGACCCGGATGGGAGTCGGCGTCGCCAGGATCTCCCAGATCGAACACGGTGAGGGGGCCACCCCGGACGTCGTCGCCCACTACCTGGAGAGGCTCGGCGGGAGGCTGGATCCGGTCGCGGACTTCGGCGGCCACACCCTACGCATACCGGCCGGCGGCCATCAGGGCAGCGCGGCGGCGTGATCCTCTCCGGGGACGGCTCCGGGACGCGTCCGAACGGCCGTGAGTGAGACTGAACGAGACGGAAAGCGATACGGCCCGGCCGTGGGGCATCAGTAGCGGAAACGGGCGGTGTCGCCTTCGACGTGGATCAAGAAGTCGTCGATGCGCTCCGAGCCAGCGACCGCCACCAGGGCCAGCTGCAGCGCATCGACGGCTTCCAGGGCCTCGTCCACCGCAAGCTCGTTGCTGTCATCGCTCTCCACGGCTTGCGTCCACGCCGCCAAGACGGGGCGCACGGAATCCCAAGCCGCTGTGGCTGTGAAGCGGCAGTGAAGCCACGGCTGGTCGATGTGGTCGAGCAAGAGGGTTCCCACATGGGTGTCTCCCTGCATCAACCGCCAGGACCGATCAGTCACGGCTCCTCCCTCTCCCCGCGTCGTGGGCACCGTACACGCCGGCTGTGTCCACGCGAACGGGGTCCGGCCCGCTTTCCGTGAAGCGGTCGCACACTGTTCAGTGACGTCGGCCGCTGAGATGATCAATGCTCACCCATGGCTGAGGAGTCCGGGCCCAGATGAGTAGCTGGTCGCCAGAGGTGGACGAGGTGTTGAAGGCATCGGGATGGACGCCTGGACGGAAGGTGGACACGACCCGCTGGCGATCCATGTTCGAAGCAGTCGGCCTCGCCATGCACGACGCTGCGGAAGCCTTCCTGCAAGAGTTCGGCGGCTTGACCGTGAACGTCAGCGGGCCAGGGATCAGTTGTGCGCGCACGCCGTTCGAGCTGAACCCCGAACTGGCCTGGGGCGAGGATGACCGATTCACGGAGTGGGGCGAAGCGATCGGGCGCCATCTGTACCCGCTCGGCGAGCTGGACCACGGCCGATTCTTCCTGGGCATCGATGAAGCAGGCGTGATCTATCTCGTCGAGACCTGGGTCGCCTGCTTCGGACCGATGCCTCACGCCCTGGAGAACTTGGTTCTCGGCGTGGCTCCTCGCCGAATCGACGAGAGGTACGAGCCAGCGGGACAGCCGCCCTGACGCGTCGGTCGCCTGTAGAGCAGGACTCGCTCCCGGAGCAGCGGGAATCCGGCTCGGCCGAACATCTGCCGTTCGAGCATCTTGATCCGGTTGACGTGTCCCTCCACGACGCCCGAGTTCCAGGGCAGGGTGAGACCGGCGAGGACAGCGTCACGGTCGCGGTCGACGCCGGCGGCGAGGGTGTGAAGGCCGGGCAGCCTGTCGTTGCGGACGGCGTCGAGCCGCTCGGGCAGCCGCTGGCGGTGGCGCGCTCAGCCGGTCTTCGCCGACTCGTCGAAGAACCTGACGATCCGAGGCAGGGCTTGCCGCACCGATCCGTTGTGGTCGTACTCGCCGATGTCGGTCAGCCGGTGTGTGGCACCGTTCCTCGTCAACTGGTCGGCGCAGTACGCCGCGTGACTGATGTCGACGTCCTTGTCGCCCCGGCCGTGGAAGATCTCCACCGGTACGTTCGGCCGCCAGTCGCACGTGTTGTCCATCGGACGCAGTTTGTCCTTCAGGACACCGTCGGGCTTGCGGATCCTGTTCAGGAAGTCCTCGGTGAACAGGTCCTCGGAAGCCGCCGGGAGTTCGCTGACGATCTGCCCAGCGGTGTGATGGCCGTCGAAGAGACCCTCCACCTTGCTGTCGTAGGGGGAGCGGAAGACGTCGCCGGGCGACGTGTAGAGGCCGTACATCTTGTTCCAGGCGGTGACGAAGTAGGCGAGGTAGATGCCGGATTTGGCGATCTTGTCGTCGGCCGCGGCGGCCTCGAAGGCCGAAAGGTGGTAGGGACCGCTGACCGGGGCGAGTGCCCCCAGCCGGAAGGAGCGGTCGGCGCCCTCCTGCTGAAGCGCCCGGCCTACCAGCATGGTCGCGGGGCCGCCCTGCGAGAACCCGCTGACCTGGACCTTCCGCTTCAGCTCCCGGCCGTTCCGGTGGGCGAGGGTCCGGGCTGCGCGCAGGCCGTCCACCGAGGCCGCGACGGTGGCCCGAGGGTCACCGTAGGGGTGGAAGCCTTCGCCCGAGCCGAGGCCCACGTAGTCGGGTGCCGAAACGGCCCGCCCGGTCGAGGCGAACAGCAGGGCGACGAGCCGGTCGTTCGACTTCGGATTCTCCGAGGCGACGTCCTTGCGGTAGACGGTGGTGCCGTGCAGCCAGGAGACGGTGGACAGGTGGCGCGCCCCGTTCTTGGGGAGGACGACGAGCTGGCTCGCGGTCGTGGGGGCGCCCGCGCTGTCAGTGGTGCGGTAGATGACCCGATAGGCGGTCACGCCGTAGCGGACCTGGGAGGAGTCGATCTTTCCCCGGAGTTCCCCGGCCACTTCCTCCGCTGTGAGATCGGCCGCTTGCTCGACGGAGACGACGGCCCCGCCTCGTGCCCGCTCGCTGTGGGAGCCGGCCGCCGCCGAGACCGGAGCCACCAGGGCGGACACACTGCCGAGGACCGCCGCACCAGCCAGAATCCGGATACTTGTGCGTCGTAAAATCATGGATGGATCATGCCCGTCGGCCGCTCCGCCGGGACATGGAGCGATCCCCCGGACCTCAGAGGGGGAAACCCCCTCGGGGGCCCGTAGGGGATCCCGAGGGGTGTGGGGAGCGGACCGTACAGTTCGGCAGCGGACGGGTCGGGCCGAGGGCGGGGGCCACCAGGGCTTCGTCCGGGACGTCGATGGGCGGTGCTGTGTCACGCGACCCGTCGGACACGCCCTGAGAGATGGGGCTCCAGACCTGGTAGCGCGTAGTGGCACGGGTGTGGCACGGGTGCGGCACGACCCCCGGAACGTCGAAGGGTCGGCCTCGGAGGAAACTTCTCCCGAGTCGGCTCTTCCCTCCGTGCCCCCGGCACGAGTCGGACCTGCGACACCCGCTTCAGGACCCGTGGGCCAGGCGTACTCGGCCATCAGTGGATCATGACGTCCTGGGGCTGGCGCCTGGAGGAGGCGGGCAAACCTTGACGGGACGAACCGATCGGCCCGTCCCTGGCACGGTGTGACCACCGTGCCAGGGACGAGCCGGGCTTCTTGCCGGGTGGCCTTCCAAGGTGCTGACGACCGCCAAGGGGCGAGCCGCCTCGCAGAGCGAGGAACGATTCGGAGGTGGCTCCGAACTACCGGTTCTGTGCCTTGAGCCAGCGGACCGCAGCGATGCCGAGTCCCAGGACAGCGACGATCGTGAGAACCATGCCGATCACCGCTCCGGCATCCATCGTTCCGAACATGTACGTCTCCCTCGTCAACGCCCGCAGTCGCCTGCGGACACCTCGCTCGCGTGCTCGCGTGGGATGACCATGACACGATCTCCTGCTTCTTGGCGTACGAAGTGGAAGTCCTGAGGCTCTTCTGAGCAAACCCACGTCATACCCGGCCGGCGCCTCACGTAGGTGGAGCCGACCGTCCCGGCCACGACGAGGTTCTGACCCCGGCATCGCCCTCTTACCCCAGCCCCGGCTTGGTCTTCGCCCCCCTTACGGGCGCGGGCGGACGACGGCGCGCGGCCCCGGTGACGAAGTAAAGAAGGGACACGGCCCCGCTGCCTCGACTGCGACGGCAGCGGCAGGGAGTGAGTACGGATGGCCTGCACGATCGACCGCCACCCTGCGGGGACTCGCCGAGGCTCGGCGCGATGACCCTGCACCCCGTCGCGGAGTCCGTGCCGCGGGCCCGGCGCTGGTTCCGGAAGTTCATCGCTCCGTACGCGCCGGCCTGCTCGGTCGACGACTGCGCGCCGATGATCCCGGAGCTGGTGACCGACGCCGTCCTCCACGGCCGGTCGGACGACCCGTGGCTCGTCCGGGTGGAGTGGTTCCGCGAGGGGACTTCGCTCCGGGTCGAGGTGCACAACCCGGGCTTCCCGGCGAACGTGCGGCTGCGGCGCCCCGACGCCGACGACGCGCACGGGCGCGGGCTGCTCCTGGTCGACTCCATCGCCGCGTCGTGGCATGCCGGGCCCAGCCGCTTCGGCGGAACGGTGGTCTCCTTCGAGATGGCCGATGCCTGGCCGTCCTGAGGCAGCCGGAAGGGTTCCCGCGGGGTACCCATGGCCGGCCGGATGTGGTGCGGCACCGCCGTGCCGGTCTGGGCAACAAAGAACCCCCGGGCCGCTGGCCCGGGGGTTTGCTTGGAGCGGGTGACGAGAATCGAACTCGCGCTCTCAGCTTGAGAAGCTGCGGTCATTCGGGGCCGATTCGAGCGCTGACCTGGGCGCTGACCTGAGCGGTTGGCTGCTTCGGCGGCTCGGTGGGAGGGGGCGTCTTCACCGTGGTTCCTCGCTGCTCCCCGCTGCTCCCCGCTCGATCCGGTGCGGTTGCGGGTACGACTTGGACTCTCGTCCTTCCGGCACTGCTTCCTCCGCGCGACCTCACATCCCCCCATGCGCCGCCTGAGATAGGACACGTGCCCTCCGACTGCCAGTGGCGGCTGTAAGACTCCGCGCTGCGTGTTGAGCTACGGCTGGTCAGGAGGCGCCATGTCCGAGCCGGACGAACACAAGTTCCTTTCAGGCAAGACCCTGGATGTGCTCGAAGGAATGTCGCACACCGGCCTTTACGCCGACGAAGAGACGGAGCGCAAAAAGTTCGACTTCACGTGCGATTTGGTGCGTGACTGGTCGCGCCTGATCAGTGGCCGGACCCTGTGGAAGCATTCCGAGGGAATCGATAAGGATTTGAGGATCCTGCTCTCGGGCGATGAATCCAAGATCGCTCTACATGTCGCCCGAGACGCCATTTCTGGCCGCCGAACGGTGCATGAGGTCGTTTCGGGCGTCAAGGGCACGCCGAGGAGGGATCAGCTCCCTGATCTTGGGTGGAGTTTCGGTGAAGGATATCGAGGCGGTTGGTCCGCAAGAGGGATTGCTGGGTCGAGTCTGGCTACGGTCGAGTCAACGCAAGGAAAAGGTTCGTCAATGTGCCGGGCCTGTCTGAGCGCCTTTCCGTGCCCGCTACAACGGTCCGAAACCACATCCAGCTCCTGGCGGCTTCTGGGCTCCTGGACCCCCCGAACCCTATGGCCCTCGCATATCGCCCCTCTGTCAAGGGCGAGGTTGTCCTTGACATCTGCCGCATCTTGACTGAGACGGCAAAGCCGGATGGAGATGTGACATCGGAATTTCTGTATGTCCTTGAGGTCCTCGGGTTGCGCTGTGCAAGTGAGCCGATTTCAATGACTTGGCTCCCCGGGCTGACGGGTCATTCACTGCCCTTACGCCAGAGGCGCTTTTAAGGGATCGGCGGTCCAGTCGCTGCGTGCAATTAACGCTTTCGGGGCTGATTGGGGTGAACCCTTTTTCCGATCCCAGTGAGCCTTCTTGATCCTCTGGATGCGTGGATCAGGAGCGTGTGGACGGCGGCGACGATGTGTCCGTTGCGGTTGGTCGAGCATCGGGCTCGACGAAGTCGACGCCAGGTTCTCGACTGTGCGAAGGCGCGTTCGCCGGGGGCGCGCAGTCGGGCGTGGTCCTGGTCGTACCGCTGGTGGTGCTCGGGCAGTTCGCGGTGGTGGTAGGGGTGCGGACGGTGGCGCCGGCGCCCTGGTGGGCACGGTCGGCCAGAACGAGGATCTGCCGGGTGAGGCAGTTCTCGATCACGCCATGGGCGCGGGCGGCGGTCAGGTGGTGGGTGCGCCCGGGCAGGGCCCATGAGAACCACAGGGGTGTGCCGTCGGGTGCGGCGACGACCTGCGCGTTCATGCCGTGCTTCTGGTGTTTCTGCGAGGAGTACGGTTCGTCCGCGGCGACCCGGTCGGTGGGGATCGGAGTGCCGTCCAGGATCACGAAGTCGTCCTTGCCCCGGCCTGTCAGGGCCTCGCGCAGGCCGGACGTCCAGGCGGCAAGGACGTCGACCGTCTCGTCCACGTACCGCCAGGCCGTCGCCTCGGAGACGCCGAACCCTGCGCTGGGCTGGGCAAGCCTTTCCTTCTTGCGCAGGTGGGCAAGGGCGAGCTGTGCCCGACGGAAACAGCTCACCTTGCGCCAGGGCGCGCGGCGTTCACGCCTTCGGGCGCAGATGAGCCATGGGACGTGCTCGACCAGCTCGTGCGGGACATCGAGCGCGGAAGGACACGAAACCAACGAAGCCCCCGGCCGTCGGCGTGTTGAGTGAGATCAGCACACCGACGACGAGGGGCTTCGCCGCGTCACCGCCTCCGGCCAGCCCGGTTCACCTGACAATCCAGGATGGAAGAGGTTCACTGACTGTCGGCCTACGCACCGCCATGACGTCCTTGACGGTTTCCTGACCGGCACCGGCCTCCGATGCCGACCGCCTTGACGACATCAGCGCATGCAAGGTCAGTAACTGCAGGGTAGGTCACCCGCAGTGGTCATCGTAATTGATTCGCGTGTAGTTGGAGGCGACTCTCCCACCCCAGTCGATGCAGGAGTTCGGAGCGTACTTGTAGAGGGGTCCCGCGTAATACGAGTAAGTGCCGGAGTCCTCTTCGGTGGACGTCCACACATTGTCATTTCTGGAGAGGCGCAGGTTGGCGCCCATTACATCTGGAGTGCCCGGAGTGTTCGTGACGGTCACTACACAGTTGTAGCCATTGGACGCATTGTACGTAAGGTACACAGTCCCGTCGACGACATTCATGGAATCGATAACGCTGTAGCCGGAGCCGCAGGCGCCATTATAGGAAGCTGCTTGGGCAGTGCCGGCGCTCAGGGCCATCCCGGCGGCCGTGAGGCCAAGGACGGCCGCAACGGAACCAAGTCGCTTGTAATTCTTCATAATTGATCTCCCGTCAGTTGTATGGAGATCATGCCGGTTGTGGCAGGGGCGCGGCAACACCTGGCAACACCTCCTCGCATGACATGCGTCACGCGACCTGCCCCGTTTCCCCGGGTTGCACCCGCGTTGTGATAACGGCTGACGACTGGCCACCCACCGGGTATCGCTCGAACAGGCGGTATGCACAAGGGACGGGCTGGCCGCCCAACTGGCAGTGGGATGAGCAACTTCGGCTCCGGGCGGCGGAGCGGCTCGCCCAGGGCGAGTCGTGCTCGGTGATCGTCAAAGGCCTGCGGGTGAGTGCCCGGTCGGTGCAGCGGTGGCGGCGATTGTAGGAGGAGGAGGGCGACTGGAGGCCGCGTCGACCAAGGGCCCGCCGCGCACAGCCGGGAAGACTGGCGCTGGCCCCTGAGCCATGCGAAGACGGTGCTAGGACGGCGTTTCCGCATGACCTCCACGGCCCAGGGTGGGCCCAAGCTGCTGGTCACTATCGGTTGGTCCCGCCAGGTTCCGGCCAGTCGGGCGATGGAGCGGAACGACGAGACGGTGGCCGGGTGGGCCGAAGAGGGGTCGTCTTGCGTGGAGGACTCGCGGCGGCGTGGAGGGTGGCTCGTCCGGGAGGACAAAACCGGAATCTCCAAGACGCCGACGCAGGCGAAGACCTGGTCGTAGCACGGCGGCCTCGGTGGTTCGAGTCCACGGCCGCTCCCACAGATGCATATCCACAATCGTCACGGTCAGTACAGGGGAGCTGACGAATTGCTCCTGTTGGACGTCGTTTCAGTTGGTGAGTCGGCGGTAGCTGATGAGGGCTGCGGCGATGCCGACGAAGGCCAGGAAGTGCTCGGCCTTTCGTTCGTGACGTCGGTGCAGCCTTCGGTAGCCGGCCGGCCGGGAGACCGTTCGCCCGACGAGCCGGCGGCGCCGGCCGAGCCGCGTGGAGGACTCGATGCCCTTGCGGGCGATGCGGTGGCGGATGCGACGCTCGCGAAGCCATGTCCGCCGGTGGTCGTAGTCGTATCCCCTGTCGGCGTGGAGCTTGGCCGGACGCCGGCGGCGGGGTCCGCGGCGGGAGCGGATGGGCGCGGTCCCCCGTACGAGCGGCGGCAGGCCGAGGCTGTCGTGCAGGCCGGCGCCGGATGTCCCCAGCGACAGCGGCACGCCGGTGCGGTCGGTGATCAGGTGAAGCTTCGATCCGCTCTTGCCACGGTCGGTCGGATCCGGTCCGGTCAAGGGCTCCCTTTTGCCGCCCGGACACTGACGGAGTCGAGCGCGCACCGGGACCAGTCCAGCTCACCCCGCGCGCCGAGTTCGTCGAGGATGACCCGGTGCAGCCGGGCCCAGACCCGGTCCCGGCTCCACCGGCCGAAGCACCGGTGGACCCTGGGCCGGGCCGGGCCGAACACCGGCGGCAACTGTCGCCATGTGCAGCCCGAGGTGGCCACGAAGATGATCGCCGCCAGGCATGCGCGGTCCCCGACCCGTCGGCGCCCGCCGTCCTGCGGGCGTATGACCTCCGGCGGCGGGACCACCCGCCGCAGCAGCGTCCACAACTTGTCCGGCACCAACCGCTCGATCAGATCTGTCATATACCGCTCAACAAGCGATCAGCCATTGGAAACGACGTCTGAAACGACGTCTTAGGGACGGGTAATGGCCTTGCTGTCACGGTCGAAGCCGACGATGCTGGGCCAATGCCAGGGCAGCGCAAAAGAAGGCGTCAGCAGCAGAACGAAGCGCAGCGGTCCGCTCCTCGCTTCGCACCTGACACGGGCTGCTGGGAGGTGCTCTTCGAAACCCAGGACGAGGCGGAGTGGCATGCTCATATCCGCCGTCTCCGAGCGTCGGACACGCAGATCGACTGGACGGCGGTGCGAGTCGACAGGCTCTGTGGACGCCAGACGCAACCGACCACCTTTCGGCTGAGCCTCTTCGTACCGAAGGCCCTGCCCCACCCGGACCAGAACTTCTCCACGTAGTGACACGCGTGTGGCACAGTCCATGGGACGCCGAAGGGCCAGCCTGGGAGGGAACCCCTCCTGAGCTGGCCCTTTGCTCTGTGCCCCCGGCAGGATTCGAACCTGCGACACCCGCTTTAGGAGTTCGATCACTGCGTGGCACTGCCGGGGAGCCGCCTGGCCGCGCTGGCCGTGCCAAACCGCCTGGGAGTGCTGGCGTCCGGCGCCGTTGATGTCACTAGTGGATGTCAGAACGGGGCACCGCGTGCGCTCGCTGACACGATGGTCTCGTGGTTGACCTGGAGCGCATCAAAGCAGAGACCGTGGCGTACTTCCGAGCACTCGATGAAGCCGCCACCCAGCGGCACCACTTCCGTCACGCTGACGAGGAGGGCGGCTTGTGGTACATCGAGGCCGTACCTGACCGCGGTGAGTTGATCGTCATCAAGCAAGCTGAGCTGACTTCGGCCGGCCAGCTCCACCGGTACAGCTGGCAGCACCTGGAGGACGAGCACGGCTTCCTGACAGACCAGGCGATCGACCTTGAAGAGGATCCACTGGAGGCCATCCCCGCCGAAGAGTTCCAACGGGTGTGGACGCGCTGAGCGCGCTGGACAACCACTTTAGGAGAGAGGCTGGGGGACCTCACGCCTGACCTGCGGCTTCGCAGGCCGAGGCAGCGGGCGGCTACTCGACCGCGAGGCACCGGCGTTGACCGTGGCTGACCCCTGCATCTGGCACGGTTGTGGCACGAACCTCAGCCGACGACAGCCAGCCACGATGGCGGGGGGCTGACCGACCAGGTGCGCGTGTGTCTCGCGGCACCACCACCGGCCTCCACCATGCTGCCAGTGCCGTCGACCGGAGCAAGCCAGGACGGCCGGCACGGGATGATGGTGCCTGAGCCCTCAGCTTGGAAAGCTGCGCCAGGTGTACGCGGGCGCACGCCTACAGCCATGATCTAGCGCGGCCCTGACGTCGCCGGGCCATGCTGACGATTTACCTGCAGCGGAGCAGTGCGTTGGGGCATCCTGTTTCTCCATGACCGTACTGGGGGAGAGGACTGACTACCACAGTCCCGGATCGCGCTTGCTCCGGATTGACAACCACCTTTTAGGAGAGGGCAGTCAGAGACAAATGTCTTTTGCGTACGTTTCAACCGCCAACTGCGACTGAGGAAAAAAATATGTTGACCCGCGGCCTCCTTGCAAATGAAAGTCTGGATCTAGTTGTCCCAGTCGAGCGCGACAGGAAAGCCGTCACGCAAGAAGATATTGTAAAAAAGTACACTAGCGGTGACGTTCGAATTGTAACTGAGCAGGCTAGAACGCAACTGCCCGAATTGCCTTCGATTATTAGCTCGGGGCGGTATGAATTGCAACCCGAGTATCAGCGTCGGCGAAGGTGGTCCAAGGAAAAGCAATCTCGCTTGATCGAATCGTTTATTATGAACGTCCCTGTGCCTCCTATTTTTCTTTATGAATTCGAGTATGCAAGATACGAAGTGATGGACGGCTTGCAGCGCCTGACGGCGTTGGCCGACTTCTATTCAGATGACCTCGTTCTTACCGGTTTGGAATATTGGAGCGAATTGGATGGGATGACTTACTCGTCGCTTCCGCTGCAGATCCGTCAAGGAATTGACCGGCGCTACCTGTCAAGCATCGTGTTGCTGTACGAGACAGCGCGAGATGACGCCCAAGCGCAGCGACTGAAAGAGCTAGTGTTTGAGAGAATTAACACAGGAGGCATTTCGCTCTCCTCTCAAGAGCAACGCAATGCTGCCTCCCGTGGCCCTCTCAATAAAAAGCTTGCCGAGTTGGCCAGAACTCCCAGCTTTTGTCAAGCCTGGGGAATCCCCGAGCCGGACGAGAGGGAACTAAGCTCGGGTCGAGTCCGGGAGGAGGTGCTCGATGATGCGCGTTATCAGAGCATGGAAGACATTGAAACAGTGCTCCGCTTCTTTGCCCACCGTCAGCGGACCAGTGTTGGCGCGCTGCGGAATATGAGAATCTTTCTCGACAGGTACTGGCAAAAAGCGAACTCCACGTTTTCGGAGGAACTTGTAGACGAGTTGGGTCGCATTTTTGTTGCGACCATGGATTTGGCCTATGACGTACTCGGCGAGCGGGTCTTCTACATCAGGCGAGATCGTCCGAGAGGGCGGGTATGGGTTCCGCGTCCCACTCTCCTGGCTTACGACTGCGTCATGTCGGCCTTTAGCCAGCATCTTGACGACGCCGAGAAGCTGCGAGGTTCGCGGGAAGAGGTGAATCAGCGGCTAGAAAAACTTTACGATGATCATAAAGAGGATTTCGATGGTCGCCGTACCGATCCTCAAGATGTGCAGCGCAGGGACGAGCTGATCAGCGACATGCTGAAAAGCGTCGTTTCGCAAGGCTAGCGCGAGTTTCCCTAGAAGCAGGAGTAATCGTGAGAGAGGCGCTGGCAGCATTTCGCGCGGACTGTGCGGCTCTGCGGGCCGAATTGGATCTGGGCCCCGTTCTCCTTGCAGCCTTGTCGGCGGCTCACGCCGACGACAAGAGGACACTGGCGACTTTGGCTGCTCGATCTAAGCGGCAGAGTTATGTGAACGGGATAATTTCCCTCTATGGCCTACTTGAAGAAAGTGTTGATAAGGTCGTCATAGAGGTTGCCGAGGCCTATTCCGGAATTTTCTCGCGTTACTCGCATGTTCCCGAGCGAACTCGTGTGGCGTACAAAGAATTCTCCCTCAGGTCGCTTCTAGAGGCTGAACGCGTGCGCCTGAGGGAACCGATTGATGAAGCCGCTGCCATTCATGCACTGACTTCGAGTGTGAATAACATGCAACCGCAGTGGCTGCCCGTGGTCTTCACGTATGCTACGGCCAATTACAGATTTCCCTATATTGCAGAATTGCTCCACAGGGTCGATATCGATGTTCGGTCGAATATCAACGAGTCGGCAATCCGAGGGATGTTGACGGATTCTGGATTGGACTTCAGGAGCACGGAAGGCTTTCTGGCCGATCTTGTGGCGCGGCGTAATGAGGTCGCCCACTCTTATCAGGCGCTCAACCTTCTAGACGTCGACACGTTGAGGGCTTACCTGGACGTCACCGAGTTTTTCATTGAAGATCTGCAAAGGGTCGCATCTGAGAGAGTTTTGCGTTGCCTGACAGAGCAGCAGTTGCAGCCTATGGGCAAAGTCGCTCATGTGTGGAGACAGGCAATTGGTGTCGATATGACATCGGGGGTCATCCAGACACCGTGCAAAGTAGTGCTGGTGCGCGGGTCATCTCTTTCGGTGATCGATGCACAGTCACTGCAATCAGATGGCATTCCGTTGGAAGGGCGAGTGCAAGCGGATGCCGGCACCCTCCCTTTGGGTATCTCCTTCTCAGGGCAGTTGTTGGGGAACTTTGAAGGCGGAGATGCGTTCGTACTTCCTGAAAAGTGGTCGTACTTAAGCATATTCTGAGGCGAGTCCAGGTCGGCGGAGCGGCTTTGGGCTGGAGCTGCTTTGGCGCGAGTGATCATGGCCCCGTAAGCTTGTGGCGCGTCGGGCAGTCTGTGGACCTGCCCGGTAAAGCACGACGTTGGGGCCATGATCTTCGAGGCTCGCGCCAAAGTGGCTGCCTAAAGCCGTGGAGCTGGCCGCCCCAGCCACGACGTACCCCGTCTCTGGCGCCAGGCGACTAATTGCTGTGCGCGCGGCACGGACGCCGGCCGGGCTGGAGCGGGGCGGAGATAGGAGCGCAGGCCCGGCCGGGGGCCGGGCCACGCGCGGGGAGCGGAGCGAGCCGCCTTGAACCCGTAGAGAAATTTGTAACTCAGTCTGTGGTCTAGGGCTCGAAGTATCGGGCGCACGCGGGAAGTTCGAAGCCCTCTCGGTGCGCGAGGGGAAGGAAGATCACGGGGCGGATCGTCCATGTGATGTGGGCGTCGGCGTGCTTGATGGTCACGGTGCAGGGCTCGGAGCGCAGGAGGGCTCTTCGCGTCTCGATGCGTTCCTCGTAGAGCCACTCCCATGCTGCGTCCGAGGCGTCGGAGTCGAGGGCCGGTGAGATCGTGCGCAGGGTGATGGAGACCCACCGGTCTGCCTGGGGTGCCGAGTGGGCGGCGAAGGATGCCCGGAGTGCCGGCCCTTCTGTGGTGGTGGTGTCCTCGGTCCAGTATTCGCACCAGTAGCCGCGGTTGGGCCTGTTCATGCGGTTGCTCCGGTGGGGTAGGCAGCGAGGACGTAGCGGGTGGTGTCGTCGTAGAGGGTGAGTTGGTAGCCCGTGCCTGCGGTCAGGTAGGCGAGGGCTCGCTCGTGCTCGGGCTCGTCCGTCAGCCAGTGCAGGCCCGGCTGCGCGTATGCGGCGTCGAGCTGGTCCGTGATGTGGCGCGTGCGTTCTCGTAACCAGCGCAGGGCCAGGCGCGGGCTTGCGGCGTTGTGTGATCCCAGAGGGATGGCGCGGATGTCGTGCAGGGGGTAGGCGGCGGCCTCGCAGTGGCAGGGGAGGGGCTGGCTGCCCGTGGCCGGCGCTTCGGGGGGAGTGGACGTCAGCACGGGCGGCCTCCTGTCGCGCCGGCCTCGGTGAGGAGTTCCGCGGTGACGGTGTGGCCGCCGTGGTTGTCGTGGACGACGACCCGGTGAGCGATGGCGCTGACCATGCCCAGGCCGCGGCCGTGTTCGGCCTGCTCGTCCTGGTGCTCGACCTTCGGGGCGGTGCCGGTGCCTCCCTCGTCCGTGACTGACAGGGCGACCACTCGCGGGGAGACCGCGAGGGCCAGGTGGAAGCTGCCCGATCGCGTGCCGCTGGCGGTGTGGAGGATCGCGTTCGCGCTCAGTTCGCTCACGATCAGCTCGGCGTCGTCGACCAGGGGGGATCCGCGCAGGATGTCGCGCGTCCAGCGGCGGGCCCGGCTGACCTCTTCCGGGAAACCTGGGCAAGACAGTCCCCAGACCCGGGCTGTACTCGTATACTCGTGCATACAAGTTCCTTCGTGCTGGTAGGCCGCCATGTGCAGCGGGTTCGGGCTAGACGAGTTTCACGCCGTCGTGGGCGCGGACGGCCGGCGGGGCTGCTGCGTCGAGTGCGTCCAGGACGCGGATCGCGTACGCCTCGTCGGCGAGTTCGATGACTTCCTCACGGGTGGCCCAGCGCAGTGCGCGGGTCTCGTCCCCGGTGGTGGGCGTGCCGTCGGCGGCCTCGCAGCGGAAGACCAGGGAGACGATCAGGCCCTTCATGTTCTTGTAGACGCCGGTCAGGGTCGCGGGAAGCGCGATCTTGATTCCGGTCTCTTCGAGGACTTCGCGCTGGAGGGCTTCGGGGATGGTCTCCTCGCGTTCGAGGACTCCGCCCGGGGGTTCCCAGTGGCCGTTGTCGCGGCGCTTGATCAGGAGGGCCCGGCCCTGGTCGTCGACGATGACTCCGGCGACGCTCACGGAGTGCGGGCGTTCTGTGCTCACGGTCCTCGGCCCTCTCGGCTGGCTAGGCTCTCCACCGTAGCAACAACACTCGCTCACTCGTCTAGATACCTAAAGGAGTACAGATGCCCTCTCTCCCGTCCGGCCTGCTCGGTGATCTCGACCCCACGAGCGATCGCGCGGTCTTCCGGCAGATCGCCGACCAGCTGCGCGAGGCCATCGACCGTGGGCGTTTCAAGGAGGGCGAGAAGCTGCCCTCCGAAGCCGAGCTGGTCGAGCACTACGGCGTCTCCCGGATGACGGTCCGCAACTCCTTCTCCATCCTCCAGGGGGAAGGGCTCGTGCACGCCGAGCACGGCAAGGGCGTCTTCGTGCGACCACGGCCGCCCGTACGGCGGCTCGCCTCCGACCGGTTCGCCCGACGCCACCGTGAGCAGGGGAAATCCGCGTTCATCGTGGAGGCGGACGCGGCCGGCAGTCACCCCCAGGTGGACAGTCTGGAGGTCAAGGAGGAGAAGGCCGGCCAGGACGTGTCCGCCCGGCTCGGGTCCGTGCGGCGGGTGCTCGCCCGGCGGCGCCGGTATCTGCTGGACGGTCGGCCGGTGGAGTTCGCCACCTCGTACCTGCCGCTCGACATCGCGCGGGGCACACAGATCGCCGAGCCCAACCCCGGTCCCGGCGGCATCTACGCCCGGCTGGAAGAGCTGGGTCACCGCCTGGACCACTTCGAGGAGGAGATCCGCGCCCGGATGCCCTCGCCGGCCGAGGTCAAGACGCTCCGGCTGGCTTCCGGCGTGCCCGTGATCCATCTGATCCGGACCGCCTACGACACCGAGGGGCGGGCCGTGGAGGTCTGTGACACGGTGATGGCGGCGGATGCGTACGTGCTGTCGTACCAGCTTCCGGCGACCTGATGGCGTGAGCAGCGGTGGTGCGCGGGGACGCTTCTCCGAACTCGTACACCCCAACACGCTTACTCGTATAGACGAGTGAGCAAGTTGTGTGGCAAGGTGGTCCGCGCGAACCCGGAGATCGGGTTCGCAGGCTGCATCTTGTCTAGACGAGTAGATGGGAAGAGAACTTGCGCACCATCCGTGTGGAGACCTCGGCCGCGACGATCCTGCTCACCGAGGCGCCCGAGCCCAAGGTCCGCGACCGGCAGACGGGGGAGGTCGCCAAGGACGCCGTCAGCGGTGAGGCGCTGATGACGATCGGCGTCGTCTACATCGAGGACGGGGAATCGTCGCTAATCAAGGTCACGGTTCCGGAGAGCGGCGTGTCCGAGGGGCTCGTCCTCGGCTCGCCGGTCTCGCTGCCGGGGCTGGTGGCCCGCCCGTGGGAGAGCGTGTTCAACGGGCAGCAGCGGCACGGCATCGCCTTCCGTGCCGCCGCCGTGACCCCGGCCGCCTTCCCGGCCGCCGCGGGGGCCGCCGCCTGATGGCCGACCTGACGACGCTCCTGGAGGTGGGTGGCCCCCTCGTCGCGCTCGGCGGCGGGGCCGCCTACGCCCGGGCCAAGCATCCGGCGGTCTACTGGTCCGCGGTCGGCCTGCCGATATCCACGGCCCGGCTGCTCGGCTCGTACGGCTCGGTCATGGAGGCGTGCGGCCTGACCGTGGCCCCGTCCCGGCTGCGGGTCCTGGCGGTCAGGGCCACCACCCGCCGCGAGGTCCGGCCCGTGCCGCCCCGCCGGGGCATCATCCGGCCCACCTCGACCGGGCTGCGGCTCCGGCTGCGGCTCGCTCCGGGGCAGGAACCCGCCGACATCGCCGCCTCCGCCGAACGGCTGCGGCACGCCTGGGGCGTCCATGCCGTGTACGTGAAGACGGTCAAGCCGGGTGTCGTCGAACTGCGGCTCGTCGGCTTCGACGTGCTGCGGCGGGTGCGGATGCCCCGCAAGGTCGACGCGGGGCTGTTGAAGGTGCCGGTGGCGCTGCGCGAGGACGCGACTCCCTTCGTGCGCGACTACCGGACCATTCCGCATCAGCTCACCCTCGGCGCGACGCTGTCCGGCAAGTCCATGTATCTGCGGCACCTGATCACGGGGTTGGCCCGTCAGCCGGTCGCCCTGGTCGGCATCGACTGCAAGCGGGGCGTGGAGCTGGCGCCGTTCGCCGCCCGGCTGTCGGCTCTGGCGACCGACCCGGAACAGGCGGCCGAGCTGCTGCCCGTGCTCGTCAAGGAAATGGAGGACCGATACGACCTGATCAAGGCCCGGCAGGGCGTCGCCCCCGACACCCCGGCGGAGGACATCACCTCCGACATCTGGGGCCTGCCCGAGCAGGAACGCCCGGTGCCCGTCGTGCTGTTCGTCGACGAGGTGGCCGAACTCTTCCTCGTCGCCACGAAGAAGGACGAGGAACGGCGCGACGAGATGGTCACCCAGCTCATCCGCCTCGCCCAGCTCGGCCGCGCGGCCGGCATCTACCTGGAAGTCTGCGGGCAGCGCTTCGGCGCCGAGCTGGGCAAGGGGGCGACCATGCTGCGGGCCCAGTTGACCGGCCGCGTCTGCCACCGCGTCAACGACGAAGCCTCCGCCAAGATGGCGCTCGGCGACATCGCACCCGAGGCGGTCACGGCCGCCTGCGCCATCGCCCCCGAACGGCCCGGCCTGGCCGTGGCCGGTGACACCTCCGGCGGCTGGTCCCGCATCCGCACCCCGTACCTCTCCCTCGGAGAGGCCGCCGAAATCTGCCGGGAGTCGGCGCACCTGGCGCCCGACCTGCCCGCGCTCAAGCCCTTCCGGCCCGAGGTGCCCGTACGGCCGGTCGAAACCCCGGTGCCGGTCGTCCAGCCGCGCCCGGTGACCGATTGACCGGCCCTTTCCCCGCCCGGTCGGCGTGACCGCCTCGCGCCAAGTCCCTACCCCTCCCATGCCCGAATCCGAAAAGGAGCCGCAGCATGCGCGCCCACCTGGCCCGCGTCGACGCGGTGCTCGTCCAAGCGGTCATCGCCGCCGCGCTGTCCTTCGCCCACCTGCACGACCTCGCCGCGGCGGCCGGACAGGACGGATGGAAAGCGTGGGCCTACCCCGTCTCGGTCGACCTGCTGCTCGTCGCCGCCTGGTGCCGACTGCGGTCCGGCGACGCGAAAGCGGCCGGGTGGTGCTGGTTCGTGATCGCGCTCGCCGCCTCCCTCGGCGCGAACGTCGCAACCGCCGGCCTGCTCGACATGAACCAGGTCCCCACCTGGCTGCGCATCCTCGTCGCCGGCTGGCCCGCGGTCGCCTTCCTCGGCGGAACGCTCCTCGCCCACTCCACGCCACTGGGGGCAGACAAGGGAACCGAGCCTGCCGAACTCGGTGAGGACATCGAGGGCCAGGAGGACGACCCCGAACCCTCACCCGAGGAGCCGCCCACGCGACCGACCGCCGTGGAAGCCCCACCCGTGCGCCCTGCCGTCGCCGTCCCGGCCGCCCTGGTCGAGCACGCCCGCAAGGTCGCCGCCGAGCACCACACCCGCACCGGAACACCCATCGACACCCCGACCCTGCGCGCCCGCCTCGGCGTCCCCGCGCCCATGGCCGAAGCCATCGCCGCCCACCTCTGAGCCCCTGAGCCCCTGAGCCCCTGAGCCTCTGAAGGGAGACCACATGACCGCCCACCGCCGCTTCCGCTCCGTCACCCGCATCGGCCCGGTACAGGTCGGCACGGCGTACGACGGCCGCGGCCGGGAGAAGCACACCGCCGCCTGCACGGCTCCGCGCTGCGGCTTCTCCGCCGACTACGACAGCCGCGCCGCCGCCGAGCTGGCCGCCCGCACCCACCGCTGTCCCGTCCGCTGAAAGGACCCGCACACCGTGACCGTCAGCCTGCCGCTGGTCGTCGTCCTCGGCTTCTTCGCCTGGGGAGCGGTCAAGTTCCTCGGCATCCGCGTCTGGATCGTCGTCCTGATCGCCCTGTTCGGCTTCTGGCTCTCGCGCACCTTCCTCGCGCCCGCCATCGAGTCCGGCACGCGCTCCGGAGTGGACGTCATCAACGGCTCACATGCCTAGACGAGTAGATGAGGAGAGTTCCGCCGTGTTCCTGCCCAAGTACCCCGACAGCCCCACGCCGCCGCCCGCCCACTCCCACACGCCCGCCGGCCCGGCGCCCGTACGGCGCTCGCTTCCGCCGGTCCCGATCGGTACCGGCACGGTCGCGGCCGTGGTCGTGGGCGGGGTGGTCCTCACCGCGCTCCTGGCCGCCGTCGCCGTCTCGGCCGTCTCCGTGGCCGTAGCCGCCGTGGTCCTGCGCTCTCTGCTCCGAGATCAGCGGCGGCGCTGATACGGCGCACGACTCCCGGGGCGGCCCGACACCGCCAAGCATCCGCCGCCCCGGGAGCCCGTTCCTCCTGACCGATCCAGCCAGAAGGAGAGAAGCCATCTTCACCCGCACCACCCCGCCCCCGCTCCCGGAACTCGCAAGGCTCGCCCAGCACGGCACCCTGCCGGGTATCCTCCGCCAGCTTTCGGGACTGGGCGGCTGCACCACCCCCATCCGCCTCGACGGCCACCGCACCGAGTACGCCGTCGACACCCGCACCGGCGAGATCGGCCGCGTCCTGCACCACCTCGACTCGGCCGACCTCCCGGCCGGACAACTCCTCGTGCGCTGCAACAACCGGCGCACCACCCGCTGCGCGGCCTGCGCCGAGGTCTACCGCCGCGACACCTTCCACCTGATCACCTCCGGGCTGCGCGGCGGCAAGGGCGTCCCCGAACACGTCGCCGCCCACCCGCGCGTCTTCGCCACCTTCACCGCCCCGAGCTTCGGCCCCGTCCACAACCGCCCCACCGGCCCGGCCGGCACCGTCCGCCCCTGTCGCTGCGGCATCCGCCACGACCAGGACGACCCCGCACTCGGCACCCCACTGGACCCGGACGCCTACGACTACGAAGCGGCCGTCCTCTGGAACGCGCACGCCGGTCCGCTCTGGCGGCGCTTCTCCACCTACCTGCGCCGGGAGGTCGCCAAGCGCGCCGGACTCACCCAACGCACCTTCCGCGACCACGCCCGCATCTCCTTCGCCAAGGTCGCCGAGTACCAGAAGAGGGGCGCCGTCCACTTCCACGCCGTGATCCGCCTCGACGGCCCCGGCGGCGGCGACACCCCGCCCCCGGCCTGGGCCACGGCCGAGCTGCTGACCGACGCCATCCGCGCCGCGGCCGCCGCCGCCCGCGTCGACGGCCCGGCCATCGACGGCCGGCCGCACACCTTCACCTTCGGCCGCCAGCTCGACGTCCGCACCATCCGCTCCGCCGACTTCGACGACGGCCAGGAGCTGACCGAACGGGCCGTGGCCGCCTACATCGCCAAGTACGCCACCAAGGGAGCCGAGACCGCGACAGGTGCCCTCGACCGGCCGCTGAAATTCGCCGCCGAACTGGCCCAGCTCGACATCAGCGACCACGCCCGCCGCCTCATCCGCACCGCCTGGACCCTCGGCGCGCGCAAGGACCTCGAACACCTCCGCCTGCGCGCCTGGGCCCACATGCTCGGCTTCCGCGGCCACTTCTCCACCAAGTCCCGTCGCTACTCCACCACCCTCGGCGCCCTCCGCGACGCCCGCGCCGCATGGCGCCGCGCACAGGCCACCGCAGCGGCGGCGAACGGCCCCGAGCCCGACACGACGTACGTCCTCGCCCACTGGGTCTTCGCCGGCACCGGCCTGTCCGACACCGAAGCCTGGCTGGCCGCATCCCTCGAACCCGCCCCCGGAACGGAAGGAGAGCCCACCCGTGCGTGACGACGAGCTGCTGACGGTGCCGGACGTGATGGAGCGGCTGAAGGTCGGCCGGTCCACGGTCTACGACCTGATCCGTTCCCGTCGCCTGCCCTCGATCACCATCGGCCGGTGCCGCCGCATCCCGGCGCGGGCCGTCCGCGAGTACATCACCAACGAACTGGAGGCGGCCGCCTGATGGCCCAGCAACGCAAGCGGAACCCCAACGGCGCCGGCACCATCACCAAGCGCAAGGACGGCCGTTTCCAGTGCGCGGTCTACGTCCTCCAGCCGGACGGCACCCGTGCCCGCAAGTTCGCCTACGGCAAGACCTGGGCCGAGTGCGACGCCAAACGCCGGGAACTGCTCGCCAAGGCCGACCAGGGCGTGCCCGTGCCGACCCGGTCGGCCAAGCTCGCCGAGTGGCTGCCGTACTGGCTGGACAACGTCGTCAAGCCCCGGCGCAAGCTCAGCACGTACGACAAGTACGAGGCGCACGTCCGGCTCTACCTGGTGCCGCTCCTCGGTGCCAAGCGGCTCGAATCGCTGGGCGTCGCCGACGTGCGCCGCTTCCTCGTCCGCCTGGAGGAGAAGACCACCGCGGCGACGGCCAAGGAGGCGCACCGCGTGCTGCGTTCGGCGCTGTCCTCGGCGTGCCGCGAGGAGCTGATCACGCGGAACGTCGCCAAGCTCGTCGAGCCTCCCCGCACCGACAACCGGGAGTTGAAGCCGTGGAGCCTGGACGAGACGCTGGACTTCCTCGCCGCGTCGCGCAAGGACCCGCTCTATGCGGCCTTCGTGCTCGCCATCGCCATGGGCCTGCGGCGGGGTGAGATCGTCGGGCTGCGCTGGTCGGACCTCGACCTCGACAACCGTGTCCTGTACGTCCGCCAGCAGACGCAGCGCCGCCGGGGCGTCCTGTACGACGACGATCCCAAGAGCCGTCGCCGCCGCGCCGTCCCGCTCCCGGCCCTGTGCATCGCGCCCCTGCGCTGGCACCGGATGCGGCAGGCGGCTGCCCGTGCCAAGGCGGGGGAGAAGTGGCAGGAGTCGGACTACGTCTTCACCACCCGCACCGGCCGCCCGGTCGAGCCGCGGAACGTCTACCGCTCCTTCACCCGCGTCGCCCGGTCCGCCGGCCTCCGCGTGATCCGGCTGCACGACGCCCGGCACGGCACGGCCACGCTCCTCACGGCGGCCGGGGTCGCGCCCCGCGTGGTGATGGAGATCCTGGGGCACTCCCAGATCAGCATCACCATGGATGTCTACACGCACGTCGTGCAGGACACGCAGCGAGAGGCCATGAGCCACATGGACCGGCTGCTCAGGCGGCGTCCCGGTCGTCAGTGACCACCAGCGTTGATGTCAGAAGTGGATGTCAAAGGCCCCGGACCATGATCGGTCCGGGGCCTTTCGCCTGGTGCCCCCGGCAGGATTCGAACCTGCGACACCCGCTTTAGGAGAGCGGTGCTCTATCCCCTGAGCTACGAAGGCGAGGGCTCGCGGAAGGCCTTGCCGAGGGCCCACCGGGTGGGTCTTCGGCGCGGTCGTGCAAGCCCGCTGGTCAGACGGTCTCTGCGGCACCTGCCGGGAAGCACCGGGCAAGGACGCCGCCGGAAACCCGGCTGACTCATGACAGGGTAGCGGATGCGTCCGCTCGGGGGATGGATCACGGTGCCCGTGCCTTGCCGAAGCCGGGGAAACGTGCGGTGACGTGCGGTTTCCTGCGCGTCCCGCCGTCGGTCGGGGCGGGGGGCTCGGCGCGGGCGCGGGCCGGATGCCTGTTCCGGGCGGGCCGGATGCCTCTTCTGGGCGGGCCGGCGCCCATGTCCCGGGGTGATCGCGGACGGCTGGGACGTCCTGCGCGGACCGCGGCCCGAGTGGGGCGGCGGTGGGGCCGGCGGGCGATGCCCCACCGCGGGGCCCGCCGCGGGGCCCGCCGTGGGGCTGGCCGGGCGCGTCAGGTCACCAGTACCCGCCTGAACCGCCCCGCCACGTGCAGGTCCGCCTCGATGCGGGCGGCCGTCGTCCTCAGTTCGGGAAGGACGTCCTCCACGCACTCCCGTACCGTGCGGCGGGTCGCGTGCATCGCGGTGTTCACGGCGGCGACCACTCTGCCCGCGCGGTCGCGGACCGGGACCGCGATCGAGCGCAGGCCCTCCTCCAGTTCCTCGTCGACGAGGGCGTAGCCCTGGGCGCGGACCTGGTCCAGGACGCGGGTCAGGGCCGTGGGGTCCGTGAGTGTGCGGGGGGTCAGCGGGCGCAGGTCGCCCAGGGTGCGGCCGGGTTCCGGGAGGTCCGCCAGGAGGACCCGGCCGAGGGCGGTCGCGTGGGCCGGCAGGCGGGTGCCGACCGTGATGTTGACGCTCATCACGCGGGTCGTCGCCACCCGGGCCGTGTACTGGATCTCCCTGCCCGACTCCGACAGGACCGCCAGTGACGTCGACTCGTGGAGGCGGGCGGCGAGGTCGGTCAGGTGCGGGTGGGCGATCTGGGGGAGGGAGGTGCGGGACAGGGGCGGGAAGCCCAGGGACAGCACCCGCGGGGTGAGGGTGAACCGGCGGTGCTCGTCCTGGGCCACCAGGCCCTCGTGCTCGTAGGTGATCAGCGCCCGGCGGGCCGTCGCCCGGGCCAGGCCCGTCGCCTTCGCCACCTCCGTGAGGGTCAGGGCCGGCCGGTCCTCGCCGAAGGCCGTCAGGACCGTCAGGCCGCGCGCCAGCGACTCGATGAACTCCCGGCCCAGTTCCAGCTTCGACGCGCCCGTCCAGGTCGCCAGGCCCGAGGGCGGTGGTCCGGCGGCCGGGGGCGGAGCCTGGCGCAGGTCGTGTTCCATGCCCGCCACCGCCGACCGCAGACGCGGCAGCAGGGTGTCGCGCAGGTCCTCGGCGGTGTGCCGGCTGGTGTGGCTCACCACGCTCGCCACGCACGCCACCCGGTCCGTGGCCGGGTCCCGCACCGGTACGGCGACGGCGACCAGCCCCGGTTCGATCAGCTGGTCGTCCAGCGCCCAGCCGGCCGTCGCGGCCCGTGCGGTCCGGAGCTCGAACTCCTCGTCGGGGACGGCGTGTTCGCGGGGCGGCAGGGCCGGGAAGCCCTGGTCCCGGGGGTCCGCGGCGCGGCGTTCCCGCCAGCGGCGCCAGTCCTGTTCCGTCCACTCGGCGGCGAACAGCGGGCCCGGCGCGGTGCGTTCGGCCGGCAGCAGGTCGCCGATGCGGAAGCTCAGGGACATCGCGCGGCGGCGGGTGGCCTGGTGGATGAAGCGGATGCCGTCGCGGTCGCCGACCGCCAGCGAGACCGACTCGTCCAGTTCGTCGGCGAGGGCGTCCGCGCGCGCGTCCAGCAGCGCGGGCAGGCGCAGGGCCGCCAGGTAGGCGTTGCCCAGCTCCATCAGGCGGGGGGCGAGGAACACGTCGCGGCCGTCGAGGCGGACGTATCCCATGCGGGCGAGCGTCGCCGTGATGCGGTCGACCGTGGAGCGGGCGAGGCCGGTGGCCCGTTCGAGCCCGCTGAGGCTGAGCGTCCCGTCCGCCTCGGTCAGCCGGCGCAGCACGGCGATCCCGCGGATCAGCGGCGTGACGGCCTCCGCCGGTACGTCCGCCGGCACGGCGGGCCCGGCCTGGGCGTCGTTCATGGTCTTCGCGGGCATCGGTTCTCCGGTACGGCGGTCGCGGCAGGCCTACGGTAGTCCGCCGGGCCCTTCCCGCACCGCCGTGACCGGGGAAGGAGTGCCTCCCGGGGCCGCGGCGCGTCCCCCGCCCCGCTCCCTCACCTGCGGGTGACCCGCACCCGGTGGTTCCCCGCCGGGTCCGTCCCCGTCACGGTGATCACCACTTTCCGCTCGGGGTCCTCGAAGGTCTCCCCGGGCGTGAACGTCGCGTCCGACAGTTCCGCGTGCACGTTCGGGCTGCGGGTGCAGCCGCCGCTGTCCCGGCGGGAGTCGTGCACCGTCACCGGGCCCATCCCGGTGTCCACCCCCGCGTCGACCCGGTAGACCAGCACCCCCGGCCGGCACACCGCCTCGTCGTTGCCGGCGCGGGTGCGCAGCTCGACGGCGTACCCGGTCCGTTCGTCCAGCGGGACGAAGACCAGTTTGGGGCCGCCCGCGCGGGCCAGCGGCGTCAGCTCGTACTCGGCCGTCCCGGGCGCCGACACGCAGTGCACCTGCGCGGGGTCCAGCCAGCCCAGCTTCCACTTGTGCCAGCCCAGCAGGTCGTTGTTGGCCCCCCAGTCCTCGCTCATGATGTCCCAGTGGCCGACCGCGCCCCCGCCCTCGGCGGTGTACAGGTCGGGCAGGCCGAAGACGTGGCCGTTCTCGTGCGGCAGGACGCGGTAGCCGGTGCGGTGGTAGGAGCCGGAGCCGTCGTCCTGGCGGGAGTAGACGAAGGAGGCGTTGGCCACCGGCACTCCGTCGGCGACCGGGGCCTGCGTGTTGCCGGCGAAGGTGACGGACAGGACCGTGTCCAGCGCCGAGGGGCCCGCGTTCGGCGTCACCAGCACGTTCACGAGGTCGTACGCGCGGAAGTCCACCGTCGCGTCGGCCGCCGCCACGATGTCGTGCACCAGTTCCCGGTAGGCGGGGTCGAAGGGGGCGCCGCGTTCTATGCCGTACGCGTGGAACGGCTTCGGCAGGCGCAGCCAGTCGCGGATCGGCGTCTCGGGGCGGTAGTCGAGGCGGCCGTAGGAGCTGGTGCGGAACCACTGCCGGGTCTGCGGGAAGAACTCGGCGAAACGGTCGAGCGCGCTGCCCTCGCCGGGTGCGTCGGAGAAGTCGACCATCAGGGTGAGGGCGCGGACGGTGCCGGTGGGGCGGGCGTAGCCGTCGGGGGTCGGGATGCCCTCGGACAGCTGGACGCCGCGGTCGCCGCGGATCATGCAGGGGGCGAGCGCGGCGGAGCGGGACGGCGGGACGGGCGCCGCTCCGGCCGTCGTGGTGCCCGGGGCGAGGTGGCCGGTGCCCGCCGAGGTGCTGACGGCGAGGGTCAGGGTGGTGACGGACGCCAGGGCGGCCAGGCGGCGGGGGCGTATCCGGCGGCTCCTCATGCGACCTCCCGCGCCACGGCAGCCGCAGGTGACGGGCTGCACCCTTGCCCTCACCCTCCGTCGGGGGGTGGGGCGACGCGCGCTGGGGGAGACCGATCGTGGGTTTCTCGCGGGTAGGGCGGTGCGTCCTCCATGATGGTGTGAGCCAGGTCACTGAAAATTCCTCACCGCCTGGAAATAACCGGGGACCGTTTCCCCGTTTAGTCAGGTGTCCGAGCGAAACGGGGAGTGCGTCCCCGGATCGCGTCAGCCGACTCATCCCAGGAGTACGCCGTGCAGACCGCGACCCCCGCGCAGCGCAAGGCGAGCAGGCCGCGCGCCGACGCCCTGCGCAACCGGGAGCGGATCGTCACCGCCGCCCGGGAGATGTTCGTCGAGCACGGCCCCGACGTGCCGCTCGACGAGATCGCCCGCCGGGCCGGCGTCGGCAACGCCACGGTGTACCGCAACTTCCCGGACCGCGACGCCCTGGTCCGGGAGGTCGTCTGCTCGGTCATGGACCGCACGGCGCGCGCGGCCGAGCAGGCGCTCGCGGAGTCCGGCGACGCCTTCGGGGCGCTGGAGCACTTCGTGCACGTCGCCGCGGACGAGCGGATCAGCGCGCTGTGCCCGATGATCTCCAGCGCCTTCGAGCGGTCCCACCCGGATCTGGAGGCCGCGCGGGAACGGGTCGAGCGGCTCGTCGCCGGGATCATGGACCGCGCGAAGGCGGCCGGGCAGCTGCGCGCCGACGTGGGCGTCGGCGACCTGATGGTCGCCGTGGGCCAGCTCAGCCGACCCCCGGCCGGTACGGAGTGCCTCAGCTCCGACCGCTTCGTCCACCGCCACCTCCAGCTGTTCCTGGACGGGCTGCGGGCCCCGGCCCGCTCCGCCCTGCCGGGTGCGGCCGTGACCCTGGAGGACCTTCGCCGGGGCTGTCCCGGCGAACGGGCGAACGGCGGTGGCGGCCGATGAACCACCCGTGAACACCGACTAGTCCAGCGCGTCCCGGCGGACCCCACCCGCACTGACAGCCCTGCTCGCACCGGTCGCCGGCACCGTCGCCGCCGACCCGTCCCTCACGACGTCCTCTTTCCGGCCCCCATATCCCTCTACGACCTCTCCATCGGCCTTTTCCGGTTTTTCATCAAAAAGTCACGAAGTCCCGAAGTCACGAAGTCCTGAAGTCTCCGTCACGAAGTCCCGAAGTGGGTACCTCCATGTCTGCAACAGCCGTAAAGGCACGCGAAGCCGCCGATCCGGGCCGTTGGAAAGCGCTCGTCTTCATCGCGCTCGCCCAGCTGATGGTCGTCCTCGACGCCACCATCGTGAACATCGCCCTGCCCTCCGCCCAGCAGGACCTGGGCATCTCCGACGGCAACCGGCAGTGGGTCGTCACGGCCTACGCCCTCGCCTTCGGCGGTCTGCTGCTGTTCGGCGGCCGGATCGCCGACCTGTGGGGCCGCAAGCGCGCCTTCGTCGTCGGCCTGGCCGGCTTCGCCGCCGCCTCCGCGCTGGGCGGCGCGGCCACCAACGAGGCGATGATGTTCGGCGCCCGCGCCCTGCAGGGCGTCTTCGGCGCCCTCCTGGCGCCCGCCGCGCTCTCGCTGCTCGCCGTGATGTTCACCGACGCCAAGGAGCGCGCCAAGGCGTTCGGCATCTACGGCGCGATCGCCGGCGGCGGCGGCGCCGTCGGCCTGATCCTCGGCGGTTTCCTCACCGAATACCTGGACTGGCGCTGGACGTTCTACGTGAACATCCCGTTCGCCGTGGTCGCCGCGGCCGGCGCCTGGCTCGTCGTCCGTGAGCCGGAGGGCGGCCGCAACCGCTCGACGCTCGACATCCCCGGCGTGGTCCTGTCCACGCTCGGCCTGGTCGCGCTCGTCTACGGCTTCACCCGCGCCGAGTCCGAGGGCTGGAGCGACTCCGTGACGGTCGGCATGTTCGTCGCCTCCGCGGTCCTGCTCGCCGCCTTCGTCGCCGTCGAGGCGAGGGTCAAGGCCCCGCTGCTGCCGCTGCGCGTGATCACCGAGCGCAACCGCGGCGGCGTCTACCTCTCCCTGGGTCTCGCGATCATCGCGATGTTCGGCCTGTTCCTCTTCCTGACCTACTACCTTCAAGTCGTGAAGGGCTACTCGCCGGTCAAGACCGGCTTCGCCTTCCTGCCGATGATCGCCGGCATGATCACGGGCTCCACCCAGATCGGCACCCGGCTGATGACCCGGGTCGCGCCCCGGCTGCTGATGGGCCCCGGCTTCCTGGTCGCCGCCCTCGGCATGCTGCTGCTGACCCGGATGGAGATCGACTCCTCCTACGCCGCCCTGCTGCTGCCCGCGATGCTGCTGCTCGGCCTCGGCATGGGCACGGCCTTCATGCCGGCCATGTCGCTGTCCACCCAGGGCGTCGAGCCGCGGGACTCCGGGGTGGCCTCGGCGATGGTCAACACCTCGCAGCAGGTGGGCGGCGCGATCGGCACGGCCCTGCTGAACACCATCGCCGCCTCGGCCACCGCGTCCTACATCACGGACCACCTCGCCGGCGCGGCCGGCCGGTCCCAGCAGCAGCTCGTCCAGCTGCAGGGCCAGGTGCAGGGCTACACCAGCGCGATCTGGTTCGCCGTCGGCATCCTCGTCGTGGCCGCGGCCATCGCACTGACCCTGGTCAACGCCGGCCGCCCGGACGTCACCGCGGTGACCGGCTCCGGCCAGGGGGCGGAGGAGGCGCCGGCGGTGCCGGTCGTCGTCCACTGACGGCGCGGCCCGGCCGCATCCTCCGGGCCGCCCGTACGGGCCGCACCACTTCGGACCGGTCGTCCGGGCCGCGCTGCTTCGGAGTGTTCGTCCGGGCCGTGCCGCTTCGGAACGTTCGTCCGGGCCGTGCCGCTTCGGGCCGTTCGTGATCCCGTGCGGACGAGGAGGGGACGCCTCGTCCGCACGGTTCCGGGACCCGCCCCGGCCCGCCGCTTCAGCGGAGCCAGGGCAGGTCCGCACCCGCTTCGTCGGGCTGGAGTCCCTCGGCGATGATCCGCATGATCTCGCCGAGGGACTCCTGCTGTTCCGGGGAGAGCCGCTCGAAGACCGCCTGGCGCACGGCGGCCACATGGCCGGGCGCGGTGCGCCGCAGCACCTCGTAGCCCTCCTCCGTCAGGACGGCGAACTGGCCCCGCTTGTCGGAGGGGCAGTCCTCGCGGCGCACCCAGCCGTTCTTCTCCAGGCGCGCTATGGCGTGCGAGAGCCGCGACCGGGTGATCTTCGCCTGCATGGCCAGCTCGGTCATCCGCAGCCGGCGGTGCGGGGACTCGGCGAGCTTCACCAGCAGCCCGTAGTAGATGTGCGGCATGCCCGCGTCGCGCTGGAGCTGACGGTCGAGGTGGTCCTCCAGAAGGGTGCTGGCCTCGATGTACGAGCGCCAGACGCGCTGCTCCTCGCGGGTCAGCCAGCGAGGCTCTTCGGTGCGTGGTGCGGATGCGGGTGCCGTCTTCATGCATTCCACTCTACGAGACCACTTCTTGAACATTAAACAAACGGAGCGTAGGCTCGCGGAGGAGGTTGAGACTTAAAGCAATCGGTGCGTGGTCGAGCGCCCGGTCCCCGGAAGGAGCCGCCGTCATGTCCGCCGTCCAGGAGCGCATGCCCGTCCTGTACCTCAGCCACGGCGCGCCGCCGCTGGCGGACGACCCCGTCTGGCCCGGCGAGCTCGCCGCCTGGTCCGCCGCCCTGCCCCGGCCGAAGGCGATCCTCGTCGTCTCCGCGCACTGGGAGGAGGCCCCGCTCGCCCTCGGCGCCACCGGGACCGTCCCCCTCGTCCACGACTTCTGGGGCTTCCCCGAGCGCTACTACCGGGTGACGTACGAGGCCCCCGGCGCCCCCGCGCTGGCCGAGTCGGTGCGGAAGCTGCTGCGCGCCCCGGGCACGCCCGTGCAGGACGTCCCGGACCGCGGCCTCGACCACGGCGCGTACGTGCCGCTGGTCGAGATGTACCCCGAGGCCGACGTCCCCGTCCTGCAGGTCTCCATGCCGACCCTCGACCCGGTACGGCTGATGGAGACCGGGCGCAGGCTGGCGCCGCTGCGCGACGAGGGCGTGCTGATCGTCGGCTCCGGCTTCTTCACCCACAACCTGGCCGCGCTGCGGCACGGAGGCGTCCCCGCCTGGTCGGCGGAGTTCGACGACTGGGGCCGGCGCGCGCTGGAGTCCGGCGACGTCGACGCGCTGCTGGACTTCACGCGCAAGTCCCCGGCGGGCCCGCTCGCCCACCCGCGCACCGAGCACTTCGCGCCCCTGTTCGTGACGATGGGCGCGGCGGACGCGGCCGGGGACCTGCGCCTGGGGAAGTCGGTGATCGACGGGTTCTGGATGGGGCTGGCGAAGCGGTCGGTGCAGTTCGGGTGAGTCCCGGCCGGCCGGGCCGGCCGGCGGCCGCGTCCGGCCCGCCACCGCGTCGGCGGCGGCCCGGGGCCGGCCGCGCGGAACCTTCCGCCGGCGCCGTCCGTCTTCCGGGTGGGAGAACGGCCGGGGGTGGTACTCCATCCGGGTGAAGCCCGTGGTGCGGCATGTGACGGCCGTCTCGAGCGCGCGGGGGGAGCGGGGGCCGGTGAGGGGGTGACCGCCCTTCTCGGCGTCCGGCCTGACCTGGGCTTCCACGCGTTCCGCGGACAGTGCGCCGCGAGGTGTGGCGGGACAGGGTACTGCATGATCAGAAAGTTTGATGGGTGGGTTGGGAATTCTGTCCTGATTCCAGTCGTTGTTTCCATCAGATGCAGGGCACTCGGGCAGAGTCCGGAGGCAAGACCGGAGAGACCCGGAGACGGTGCCAGGCATCCGAAGGACCACCCGCTGACCCACCATCGCAAGGGAGCACGCATGGCAACCCGTGCCGTCGCCCGTCGTCAGTCCGCCACCGGCGAGACGGTCGACGCGGCAAGCAGTGTTCGCGCCACCGGCGGCGAGCTCGCCGACCGCGATCTGGTCGGCATGTACCTCGACGAGATCGCGCGTACACCGCTGCTCGACGCCGCAAAGGAGGTCGAGCTGTCCCAGATCATCGAAGCGGGTGTGTTCGCGCGGCAGGTCCTCGACGGCTACGAGGAGACCAAGGCGGACGCCACCCGTGAGGAGCTGGAGGCCCTGGTCGCCGAGGGCGAGCGGGCGAAGGACGTCTTCATCCGCTCCAACCTCCGGCTGGTCGTCGCCGTCGCCCGGCGCTACCCGCGCAGCGGCCTGCCCCTGCTCGACCTGATCCAGGAGGGCAACGCCGGCCTGGTGCGCGCGGTCGAGAAGTTCGACTACCGCAAGGGCTTCAAGTTCTCGACGTACGCGACCTGGTGGATCCGCCAGGCGATCACGCGGTCCATAGCCGACCAGTCGCGCACCATCCGCCTGCCCGTCCACCTGGTGGAGGAGCTGGGCCGGATCCGGCGCGTGCAGCGCGAGTTCAACCGGGAGCACGGCCGGGAGCCGGAGCCCGCGGAGATCGCCGCCGAGCTCGGTTCGACGCCGGAGCGCGTCGTCGACGTCCTCGACTGGGCCCGCGACCCGGTCTCGCTGAACATGTCGGTGGACGACGAGGGCGAGACCCAGTTCGGCGACCTGCTGGAGGACACCTCGGCGGTGTCCCCGGAGCAGTCGGTGCTGACGCTGCTGCGCAGCGAGGAGCTCGACGGCCTCATCGGCCGCCTCGACCCGCGCACGGCCTCCATCATCAAGATGCGGTACGGCATCGAGGACGGCCGGGAGCGCACGCTGACCGAGGTCGGCAAGGAGCACGGCCTGACGCGCGAACGCATTCGCCAGATCGAGAAGCACGCGCTGCTGGAGCTGAAGAAGCTGGCCCGCGACACCGGCTTCGAGGCGGTGGCGTGACACCGGCTTCGGGGCGGTGGCGTGACACCGGCTTCGGGGCGGTGCCGCGACGGCGGCGTGTACCGAGGCCCGCGACGCGTCGGTGTCCGTGACGCGCCGGAGCCGGCGGCGCCGCCGAGCCGGGCGGTACCGAGAAAGCCGGGCGGCGACGCGCTGCCGGCGGTGTGCGCCGGCGAGGGGTGCGCACGCCGGGTGGCGAAAGACCGCGCAAACCTGGCGCTGTAACGCCGCTTCAACCGGCAGGGGGCCGGGAACAAACCCTCAGGACCCACCAGTTCGGGCCGGGGCCACCGCCCCGCCCGTACCCCACCGAGCCAAGTCCCGACGCACTCCCCCCGGCGCCGGGACTCTCCCAGAGCCGGGCTTCGGCGCCTCCCCCCCGGGCGCCGGGCCCGGCTCCCTCTGTACGGCGGGGCAGCGGGGCCCCGCGTGCCTCCGGCGCCGCGGCGGGAGCGGGGGCGCCCGGCCGCCCGCCCCCGCCCTCCGTCAGCGCCCCGCCGCCCGGCTCAGTCGCGCTCCCAGCTCGCCCACGCACCGCACCAGTTCCTCCGGCTCGTGCACCCGGAACTCCACCCCGAGCAGCGCCAGCCGTGCCGCCGTCCACTCCACCGGGTCCTCGACGGTGGCCCGCAGGCGGCAGCTCGCCCCGTCGAGCGGCTCGGGCGCCCCCATCCAGGCCGGCAGCCGGGCGGCCACGGCCTCGGCGGACGCGGCGAACGTGACGGTGACGTCGTAGGCGTCCTGGTGCCGTCGTATCGACTGCCGCAGGTACGCGGCGGCGCTCTCCGCCGGCAGTTCCCGCGGGGCGAACCGCGCCCCCGTGGCGAACGGCTCGCTCACCCGGTCGACCCGGAAGGTGCGCCAGTCGGCGCGGTCGAGGTCGTACGCGACGAGATACCAGCGGAGCCCCGTCGACATCAGGCGGTACGGCTCGGTCAGGCGCCGCGACCCGGTGCCGTCCCCGGCGCGGTAGGCGAACCGCAGCCGCTCCCGCCCGGCCACCGCCGAGGCCATCACGGTCAGCGTCTCGGGCGCGATGCCCGGCCCGTCCCCGTTGGTCAGCGGGGTCGTGGCGGCCTGGAGCGTGGCGACGTGACGGCGCAGCCGGCCGGGCAGCACCTGCTCCAGCTTGGCCAGGGCGCGCACCGACGCCTCGTCCACTCCCTCGACCGCGTGCCCGGCCCCGGCGCGCAGTCCGACCGCGATCGCCACCGCCTCCTCGTCGTCGAGGACCAGGGGCGGCATCGCCTTGCCCGCGACGAGCCGGTAACCGCCGTCCGCGCCCTTGGTCGCCTGCACCGGGTACCCGAGTCCGCGCAGCCGGTCGATGTCCCGCCGGACCGTGCGGCGGGAGACCCCGAGCCGCTCGGCGAGTTCTCCGCCGGGCCACTCGCGGGGCGTCTGGAGGAGGGAGAGCAGGCGCAGCAGCCGGGCCGGGGTGTCCGTCGTCATGGACCCGAGGATGCCGGACCACTGGGACAGGTGCTGTCCTGATCCGGCCGTGGCCGCCTTCCCCGTCCCCTTCGGTCCCCGCTTCCGCTTCTCCTCCTTCTCGCCCGGTTTCAGACGGACGAAGGTCCGATCGTGCCCGGTTGGGGTTTGTTTAAGCCCGAAACTGTTTACTTTCCGGAAAGCCCGGCGTAGCGTTCCCGGTGAAACCACAGATTCGGGCATTGGTCGGAGGCGAGCAGGCATGTACGCGCCGGAACGGCAGCAGGAGATCCTCCGTCTCGCCCGGGACAGCGGGCGAGTGGACGTGGTGTCGCTGGCCGAGGAGTTCCAGGTGACGGCGGAGACCATCCGCCGCGACCTGAAGGCCCTCGACCGCGCCGGCCTGATCCGCCGGGTGCACGGCGGCGCCATCCCGGCCGGCCGCCTCGACTTCGAGCCGGACCTCGCCGAACGCGAGTCGACGGCGGCCGACGAGAAGGACCGCATCGCCAAGGCCGCACTCGCCGAACTGCCGGCCGAGGGCACGGTGATCCTCGACGCCGGCACGACGGTGGCGCGCCTGGCCGCCGCGCTCCCGCTGGAGGCCTCCCTCACCGTCGTCACGCACAGCCTGCCCATCGCGGCCCGCCTCGCGGACCATCCCGGCATCCAGCTCCACCTGGTCGGCGGGCGCGTACGGCACCGTACGCGCGCCGCCGTCGACGCCTGGGCGCTGCGCGCGTACGGCGAGATCCGCGCCGACGTGCTGTTCGTGGCGGCCAACGGCTTCTCCGCCCGGCACGGGCTGACCACCCCCGACCTCGCCGAGGCGGCGGTCAAGCGCGCGGCGGTGGCCGCGGCCCGCCGCGTCGTGCTGCTCGCCGACTCCACCAAGCACGGCCAGGAGCACTTCGCCCGCTTCGGCGCCCTGAGCGACGTGGACCTGCTGATCACCGACAGCGGGCTGAGCCCCGAAGACGCCGTCGCGATCGGGCGCGGCGGCACGGAAGTAGTGCGCGCATGATCCTCACCGTCACCCCCAACCCGTCCCTGGACCGTACGTACGAGGTCCCCTCGCTGGACCGCGGCGAGGTCGTCCGGGCCACCGGCGAACGCATGGACCCCGGCGGCAAGGGGGTCAACGTCTCGCGCGCGGTCGCGGCGGCCGGGCGGCGCACGGTCGCCGTCCTGCCGCTGGGCGGGGCGCCGGGCGCGGTCGTCGCCGATCTGCTGCACGCGCAGGGCATCGAGGTCGCGCCGGTCCCGGTCGCCGGAGCCACCCGCTCGAACATCGCGCTCGCGGAGGCGGACGGGATCCTGACGAAGATCAACGCGCCGGGTCCGGAACTGTCGCCGGCGGAGCAGGACCTGCTGCTGGAGACGGTGCGGCAGCAGTCGCGGGACGCCGACTGGATCGCCTGCTGCGGCAGCCTGCCGCGCGGTCTCGCGCCCTCCTGGTACGCCGAGCTGGTCGCGCGGGCGCACGCCGCCGGCGTGCGCATCGCGCTGGACACCTCCGGGCCCGCCCTGCGCCAGGCGCTGCGCGAACGGCCCGACGTGGTGAAGCCCAACGCCGAGGAGCTCGCGGAGGCCGTCGGGCGGCCCCTGGCCACCGTGGGCGACGCGCTGAAGGCGGCCGAGGAACTGCGGGAGTCGGGCGCGCGGGCCGTCCTCGCGAGCCTGGGCGCCGACGGGCAACTGCTCGTGGACGACGCGGGCGCCTGGTTCGGCAGCGCGCACGTGGACGTCGTCCGCAGCAACGTCGGCGCCGGCGACTCCTCCCTCGCCGGTTTCCTCATCGCCGGCGGCAGCGGGCCGGAGGCGCTGGCCTCGGCGGTCGCGCACGGCGCGGCGGCCGTCCGGCTGCCCGGCAGCGTGATGCCGGCGCCGGACGACCTGGACCCGGCCGCGGTGACGGTGACCGGTGAGGTTCCGGTGGGCCGTGCGCTGAAGGAGCCGGTGACATGACGCATCCCCTGCGGGCCCCGGTCCCGCTCCGCGCCGCGCTCGACCCGTTTCCGCCTGTTCTTCCCTTTCTTCCGATTCTTGTGGAATCGGTCCGTCAGGGGCGAGGCTCGGTCTTACTCGCCCCCTCCGCCCCGACCCCCCACCGCGTCCCCGTCCCCACCCTCGTCCCCACCCCCGCCCACCCCACCCCCCGGGCGATACGCGTGCGAAGGAGCTCGCGATGAGCGACATGATCACCGCGGATCTGGTCGATCTCGACCTGTCCGCCGACACCAAGGAAGCGGCGGCGCGCGCCCTCGCCGAGCGCATGGTGGCCCTGGGCCGGGTGACCGACCTGGAGGGTTTCCTCGCCGACGTGGCCGCCCGTGAGGCGCAGATGCCGACCGGCCTCGACGGCGGCATCGGCATCCCGCACTGCCGCAGCGCGCACGTCACCGAGCCGACGCTGGCCTTCGGCCGCAGCGCGCGGGGCATCGACTTCGGCGCGGCGGACGGCCCCGCCGACCTGATCTTCCTGATCGCCGCGCCCGCCGGTGCCGACGACGCCCATCTGACGATCCTGTCGTCGCTGGCCCGGCAGCTGATGAACGCCGAGTTCACCGACGCGCTGCGGGCGGTGGGCGACACGGCGGCAGCGGCGGCGCTGATCCGCGGGGACGAGCCCCCGGCGGCCGGCTCCGAGGACTCCGCAACGGCCGGTTCCGGAGCGACCGCGGCGGCCGGCGGCGGGGAAAGCACGGCGGCCGGTACCGGAGCGACCGCGGCGGCCGGTTCCCAGGACACCGTGGCGTCGGCGGGAGCGGCCTCTTCCGCCGCCGCCACGGGCACCACGCCGGCCGCGGACGGAGACGAACGCCCGTTCCGGGTCGTCGCCGTCACCTCCTGCCCCACCGGTATCGCCCACACCTACATGGCGGCCGAGTCCCTGGAGAACGCGGGCCGCGAGGCGGGTGTCGACGTCGTCGTCGAGACGCAGGGCTCGGCCGGCTTCACCCGGCTCGACCCGGCCGTCGTCGCGGCGGCGGACGCAGTGATCTTCGCCCACGACGTGCCCGTGCGGGAGAAGGACCGCTTCGCCGGGAAGCCGACCGTCGACACCGGCGTCAAGGCGGCCATCAACCGGCCCGCCGAACTGATCGCCGAGGCACGGCGGAAGGCCGCACGCGGCGAGGTGACGTCCGGACCGGCGCCCACGCCCGTCGAGCGCACCGGCGAATCCGGCGAGGGCTACGGCACCAAGCTGCGCAAGTGGCTGATGTCCGGCGTCAGTTACATGGTCCCGTTCGTCGCGGCGGGCGGTCTGCTGATCGCCCTCGGCTTCGCGATCGGCGGCTACGAGGTCAACAAGGCGCCGTCGGTCATGGACCACTTCGCCTGGGCGCAGGCCGACAGCTGGGGCGCGCTGTTCTTCCAGATCGGCGGAGCCGCCTTCGGCTTCCTCGTCCCGGTCCTGGCCGGCTACATCGCGTACGGCATGGCGGACCGGCCCGGTCTGGTGCCCGGCTTCGTCGGCGGCGCGATCTCGCTGACCATCGGCGCGGGCTTCCTGGGTGGTCTGGCGGCCGGCCTGATCGCCGGTGGCGTGGTGCTGGCGATCCAGAAGGTGAACATCCCGGCGGCGCTGCGCGGCATCATGCCGGTGGTGGTGATCCCGCTGATCTCCTCGGCGGTCGTCGGCTTCCTGATGTTCGTCGTCATCGGCAAGCCCATCGCCTCCGCGCAGAAGGGCATGACCGACTGGCTGAACGGCCTGACCGGCACCAACGCCGTCCTGCTCGGCGCCCTGCTCGGCCTGATGATGTGCTTCGACCTCGGCGGCCCGGTCAACAAGGTCGCGTACACCTTCGCCACGGCCGGTATCGCGGTCGCCTCCCCGAGCGACTCCGCGATGAAGATCATGGCCGCCGCGATGGCGGCCGGCATGGTCCCGCCGCTGGCGATGGCCCTGGCGACGACCGTGCGCGGCAAGCTCTTCACCCGGACCGAGCGGGAGAACGGCAAGGCCGCCTGGGTGCTGGGCGCCTCGTTCATCTCCGAGGGCGCGATCCCGTTCGCCGCGGCGGACCCGCTGCGGGTCATCCCGGCCTCGATGGCGGGCGGCGCGGTCACCGGCGCCCTGTCGATGGCCTTCGGCGCCACCCTGCGCGCCCCGCACGGCGGCATCTTCGTGGTCCCGCTGATCGGCAACCCGCTGCTGTACCTGGTCGCCATCGCGGCGGGCGTCTGCGTCACCACCGCCCTGGTGGTCGTCCTCAAGGGCCTGCGCAAGCAGGCTCCGGGCGGCGCGCCCCGGGGGACCGGTGAGGGCACGGCGGCCGAGGCGGCGGGGACGAAGCAGCCGGTGGCGGCGTAGGGACGACCACCGCGCCGCGCCGGGCCGGGTCCGCACGGGACCCGGCCCGGCGTCGCGCTGTCTCAGGGGACCTGTGCCGCCCGCCGCTCCATCGCCTCGCGGGCCGCGTCCTCGGTGGCGTACACCTCGCACATGTGCCGCCCGTCGGGCGTGACCGTGTGCTCGACCTCCCAGAGGGAGATCTCCTTGCCGTCGCGCAGCAGGAACGCGTGCTCGTAGAGCGAGAAGCTCAGCCCGGCGCGGCCCGCGCGGGTGGGCCGGCCGAAGACCTGCGTGATCTGGTGCGCGAACGCCGTGGTCAGTAACGCGGCCGTGTCCGCGCCCGGCCGGTCGGCGTTCTCCGCGCGGCGCAGCAGCCGGCGCGCGTGGTCCGCCGAGTCGTCGGGGACGTAGGCGTGCCGCCGGGCGGGTATCGGCGACAGCTCCACCAGCACCGGCAGTTCGAAGTCCGGCGTGTCCGGCGGCAGCGGCAGCCGCGTGGTGGCGGCGCGCAGCTCCTCCTCGTCGAGGTACACCTCGGCCTGCGGTTCGCTGCCCGGGGCGGTGTTGTGGACGAGTTCCCAGAGCGTGAGCGCGGAGCCGTCGGCGAGCAGCCAGGTGTGCCGGTACGTCTCGCGGTGCAGGCCCGCGCTGTGGTGCGCGGAGTGCAGCGAACTGTCGTGCGCCAGCGCGCAGTCCAGTCGCCGTATCGTCTCGTCGGGCAGCTCGAACGAGTTCAGGGCGCGACCGAGGAGCCGCGCGAGGTGCTCCTCCGGAGACCCGGGCGACTCGGGTGGTTCGTACGCTGCCGTCTCGTACGGAACGCTCAAGGCTTCTCCCGGCGTTGCTGCATGTCACCTTGTGGGTGCATACCGTAGCCCCTCGGCCGGACATCATGTCCGGGAACCGAGAAAACGTACGCCCGGAAAACGCGCCGGCCGCGCGAAAAGTTCCCGTGCTGCCCGACACACCGTCAAATTCTGCTGTATAGACGGCACTTTCGCGGATCCGGCCGTTCGGCGGCGTGTTCCGGCCGTTGTCCGGTGCGGCCGTCCGGTCGGGGGCTCCACGGTCACGAAGCCCCGGCGAGCGGGCTGTCGCGGACCCCTGCCGACGCAGCACCGGCCGGTGCCCCGGCCGCCGAGGGGCGCATCGCCCCGCCTCACCGGTGGCCGCCCGGCCGCCGTGGACGAGGACCCCGTACCTCTTCGGACGCAGCGGGCACGGTACAACCGGAATGCCGTACTCGCTGTCGGAGCCGGCCGCCGTACGTCCGCCCGCGTCCCCGCGGGCCTCCCGGGGACCATCCGTCCGCCCGTGGTGCGCGGGCCTCGTCACCGGCCGCCGTACAGCTCCCCGTACGACGGCCACTCCCCGCCCGGCCCGGCCACCGGCTCGGCCGCGCGCACCGCCCGTACGATCGCCCGCGTCACCACGTCCGCGCCCGCCGCGAGAACCTCGTTCAGCGCGAGGGGGTCGACGGCGTCGAGCCGCCGTCTCCCGGTCGCCAGCGCGAACACCGTGTCCCCGTCGTTGAGCAGATGCACCGGCCGTACGGCGCGCGCGATGCCGTCGTGCGCCGTGCCGGCCAGCTTCTGCGCCTGCGCCCTGGACAGGTTCGCGTCCGTGGCGACCACGGCCAGCGTGGTGTTGAGCGGGGGAGGCGGGCTCTTCGCCGCGGCCTCGGCGAGCCGCCGGCGCGCGGCCTCGTGCACCCGCCTCTGCGGACGCTCCACGCGCCGTCCCTGGAACAGCTCCTCGTACAGCTCCCCGTACAGCACCCCCGTTCCCGGATCCATCGCCGATCCCGCCGCGTTGGCCACCACCAGCGCGGCCACCGTGATCCCCGAGCCCAGGACGGTGCTCGCGGTGCCGACCCCGCCCTTCAGCGCCCCGACCGCGGCCCCCGTGCCGGCGCCCACGCAGCCCTCCCGCACGGGCGTGCCCGGCGCGCTCGCAGCGGCCTCCTCCACCGCGGCCCGCCCCGTGGCGGCGTCCGGCCTCGCCCGGAAGTCGCCGCCCCGGCCCAGGTCGAAGACGCAGGCGGCGGGCACCACCGGCACGACGTGCGCGGGGTCGGCCCCCACGCGCACCCCGCGCCCGCGCTCCTCCAGCCAGGCCATCACCCCGGACGCCGCGTCGAGCCCGTACGCGCTGCCGCCGGTCAGCACGATCGCCTCGACCTTCTGCACCACGTTGCGCGGGTCGAGCGCGTCGGTCTCCTTGGTGCCGGGGCCGCCACCGCGCACGTCCACGGCGGCGACCGCTCCGCCCTCCGGGGCGAGTACCACCGTGGTGCCGGTGAGCCATCCGTCGCCGCTGCGGGTGGCGTGCCCGACCCGCACACCGGTCACGTCCGTCAATGCGTCAAGTGTCATGGCGCCAGTGTGGTGCAGCGGTGGCGGGCGGCCGGGGTGGCGCCAGCCGGGGCGGCCAGGCGGCGGTCGAGGTGGCGGGGTGACCAGGTGGCGGTCGGGGCAGGGCCGCGAGCGGACAGCGGCGGCCGGGGGCAGAGCGGTGATCGGGGTGGCCGGGAGGACGGAGAAGGGACCGGGGTGGCCGGGCGGCGGCCGGGACGGCAGAGAAGTGATCGGGACGCCGGACGCCGGCCGGGAAGACGGGGAAGGAATCGGGATGGCCGAACGGAGGCTGTCGGAGCGGCCGGGCGGTGATCGCGTGGTCCGGCGGCCGGCAGGCACGCCCCGCCGGCCGTCCGCTCCATCGCCGGGGCGTGGGCCGTACCCTGGACGCATGAGTACCGCCCCGGACCCCGAGCCCCGCGCGCCGAAGCCCGCGCTGGTCTTCGACGACCCGCTGGACCAGCAGTCCTCGGACGACACCGACCGCGGGTGGGGCGAGCGGACCGAGAGCGACGCCGCGGCCGACCTGAAGCGCTTCCTCGACGAGAAGCCGCCCCACCACCTGTGAGCAGTCCGGGCGCCCCACGTCACCGCCGCGCGGACCGCCCGCCGTCGGCGGACCGCCTGCCGTCACCGGGCGCACTGCCCGCCCCGCCGCCGCGCGGACCGCGCACGTCCCCCTGAGCGGTCCGCCCGGCGGGCTGCCCCGCGTCACTGCCGGTCGTGGCCCGAGCCGCGCTGTGCGACCAGCGCGTCGCGGATCTCCTTCAGCACCTCCAGTTCGGTCACCTCGACCGTTTCGCGCGTGCCCTCCTTCGCCTTTCTGCGGGCCTCCTGCCGGGCCAGGTACTTCGACATGGGCAGGACCATCAGGAAGTAGACGACGGCCGCGGTGATCACGAAGCTGAGGGTGGCCCCGAGGACCGAGCCCCACAGGATCGGCACACCGCTCGTCACGGTGCCGTCCGGGGCCACCCTGCACGGGTCCTTCAGACAGGAGCTGTAGCCGTCGAGGTTCTTGGTGCCGATCGCGCCGACCAGCGGGTTGATGATCCCCTTCACCACCGAGTTGACGATGTTGGTGAAGGCCGCGCCGATGACCACCGCCACTGCCAGATCGACGACGTTCCCGCGCATCAGGAAGGTCTTGAAACCCTGCCAGACGCCCGGTCCCCTCTTCTCGCTCACCGGAAGACCCCTTTGTACAAGTCGCGGAACAAACCGCTCCGCAACCTACGTGAGCGCTGGACCGCCCGGCCCACCCCCCTCCCTCGAACGAGGGACTTGACAACATCAGCACACCGTCACCGCCAACTGTGCCGTGGCGCCCGCGCCGACCAGCCGGGGCGCGGTGGCACGCGGCACCGCGAGCACGACCAGAGCCCCGCTCCCGGCGGCTTCGCTCAGCGGCTCGGGCACCCTGGTCACCCGCACCCCGCGCGCCACCACCCGGGCGTCGCCGCCCGCGTCCCCGGCCACGACCACGTCGACCCGGTCACCGGGCCTGAGCAGCCGTACCGTGGCCGCGTCGGCGATCCGCACCGGCGCCGACACCAGCTCCGGGCCGCGCCGCTGCCCCGCCGGCCCGGTCACCGGATGGCCGCGCGCCCGCTCGGCGTCCCGCGCCCCCGCTCCCTGCTGCGGACCGGCCGCCACCAGGGCCGCCGCCGTCACGGCGAGCCCCGCGGCCACGGCTCGCCGCCGGTGCCGCACCAGCCGGTGCAGCTGATACCGACCGCCGCGCACCCGCACGGGAGCGAAGTGCGGCACCTCGCAGGGGGGCGGAGCGTCGCTGCCGAGGGGACGGGACGCGGAGGAGGAGGAAAGGGAGGACGGAGAGGAAGAAGAGGAAGGAACCGACGGCAGGGAAGAGGACGACGGCAGGGAAGAGGACGACGGCGGGGAAGAGGACGACGGCGGGGAGTAGGGCGACGGAAGGGACACGGTGATCACCACCTGCGACGGGGAGCCGGTTTGCGATCCCCACGATGGGGCTTTCCGCCGCCGCTCGCCGGGGCCTGTGGATCCGCAGCCGGGGTGTGGACAACTCCCTCACCCGAACGGGAGGCTCCGCCGGGAGGCCCCGTGCTGTCCCGCGTCCCGCGACTACGGCAGCGCGAACCCCGGATCCATCCCGCCCAGCGCCGTCGCGCACAGGCAGTCCCGCTCCGCGGTGGCCGGCAGCGCGGCCACCGCGTCGAACAGCACGCCCCGCAGCCGGTCCACGTTCGCGGCGAACACCCGCAGCACCTCGTCGTGGGAGACGCCCTCGCCGGTCTCGGCGCCGGCGTCGAGGTCGGTGACGAGGGTCAGCGAGGTGTAGCAGAGCTCCAGCTCACGGGCGAGCGCGGCCTCGGGGTGGCCGGTCATGCCCACCACCGACCAGCCCTGCGCCCGGTGCCACAGCGATTCGGCGCGGGTCGAGAAGCGGGGTCCCTCGACCACGACCAGGGTGCCGCCGTCCACCGGCTCCCAGTCCCGCCCGCGCGCCGCCTTCAGCGCGACCGCCCGCCCGGCGGGGCAGTAGGGGTCGGCCAGCGACACGTGCACCACCTTCGGCACCGAGCCGTCGGGCAGCGGCAGCCCGTCGAAGTACGTCGACGCCCGGGACTTCGTACGGTCGACCAGCTGGTCCGGCACCAGCAGGGTGCCCGGCCCGTACTCGGGGCGCAGGCCGCCCACCGCGCACGGGCCGAGCACCTGGCGCACGCCGACCGACCGCAGCGCCCACAGGTTGGCCCGGTAGTTGATCCGGTGCGGCGGCAGATGGTGGCCGCGTCCGTGCCGGGGGAGGAAGGCGACCCGCCGACCGGCGACCTCGCCGAGGAAGAGGGAGTCGCTGGGCGGTCCGTAGGGGGTGTCCACCCGGACCTCGGTCACGTGGTCCAGGAACGAGTAGAAACCGGAGCCGCCGATCACGCCGATCTCGGCGTTCGCCTTGTTCGCCATGTCCGCACCCTAGCCGCCGCCGGGGACGCGGAGGACCCCGCCGCCGGACGGCGGCAGGGTCCTGTGGGAAGGGGTCCTCCGGGGAGGGGGCGCCTCAGGCGGCGTTGCTGCCGGCCGAGCCGGCGGCCGAGGACGAGCTCGACGAGTCCGAGGAGGAGGACGCCGACGAGGACGACGAGGAAGAGGAGGACGACGACGCCGGCGAGCTGCTCGACGACGAGCCGCGGCTGTCGTTGCGGTAGAAACCGCTGCCCTTGAAGACGATGCCGACCGCGGAGAACACCTTCTTCAGGCGGCCCTTGCAGGCGGGGCACTCGGTCAGGGCGTCGTCGGTGAACTTTTGCACCGCCTCGAGGCCCTCGCCGCACTCGGTGCACTGGTACTGGTAGGTCGGCACTGTCTTCCTCCTGGCACTCTCACTCAATGAGTGCTAACGATGGTCCATAGTGACGCATTCCCCGGGATCAGTCCACCGAGAGCGGCGCGCGGTGACCGACGCCACGCGCGACGGTGCGGCCGCGGGGCGGTGTCACCAGCCGCGACCGCAGCGCCAGCAGGGTCACCAGGGCCAGCGCCGTGCCGCCCGCCGGCACCAGGAACCCGGCGCCGCCCCACAGACGGTCCTCCAGCTGCCCGGCGACGGTGACGGCGGCCGCCTGGCCGAGCGCCACGGCGCCGGTCAGCCAGGTGAAGGCCTCGGTGCGGGCGCCGGCCGGGACCAGGTCCTCGACGAGGGTGTAGCCGGTGACCAGCGCGGGCGCGATGCACATGCCGACCAGCAGGCCGAGACCGCCCAGCAGGAGCGCCGAGTGCGCGGCCCACAGGCCGGACGCGGTGAGCGCGAGGGCGGCGTACCCCACGACCAGGCGCCGGTGCGGGAGCACCCGCCAGGCGACGGCGCCGCAGACGAGGCCGGAGATCATGTTGCCCGCGGCGAAGACGCCGTACAGGACGCCGTTCAGCCCGGGCTCGCCGATCGCCTCGGTGAACGCGGCCAGCGAGACCTGCATGCCGCCGAAGACGGAACCGATGCCCAGGAAGGCCACGACCAGGACGCGCACCCCGGGGACGCGCAGCGCGGAGGCGCGCGCCGCGCGCGCGGGCCCGCCGGTGCCGCCGGCCGGGGGCTGGGTGCTCCTCCGCGCGGCGAACAGCAGACCGCCCAGCAGGGTCAGGGCGGCCTCGGTGACCAGGCCCGCGGCCGGGTCGACGGCCGTGCACAGGGCGGTGGCCAGCAGCGGGCCGACGACGAAGGTCAGCTCGTCGGTGACGGACTCGAAGGCCGCCGCGGTGGTCATCAGCGGCGAGTCCTTCAGCTTCACGCCCCAGCGGGCGCGCACCATGGGCCCGATCTGCGGCACCGAGGCGCCCGTGGGCACCGCCGCCGCGAACAGCGCCCACAGGGGCGCGTGGGCCAGCGCCAGGGCGGTCAGGGCCAGGCCCGAGACCGCGTGCACCAGGACGCCGGGGAGCAGCACGGCGCGCTGCCCGTAGCGGTCGGCGAGACGGCCGCTGTAGGGGGCGAACAGCGCCATGGAGACGCCGGTGACGGCCGCGGCGGCGCCCGCCGCGCCGTACGAGCCGGTGGTGTGCTGCACCAGCAGCACGATGGAGATCGTGAGCATCGCGAACGGCTGGCGCGCCGCGAAGCCGGGGAGCAGGAAGGTCCAGGCGCCGGGGGTGCGCAGCAGCCGGCCGTACCCCGGGCGGGAGGGCGGCGCCGGATCCCCCGGGTTCTCCGGCTCCCCGGATCCCCCCGGACCGCCGGACCGCTCCACCTGCCCGGGCCTCTCCCGCTTTCCGGAACGCTCCGAGGGTCCTGCGGTCTCCGCGGCTCCTGCGGTCTCTGTGACCTCCGTGGGCTCCGCGGCCCCTGTGACCTCCGCGGGCCCTGAGTTCTTCGAGCTCATCGAGTCCATCGACGTGGTGACCGTGGATTCCACGGCCGTGCCTTTCCGCCGCCTGGTAGCGCGGGCCCTTCGGAAGAGGGCGCGGGCGCCGAGAGCTGTCCTCTTGCGCGGACTGCGGTAGATACCGGGGCCCGCCCGCGGTCCCAGCGGTGACGGGAGCCTTCCGGCCGCCATACGGTCGCGCCAGCTCTGCGTCAGGCAGAGTTGGTTCGATCAGGTGACGCCTTTATCGTACAGGGATCACGGCTGCTGTCCCTGTGAAAACGAGCACCACACGCGCGTTCACCTGTGATTGTCCTCCGCGTCGTTCACCCCGAGCCAGCCGGCCAGCTTGCCGCCGCGGCCCACCGCGAGCAGCCGCCGTTCCGCGGCGTCCCGGACCGGGTCGGTGGCGACCACGAGCAGCTCGTCCCCGCGTTGCAGCACCGTCGTCGGCAGCGGGACGAAGGACTCGCCCGCGCGCACGACGAGGGTGACGGCGGCACCGGGCGGCAGCCGCAGCTCGTTGATCTCGACGCCGTGCATCCGCGACCCCTCCGGGATCACCACGGACAGCAGATGCCCGCGCAGCCGTTCCAGGGGCGCCGACTCGATGCCCAGGTCCGCGGCGGCCTCGGCGCCCCGGCCCAGGTGCAGCTTGCGGGCCAGCCACGGCAGCGTCGGCCCCTGGACCAGCGTGTAGACGACGACCAGGACGAAGACGATGTTGAAGATCCGGCGGCTGGCCTCGACGCCCTCGACCATGGGGATGGTCGCCAGGATGATGGGCACGGCGCCGCGCAGCCCGGCCCAGGACATCAGCGTCTGCTCCTGCCACGGCACCCGGAACGGCAGCAGGCACAGCACCACGCTCAGCGGGCGGGCCACCATGGTCAGCACCAGTCCGATGACGAGCGCGGGCACGATGTCGTCGCCCAGCTCGTGCGGGGTGACCAGCAGGCCGAGCAGGACGAACATGCCGATCTGGGCGATCCAGCCGAGCCCGTCGGCGAACCCGCGCGTGGCGGGCCAGTGCGGCAGCTTGGCGTTGCCCAGCACCATGGCGGCGAGGTACACGCCGAGGAAGCCGCTGCCGTGCGCGAGGGCGCCCGCCGCGTACGCCATGACCGCGATCGCCATGACCGCGATCGGGTAGAGGCCGGAGGCCGGCAGCGCCACGTGCCGCAGCCCCCAGGCGCCCAGCCAGCCCACCGCGAGCCCGATGGCGGCGCCGATGGCCAGCTCCAGCGCGATCTCGCCCAGCAGTACGTACCAGTGGTCCACCGGGCCGGCCGTGGAGAAGGCGACCACGAGGATGACCACCGGGGCGTCGTTGAAGCCGGACTCGGCCTCCAGGGTGCCCGTCACGCGCGCGGGCAGGGGGATCCTGCGCAGCACCGAGAAGACGGCCGCCGCGTCCGTCGAGGAGACCACCGCCCCGATGATCAGGGCCTGGCGCCACTCCAGCCCGGTCAGGTAGTGCGCGCCCGCGGCCGTCACGCCGACGCTCACCGCGACCCCGGCCAGCGCCAGCGTGGAGGCGGCCGGCAGGGCGGGCCTGATCTCCCCCCACTTCGTGCCGAGACCGCCCTCGGCCAGGATCACGACCAGGGCCGCGTACCCGATGACCTGGGTCAGTCCGGCGTTGTCGAACTGGATGCCGCCGATGCCGTCCTGGCCCATGGCGATGCCGATGCCCAGGTAGACGAGCAGGCTGGGGAGCCCGCTGCGCGAGGAGATCCGGACCGCTGCGACGGCGACGAGCAGGACGAGCGAGCAGACGAGCAGGAGCTGGTTGAGGTGATGGACAGTCAGCGGCCGTTCCCTTCCCTGGCAGCGCGCACCGTGCGCGCGTGCTCACGGACATCGCACACGAAGCCACGGCGTCCCGCGGCCGACCACTTCGTTACCTTACCTAACTCTTGACGATTTCTTGACGTTCGTCCTGGCAGGATCGAACGCTCGCCCGCCCCGGTTGCGGACTCCGCGTCAAGGGGCGCCGGGCCCTACGCCTATGGTTGCTCCAGCGCTCAGTTAAAAGCACAGCCCGTCTGCCGCTCGTGTTAGGACAGCAAGGACAGCGATGCCCCCCACCAACACCGCCTCTTCGGGTCAGCAGCCCGGCAAGTCCGGCAGGAAGAAGGGGCGCAAAGCCCGCTTGATCGTGCTCGTGCTGGTGCTGGCCATCATCGGTGGTCTCGCCTACGGGGCGTACTGGTCGATCAGCACCGTCCGCGCCTCCTTCCCGCAGACCAAGGGCTCGATCACGCTGCAGGGCCTGTCGGGCCCCGTCGACGTCAGGCGCGACGGCTACGGCATCCCGCAGATCTACGCCTCCTCCGACGAGGACCTGTTCATGGCGCAGGGCTACGTCCAGGCGCAGGACCGGTTCTACGAGATGGACGTCCGCCGGCACATGACCTCCGGACGCCTGTCGGAGATGTTCGGCGAGAGCCAGGTCGACAACGACGAGTTCCTGCGCACCCTGGGCTGGAACCGGATCGCGCAGCGGGAGTACGACACCGAGCTGTCGGCCTCGACGAAGAAGTACCTCCAGGCGTACGCCAAGGGCGTCAACGCCTACCTCGACGGCAGGGCCGGCCAGGACATCTCCCTGGAGTACGCCGCCCTGGGGTTCACCAACGACTACGCGCCCGAGAAGTGGACCCCGGTCGACTCGCTCTCCTGGCTGAAGGCGATGGCCTGGGACCTGCGCGGCAACATGCAGGACGAGATAGACCGCGCCCTGATGACCAGCCGCCTGGACGCGAAGCAGATCGCCGACCTGTACCCGCAGTACCCGTACAGCCGGAACAAGGCGGTCGTGCAGCAGGGCGAGTACGACCAGCTCACCGGGACGTTCGGGAGCCAGAGCAGCAGCGGCGGCACCGGCACCGGGACGGGCGTCGGTACCGGGACGGGCACCGGCACCGGGACGGGCACCGGCGTCGGGACCGGCACCGGCACGGCCGGCGCCTCCGCGGGGACGGCCACCGGCACCTCCGCCCTGGAGAGCCAGCTCTCGGGCCTCCAGGACGTCCTGGACGACCTCCCCACGGCCGTCGGCGTGAACGGCAACGGCATCGGCTCCAACGCCTGGGTGGTGCGGGGGAAGCACACCATCACCGGCAAGCCGCTGCTGGCCAACGACCCGCACCTGTCGGCCTCGCTGCCGTCCGTCTGGTACCAGATGGGCCTGCACTGCCGCAGCGTCTCCGACAAGTGCCGGTACGACGTCACCGGTTACACCTTCGCGGGCATGCCCGGCGTGATCATCGGCCACAACCGGGACATCGCCTGGGGCATGACCAACTCCGGCGTCGACGTCACCGACCTGTACCTGGAGAAGATCACCGACGACGGCTACCTGTACGACGGCAAGGTGGTGCCCTTCAAGACGCGCGAGGAGACCATCGAGGTCGCCGGCGGCTCGCCCAAGAAGATCGTCGTCCGGGAGACCAACAACGGCCCGCTGCTGTCCGACCGCGCCGACGAACTCGTGAAGGTCGGCAAGAAGGCCGCCGTGGACACCGCGGCCCCCGACCGCGGCGACGGCTACGGCGTCGCGCTGCGCTGGACCGCCCTGGAGCCGGGCACCACCATGGACGCCGTCTTCGCCATGAACCGGGCGGCGGACTGGAACGACTTCCGCGAGGCGGCCGCGCTGTTCGAGGTGCCCTCGCAGAACCTGGTCTACGCCGACACCAAGGACAACATCGGCTACACGCTGCCCGGACGGATCCCCACCCGCGCGGAGGGCGTCGACGGCTCGGTCCCGGTGCCGGGCTGGGACTCCGACTACCGCTGGAAGGGCTACATAGAGCAGGACGAGCTGCCGTACGAGTACAACCCCGCGCGCGGCTACATCGTCACCGCCAACCAGGCCGTGGTCGACCAGGACGCGTACCCCTACACGCTCACCACCGACTGGGGGTACGGCACCCGCAGCCAGCGGATCACCGACCTGATCCAGCAGAAGATCGACGACGGCGGCAAGATCTCCACCGACGACATGCGCCAGATGCAGATGGACAACAGCAGCGAGATCGCCAAGCTGCTCGTGCCCGCGCTGCTGAAGATCGACACCAAGGACAAGGACGTCCGCGAGGCGCAGAAGCTGCTGGAGGGCTGGGACTACACCCAGGACGCCGACTCGGCGGCGGCCGCCTACTTCAACGCCGTCTGGCGCAACGTCCTCAAGCTCGCCTTCGGCAACAAGCTGCCCAAGGAGCTGCGGGTCAAGGGCCAGTGCCTGTGGGTCGAGCCGGTCAACACCACCGGGCCCGCGGACGAGGCCGGCAAGGTGCGCGAGTGCGGCCAGCGCGAGGCCGGCCAGGCGCAGCCCGACGGCGGCGACCGCTGGTTCGAGGTGGTCCGCAACCTGATGGACGACGAGAACAGCGCCTGGTGGACGACGCCCAAGGCGGGCACCCGCCCGGCCGCGGACAACCGCGACGAGCTGTTCAGGCGCGCCCTGATCGACGCCCGCTGGGAGCTGACCGCCAAGCTCGGCAAGGACATCGACTCCTGGAGCTGGGGCCGGCTGCACCGCCTGTTCCTGAAGAACCAGACCCTGGGCACCGAGGGTCCCGGCTTCCTGCAGTACGCCCTCAACCGCGGCCCGTGGGAGCTCGGCGGCGGCGAGGCGACGGTCAACGCGACCGGCTGGAACGCCGCCGGCGGCTACGGCGTCGTCTGGGTGCCGTCGATGCGGATGGTGGTCAACCTCGGCGACCTCGACAAGTCCCGGTGGATCAACCTCACCGGCGCCTCCGGACACGCCTACAACAGCCACTACACCGACCAGACGGACAAGTGGGTCAAGGGCGAACTGCTGACGTGGTCGTACTCGAAGAAGGCGGTCGAGGACGACACGAGCGACACGCTGGTGCTCAAGCCGTGAGCCGCTGAGCCGTGAACCACCGGGAAGGGCCCTTCGCGTGCGCGCGAAGGGCCCTTCCGCTCGTGCGGTGCTCAGCGGGAGGCGTCCCGGAAGCGCCGCACCCCCGACGGCGTCACCACCGCGTCCACCGGCCGGTCGTGCTCCTGAGCGGGCACCCGCTCGACGACCTCCGCGTCGTACAGCAGCACCACCAGCGCGGGACGGGCGCCCGCGCGCTCCAGACGGGCCAGCACACGGTCGTACGACCCGCCGCCGCGCCCCAGCCGCACACCGCGCGCGTCGACCGCCAGGCCCGGCAGCAGCACGACGTCGGCGGCGGTCACCGCGTCCGCTCCGAGGCGCTCGCCGGCGGGCTCGAACAGGGCCGTCCGCCCGCCGTGCCGCACGCGCGCCAGGGAGTCCGCCCCCTCGTACACGCCCCAGTCCAGGTCGTTGTCGGGCAGCAGCACCGGCAGCAGGACGCGCGTCCCCCGCGCGCGCAGCGCGTCGAGCAGCGCGCGCGTGCCGGGCTCGGCGCCCACGGAGACGTACGCCGCCACCGTGCGCGCCCCCGCGACCTCGGGCAGCTCCAGCGCCCGCCCGGCCAGCGCCGCCGCGGTCTCCCGCAGGTCATCCGCCGGCAACCGGTTCCTCACCGCGAGGAGTTCTCGCCGCAACGTCCGCTTGTCAGGCTCTGCCGAACCTCCGCTGTGGTCCACTACCGCTCCCGTATTGTCCCCAAAGAGCTCATATGAGCGTCAACTGGCCGGAGCCTCAGAATCCCTGCAAAGGCACCGGATAAGGTGGCGGGCATGACTCAGTCGCACCCTCGGATCAGCAAGGCTGTCATCCCCGCGGCCGGCCTCGGCACCCGGTTCCTGCCGGCCACCAAAGCCACTCCCAAGGAGATGCTGCCGGTCGTGGACAAGCCGGCGATCCAGTACGTGGTCGAAGAGGCGGTCTCCGCCGGCCTCGACGACGTCCTCATGGTGACGGGCCGCAACAAGCGCCCCCTGGAGGACCACTTCGACCGCAACTACGAACTGGAGTCCGCCCTGGAGAAGAAGGGCGACACCGAGCGGCTGGCGAAGGTCCAGGAGTCCAGCGACCTCGCGATGATCCACTACGTCCGCCAGGGCGACCCCAGGGGCCTCGGCCACGCCGTGCTGTGCGCCGCCCCGCACGTCGGCGACGAGCCCTTCGCGGTCCTCCTCGGCGACGACCTGATCGACCCGCGCGACCCGCTCCTCAAGCGCATGATCGAGGTCCAGCAGCAGTACGGCGGCAGCGTCGTCGCCCTCATGGAGGTCGCCCCCGAGCAGATCCACCTCTACGGCTGCGCCGCCGTGGAGGAGACCGAGGACGGCGACGTCGTGAAGGTCGGCGGCCTGGTCGAGAAGCCCGACCCGGCCGACGCCCCCTCCAACTACGCCATCATCGGCCGGTACGTCCTCGACCCGCACGTCTTCGACGTGCTGCGCCGGACCGAGCCGGGCCGCGGCGGCGAGATCCAGCTCACCGACGCGCTCCAGCAGCTCGCGGCGGACGAGAAGGTGGGCGGCCCGGTGCACGGCGTCGTCTTCAAGGGCCGCCGCTATGACACCGGCGACCGCGGCGACTACCTGCGTGCCATCGTCCGACTCGCGTGCGAACGTGAGGACCTGGGCCCGGACTTCCGGACCTGGCTCCACCGTTTCGTAGCCGAGGAGATGCAGCGACCTTGAGCAGCCCCGCGCCCCGCACCACCGGCCAGGACCACCCGGACCAGGACCACCTGTGGTCGGTGGACGAGCACCTGGAGGACATCCTCGCCACCGTCCGCCCCCTGGAGCCCATCGAGCTGAACCTCCTCGACGCCCAGGGCTGCGTCCTGGTCGAGGACGTCACGGTGCCGGTGTCCCTGCCGCCGTTCGACAACAGCTCCATGGACGGGTACGCGGTGCGGGTCGCGGACGTCGCGGGCGCGAGCGAGGAGTTCCCGGCGGTCCTGGAGGTCGTCGGGGACGTGGCGGCGGGCCAGGACGAACCGCTCCCCGTGGGACCCGGCCAGGCCGCCCGCATCATGACCGGCGCCCCGCTGCCGCCCGGCGCCGAGACCGTCGTCCCCGTCGAGTGGACCGACGGCGGGCTCGGCGCGGGCCCGGTGCGCGGCATGCGCGCCCGCAGCCTCGCCCCCGAGGACGCCATGGGCCACGTCCACGTCCACCGGCCGGCCGGGCCCCGCGCGCACGTGCGCGCGGCGGGCAGCGACGTCAGGGCGGGCGACCGCGCCCTGACGGCCGGAACCGTCCTCGGCCCGCCGCAGATCGCGCTGCTCGCCGCGATCGGCCGCGGCACGGTCCGGGTGCACCCGCGCCCGCGCGTGGTCGTGCTCTCCACCGGCAGCGAACTCGTCCAGCCCGGCGAGGAGCTGGGCGGCGGACGGATCTACGACTCCAACAGCTTCGCCCTCACCGCCGCCGCCCGGGACGCCGGCGCCATCGCCTACCGCGTCGGCGCCGTCGCCGACGACGCCGAGACGCTCCGCTCCACCATCGAGGACCAGCTCGTCCGCGCCGACCTCGTGGTCACCACGGGCGGGGTGAGCGTCGGGGCGTACGACGTCGTCAAGGAGGCGCTGGCCCACGTCGGCGACGCGGACGAGCCGGGCGGCGGCGTGGAGTTCCGCCGGCTCGCCATGCAGCCCGGCAAGCCCCAGGGCTTCGGCTCCGTCGGCCCCGACCACACCCCGCTGCTGGCCCTGCCGGGCAACCCGGTCTCGTCGTACGTCTCCTTCGAGCTGTTCGCGCGCCCCGCGATCCGCACCCTCATGGGCCTGACGGACGTCCACCGGCCGCGGACCCGGGCCACCCTCACCGCGGACAAGGCGCTGACCTCCCCGAAGGGCCGCCGCCAGTTCCTGCGCGGCGCGTACGCCGACGGCAGGGTCACCCCGGTCGGCGGCGCCGGGTCGCACCTCGTCGCCGCCCTGGCGCACGCCGACGCGCTGATCGTCGTCCCCGAGGACACCGAGTCCGTCGCGCCCGGCACCGAGGTCGAGGTGGTCCTGCTCCGCTGAGCCCGCGCGGGCCGGTCCCGCCCGGCCGCGTGCCCCCGGTTGGCGGTACCGTGTCGCGCACAGCAGGCCCGCGCCGCACCGCGCCGGGCCCGGACCGGGAGCGCCACGAGAGCATGAGTACCGAGGACCGACTGACGCACCTCGACGAGGCGGGCGCCGCCCGCATGGTCGACGTATCGGAGAAGGACGTGACCGCGCGCACCGCCCGCGCCAGCGGCCGCGTCCTGGTCTCGCCCCGCGTGGTCGAGCTGCTGCGCGGCGCGGGGGTGCCCAAGGGCGACGCCCTGGCCACCGCGCGGATCGCGGGCATCATGGGCGCCAAGCGCACCCCCGACCTGATCCCGCTGTGCCACCCGTTGTCGGTGTCCGGTGTGACACTGGACCTGTCGGTCGCGGACGACGCCGTGGAGATCCGGGCCACCGTGCGGACCACGGACCGCACGGGCGTCGAGATGGAGGCCCTCACCGCGGTCTCCGTCGCCGCGCTCACCGTGATCGACATGGTCAAGGCGGTCGACAAGGGAGCGGTCATCACGGACGTGCGGGTGGAGGAGAAGACGGGCGGCAAGTCGGGCGACTGGAGCCGGTCATGACGTACCGCGCGCTGGTCGTGACCGCCTCGAACAGGGCCGCCGCCGGGGTCTACGAGGACCGGGGCGGTCCGCTGGTCGCCGACGGCCTCGAGGGCCTCGGCTTCGCCGTCGACGGGCCGCGGGTGGTCCCCGACGGCGACCCCGTGGAGGCCGCGCTGCGCGCCGGTGTGGCGGCGGGCTACGACGTGATCGTCACCACGGGCGGCACCGGCCTGTCGCCCACCGACCGCACCCCCGAGGCGACCCGGAAGGTGATCGACCACGAGGTGCCGGGCATCGCGGAGGCCATCCGGGCGTTCGGCCGGGACAAGGTGCCGACCGCGGCGCTCTCCCGCGGCCTGGCCGGAGTGGCACGCGGCACGCTGATCGTCAACCTGCCGGGCTCCACGGGCGGGGTGAGGGACGGGCTGGCCGTCCTGGAGCCCCTGCTGGCGCACGCCGTCGACCAGCTCCGCGGCGGCGACCATCCCGGACCTTCCCCCGGCGCCGCGACGGCCGGGGAGGCCTCCCCGGGGGGTGCGAGCTGAACAGCGCGTCCTGGCCGGTCGAGCTGGTGGACGGCGATGTCCGCCTCCGGCCGATAAAGCTGCGCGACCAGCAGGCCTGGCGCGAGGTCAACCGGCGCAACCGGGACTGGCTGCGCCCCTGGGAGGCGACGATCCCGCCGCCCGGGCCCGGCGGCCCGACGGCGCACCGGCCGACCTACCGGCAGATGGTCCGCCACCTCAGGCGGGAGGCGAGCGCGGGCAGGATGCTGCCGTTCGTCATCGAGTACCAGGGGCGGCTGGTCGGGCAGCTGACGGTGGCCGGGATCACCTGGGGCTCGATGTGCTCGGGCCACGTCGGCTACTGGGTGGACGAGGCGGTGGCCGGCCGCGGGGTGATGCCGACGGCCGTGGCGCTCGTCGTCGACCACTGTTTCCGCACGGTGGGACTGCACCGCATCGAGGTCTGCATTCGCCCGGAGAACGGCCCCAGCCGCCGCGTGGTGGAGAAACTCGGATTCCGGGAGGAAGGGCTCCGGCCGCGTTATCTCCACATCGACGGGGCGTGGCGGGACCACCTGGTCTTCGCGCTCACCGCGGAGGAGGTGCCCGAAGGGCTGCTCGGGCGCTGGCACCGGGCACGCTCCCGGAACGAGCCGCGCAGCAACCCGGGAATCCCGCACGGCCCCGGAAATTGAATAAATGTTCGAAATTGATCGGCCCGTGACCGGCTCCGGACGATGAATTCCCGGCTCCGACGGTCCGCCGAACGGACCAGTCGCAAAAAATTTTCGAAATATCAGCCAGATCGTGCGACACACCGGCGCAATTGGCGGATGGCTCCACACAATCCCCTCTACCGTGTGAGGCGTGAGCAGCAGCGGCCTCATCTACGCAGTCATCGTCGGGGCCTGGGCCGCCTACTTGGTGCCGATGTGGCTCCGTAGGCAGGACGAGCTGAACGAGGCCCGTCCGACGGAGCGCTTCAGCACCGCCATCCGGTTGCTGTCCGGACGGGCGGCGATGGAGCGCCGATACGCCAGGGACCTGCGGGCACGCTCCGCCGAAGAGGGGGAGCCGCCCGTCGGCGACCCGGACGCCGTCACCGAGTCGGTGGACGTCCGGGCCTTCGCCGTGTCCAGGACCCGCCCGCAGACGCGGGTGCCCGTGCCGTCGCCCGCCGAGCGGCCGGAACCGGCCCCCGGTGAGCCGGACCGGCCGGCCCGCGACCCGGCGGCCCGGCAGGCGCCCGAACCCGGCGCCGCCCCCGCCCGCAGGCGGGTGCCCGCCGCCCGGCGCGCCCCCACCGCCCAGGCGACGCAGACGGCCGCGGCCCGTGCCCGGCGCTCGAAGGTCCTCGCGCGCCGCCGGCGCACCACCATCGTGCTCTTCCTCGCCTTCACGCTCGGCGCGATCGTCGCGGCGGTCGGCGGATTCGCGTTCCTGTGGGCGCCCGGGGTGCCCGCCGTGCTGCTCAGCGCGTACATCGCGTATCTGCGCTCCCAGGAACGCCGCCGGTTCGCCTACCAGATGGACCGCCGCCGGGCCGAGGCCGCGGCGCAGCGGCTGCGGGAACGCGAGCGGCAGCCGCGCCGGCGCCCGTCCCCGTCCCCGTCCCCGGACGCGGACGCCGACGCCGAGGAGCCGGACGAAGAACCCGCACCCGAGCCGGACCCCGGCCTGTCGGCGCTGGCCGCGGACCGGCGGGCGCTGGTCGAGCAGACCGACCACGCCGAGTGGGTCGACCAGCAGCGCGAACGGCAGCGCCGGCCGGGACAGGGCGAGAGCTGGGAACCGGTCCCGGTGCCGCTGCCGACGTACGTGACCGCGCCGGTCGCCCCGCGGGCCACGGCCGACGTGGACCTGGGAGCGCCGGACGCCTGGAGCTCGGCGCGCTCCGGCCCCGTTCCCCGGGACCCCGAGGAGACGGCCGGCGGCGCCGACGGCGCCGGGGACGCCGCGCCGGACACCGGTCCCGGCGCGGAGGACGGGGCGGACGGCGACGGGCGCGGTGACGCCCGCCGGGCCGCCTCCGCCCGGCGGGCGCGGGAGCGGGGCCGCACCCCGCTGTTCGACCAGTACGAGGACGGCGACCGGCCGCGGGCCGCCAACGAGTAGGCCCCGGGGCACCCCTCGGGAGGCCGCCCGGGGAGCGGATTTCCAAGCACGCCGATCGGGGTGCTAAAGTTTCACTCGTTGCAAGGGCCTGTGGCGCAGTCCGGTAGCGCACCTCGTTCGCATCGAGGGGGCCAGGGGTTCAAATCCCCTCAGGTCCACCGCAACAACTGTCCGCGAGACAGTTGAAGAGATCCCGCCCGGTCGGTCGACCGGGCGGGATTCTTCTTTGTGCGGGGACGGGCCGCGGCGCACGGCGACTGCGGTGCCGCTCCGCGGTGCTGAGTCCCCGTCAGCCGGTCACTCCCGTACCCCCGCCCCCGCCACCACTGCCCGCCGCAGTGCGAGCGCCGCCGGGAGGACCGACGCGGCGACGGCGAGGACGGCGCAGGCCGCGGCCGCCGCGGCGAGCGCCGGCCAGGGGAACACGACCACCACCGGAGCCGACAGCAGGGCCAGGGCGCCGCCCATGCCGAGCAGGCCGAAGGCCGTGACCAGCAGGCCCAGCACGGTGCCGACGGCCACCACCGTCAAAGCCTCCGCGGCGACCAGGCGCAGCACCTGGGCGCCCGTGGCGCCCGCGAGCCGCAGGGCCGCCAGGTCGCGCAGGCGCCCGGAGGCCGCCGTCGCCAGGGTGCCCACGACGCAGATGCCGGTGTAGAGCAGGGAGATGCCGAGGACCAGCAGCAGGCCCGCGCGGGTCGTGCCGTCGGCCCGGGGCGAAGTCGCCCGCAGCCACGCCTCCTTGGGGAGCACCCGTCCTTCCGCGGCCACCGCCTTCCGCAGCGCCGCCGCCACCGTGGCCGCCCGCGCGTCCCGCGCCACCTTCACGTCCACCCGGTCCACCACGGCGCCCGGCGCGTTCGCCGGGGTGACGTACACGCCGTTGTCACCGGTGCCGACGGGCAGCACCGCGGCGATCCGCAGCGACCTGCGGGTGCCGTCGCCGAGCCAGACGGTCACGCGCTGCCCGACGGTGTGGTGCCGCCATTCCTCGTCGACGACGATCGAGTCGTCGTCGAGATCGGTGATCCGGCCGGCCGTCAGTGGCAGCCGCACGGTCCGGGCCAGCGCCCGCGGGTCGGCCGCGCGCGCCTCGGACCGGATCAGCGCCACGCCGTCCTCCAGGACGTGGACGGCGCTCGCCGCGGTGGCCGAGACCTCGGCGCCGGGCACCGCCCGCAGCCGCCGCACCGTCGCCGGGCCCAGGCCGCCGTCGGACGTCACCACGAAGTCGGCGGCGGTCCGCGCCCGGACCTCGGCCGCCCGCGCCCGGTCCAGGGTCGCCGTGGCCCCGAGCAGCGAACCCGTGAGCGCCACCATGACCAGCACGGGCGCCGCGACCGAGGCCGTACGGCGGGCCGCGGCGGCGGCGCTCTCCCGCACCAGCATCCCGCCCGCGCCGGGCAGCCGGGAGAGCGGCCACGCGAGCAGCCGGACCAGCGGACGCACCAGGACCGGCGCCAGCAGCGCCACCGCCGTGATCAGCAGCAGGGGGCGGCTGACGTAGGTCTTGCGGTGCAGCAGGTCGGCCGGGTCGGTCCACAGCGTCACCGCCAGGGTCACGACGGCCGTGCCCAGCAGGGCCGCCCCGCACAGCAGGCGGCCCCGCGTCAGGGCGCCGCCGTCGGCCGACGCCTCCCGCAGCGCCTCGACGGGGCCGGTCCGCCCGGCCCGCCAGGACGCGGCCACCACCCCGCACAGGGCGACCAGCAGCCCCGTCCAGAACGCCAGGTGGTACGGCCAGACGGCGCCGCCGATGGTGAACCAGCCGGGCGCGAGGCCCTCGCCGACCACCCACGCGGCCAGGTGCGGGGCGGCGCAGCCGCCGAGCGCGCAGCCCGCCGCCGAGGCGAGCACGCCGATCAGCAGCGCCTGCGCGCACACCGTCCGGCGGATCTGCCCCGGCGTGGCGCCCGCCGTGCGCAGCAGCCCGAACTCCCGGCGCCGCTGGGCGACCACGAAGGCGAAGGTGGACGCCACCACGAACACGGACACGAAACCGGCGACCCCGCCGGCCGTCCCGAACAGGGCGTTCAGCGCGGTCAGGGCCTCGCGGTCCCGGTCGGGGCGGGCGTCCGCGAGCCGCCGCGCGTCACCGGTGAGGACCCGGACGCCGGAACCCACCGCGCGCCGCACCTCCGCCGGGTCCGCGGCCACGACCAGCCGGGTGCTCACCGGCGACAGAGCCGCCGCTCGGGCGTCGGTGTAGAAGACGGCCCGCTCGAAGCCGAGATCGCCCACCGTGCCCACCACCCGCACGGTGCCGTGACCGGTGCGCAGCCGCTGCCCGATCCGCGCCCATCCGCCGGTGGCCACCACCTCGTCGGCGGCCCCGGGCGCGCGGCCCGCGGTCAGTTCGTACCGGGCGAACGCCGCCGTCGACCACGGGTGCCCCACCAGGCCGTCGGGTCCGCCCGCGGCCCGTACGGGGAAGGAGCGGTCCTCGGTGACCGGGCCCAGCCGGCGCAGCGCGGCGACGGTGCGGGCCGGGACGGGCCGCGGGTGGGCCAGCTTCTGCGTCCGCACGCCGATCGGGGTCGGCACGCGCAGGGTGTCCTGCCCGGTCACCACCACCGGCGCCGCCGCGAACCGCTCCGGGCGGCGCTCGGGCGCGTCCAGGGAGGCGGCGAGGGCCAGGCCCATGACGGTGATCAGCGCGACGCCGAGCGTCAGCGCCACGAAGGACCCGGCGAAGGCGGTCCGGCGGGTGCGCAGGGTGTTCAGGGCCAGGCTCAGCACGGGAGAGCCTCCAGCGCCGTCGTCCGCGCCGCGATCTCACCGGCCGAGGCCCCCCGCAGCTCCCCGTGCACCCGCCCGTCGACCAGGAACACCACCCGGTCCGCGTACGACGCGGCCACCGGGTCGTGGGTGACCGTCACCACCGTCCGCCCCTCGGCGTCGACCATGCCCCGCAGCAGCTCCAGCACCTCGCGGCCGGTGCGCGCGTCGAGCGCACCGGTCGGCTCGTCGCCGAACAGCACCTCGGGACGGGTGACCAGGGCGCGGGCCAGCGCGACCCGCTGCTGCTGGCCGCCCGACAGCTGCGCCGGCCGGTGCCCCGCCCGCTCCCCGAGGCCGACCCGGTGCAGCGCCTCCCGCACCCGCGCCCGCGACGGGCGCCGGCCGGCCAGGCGCAGCGGCAGCGCCACGTTCTGCTCGGCGGTCAGCGACGGCAGCAGGTTGAACGCCTGGAACACGAACCCGACGCGCTCCCGGCGCAGCAGCGTCAGCCGCCGCTCGCCCAGCGTCGTCAGCTCCGTCTCCCCGAGCCGCACCGAGCCCGAGGTGGGCCGGTCCAGCCCGGCCGCGCACTGCAGCAGGGTGGACTTGCCGGAGCCGGAGGGGCCCATGACCGCGGTGAAGGTGCCCGCGGGGAAGTCGAGCGAGACGCCGTCGAGCGCGGTCACGGCGGTGCCGCCCGTCCCGTACCGCCTGCTCACCGCGCGCAGTTCGATCGCGTTGGATGTCATCTGCCCCACTGCCCCCATCGGTCGGTGTCGAGAGCTCCACCCCATCCCGGGACGGCCCTCCGGGTCAGTGCGGCAGGACCGAGACCCGGGGTAGGGCCAGACATACTCCCCGGCCTCCCCCTGGACCGATGGCCCCGGCTGCCGCCCGGCTCCTACGGTGATCCCCATGACGGTGTGGCGGGCGCTCGGCGGGCGCGGGTATCTGGGGTCGGCGTGGCCCTGGCGGGCGGTCGCGTTCCTCGGCAGCGGGGCGCTGTTCGGGGCGGTCGTGCTGGTGGTGGTCGCCGTCGGCGCCGTGACCGGGGGCGCGCTCGCCGTGGTCCTGCTCGGGCTGCCGCTGCTGGTGCTCACCGCGCTGGCCGGGATACCCGTGGCCGCCGTGGAGCGGCGGCGGCTGCGGCTGGCCGGGGTGGGGCCGCTGCCCGCCGGGCGGCACCGGATGCCGCACGGGCCGGGCCTGACGCCGTGGCTGACGACCCGGCTCGGGGAGCCGGCGACCTGGCGGGAGCTGGCGTACGCGGTCCTGCTCGCGCTGGTGCTGTGGCCGGTGGACGCGCTGGCCGTCGTCCTCGGCGCGGGGGTGCCGCTGTCCCTGGTCGCCGTGCCCGTGCTGGTCGGCGTCGACGGCGAGGCCAAGGCGGCCAAGCTGTGGACCGTGGACACCTGGCCCGGCGCCGTCGGGACCGCCGCGCTCGGGCTCGTCCTGCTGGCGGCCGGCGCCTACGCCCTGGGGGCCGTGGCCGGGGCGCGGGCCGAGCTGGCGCGGCTGCTGCTGACCTCGAAGGAGAGCGAACTGGTGCGGTCCCGGGTGCGGCTGGTGGACGCCTTCGAGGCGGAGCGCCGCCGTATCGAACGCGACCTGCACGACGGCGCCCAGCAGCGCCTGGTCGCCCTCACCATGGCCCTGGGCCTCGCCCGCCTCGACGCCCCGCCCGGCCCCCTCGCCGACCAGCTCGCCGGGGCCCACCGGGAGGCCGAACAGGCCCTGGCGGAACTGCGCGAGCTCATCCACGGCATCCACCCCAAGGTCCTCGCCGACCACGGCCTCGAGGCCGCCGTCGCCGACGCCGCCGACCGCAGCCCCATCCCCGTCGACCTGAGCCTGGAGCTGCCCGGCCGGCTGCCCCGGGCCGTCGAGAGCGCCGCCTACTTCGTGGTCCGCGAGGCCCTCGCCAACATCGCCCGGCACAGCGGCGCGCGGCGCGCCGAGGTGAGCGGCGGCCACGACGGCGCACGGCTCGTCCTCGCGGTGCGCGACGACGGCCGCGGCGGCGCGGACCCGGCCGGCGGCAGCGGCCTGACCGGACTCGCCGACCGGGTGTCCGTGCTCGATGGCAGACTCTCCCTGTCCAGCCCGCCGGGCGGGCCGACCCTGCTGCGTGTGGAGATCCCTTGCCGGCCGACCCCATCGGAAGACCCCTGCGCATAGTCCTCGCCGAGGACAGCGTCCTGCTGCGCGAGGGCCTCGTCGGCCTGCTGGGCCGCTTCGGGCACGAGGTCGTCGCGGCGGTCGGCGACGCGGACGCGCTGCGCGCCGCGGTCGCCGGGCACGCGCCCGACGCCGTGGTGACGGACGTGCGGATGCCGCCCGGTTTCCAGGACGAGGGGCTGCAGGCGGCCGTGCGGCTGCGCGCGGAGCGGCCCGGGCTGCCGGTGCTGGTGCTCAGCCAGTACGTGCAGCGGGCCTACGCCGCCGAGCTGCTCGACTCCGGCGACGGCACGGGAGTCGGCTACCTGCTCAAGGACCGCGTCGGCCGGGTCGAGGAGTTCGCCGCCGCGCTCGCCGAGGTGGCCGCCGGCGGCACGGTCGTCGATCCCGAGGTGGTCCGGCAACTGCTGCGCCGGCGCCGGGACCCGCTCGCGCGGCTCACCCCGCGCGAACGGGAGGTGCTGGCGCTGGTCGCCGAGGGCCGGTCCAACAGCGCGATCGCGCGGGCGCTGGTGGTGTCCGAGGCGGCCGTCGGCAAGCACATCGGCAGCATCCTCGCCAAGCTGGACCTGCCGCCCGCGGACGACACCCATCGCCGGGTGCTGGCGGTCCTCGCCTTCCTGCGGGCGTGAGCCACGGCCTCGGCCACCGCCACGTCCTCGGCCGCGCCTTCGATTCCGGCGCAGGCTTCGGCACAGGCTTCGGCTTCGGCTTCGGCTTCGGCTTCGGTCACAGCTTCTTCGCGTAGCACAGACTGGACTCGTGGAAGCGGTAGTAGCCGAACTTCTCGCACGGCTCGTAGCCGCTGGAGAGGTACAGGGCGACGGCCTCCGGCTGCTTGGTGCCGGTCTCCAGGACCATGCGCAGGCGGCCGGCCGCGCGGGCGTCCTCCTCCAGGGCCGCCAGGATCCGGCGGGCCAGGCCCCGGCCGCGCATCTCCTCGACCACGAACATCCGCTTCAGCTCGGCGTCCCCGTCGCGGTTGCCCTCGCCGTTGGTGTCCTGGGCGCGCCAGCCGCCCGAGGCGACGGGCGTGCCGTCCTCGTCGTACGCGATCAGGTACAGGCCGTTCGGCGGCTCGAAGTCCCGCGGGTCCATGGGCGTGGCGTCGCCCCCGTCGCCGTAGCGCAGGTCGTACTCGGCCTGGACCAGGTCGTTGAGCTTGACGGCGTCGGGGTGGTCGAAGGGAACCCGGCGTATATCCATGCTGCGCACCGTATACCAATTCATCACGAGGGGAGGGTCCGATCCCGGTCCAGAACCGGACTCGGTCCAGTGTGCAGGTAAGGTGCCGGGGTGCTCACCGCGACCTCCGCCGGCGCCTTCGGAGGGGCCGGCGGTGACGGCGAAGGAGAGTGTTGTGCTGACGGTGACCTCCGTGAACGTCAACGGGCTCCGGGCCGCCGCGAAGAAGGGCTTCGTGGAGTGGCTCGCGGGCACGGACGCCGACGTGCTGTGCCTGCAGGAGGTGCGGGCCGAGCCGCAGCAGCTGCCCGAGCAGGTCCGCACCCCCGACGGCTGGCACGTGGTGCACGCCCCGGCCGCCGCCAAGGGCCGCGCCGGCGTCTCCCTCTACACCCGCCGCGAGCCCGACCGCGTCCGGATCGGCTTCGGCTCGGCGGAGTTCGACACCAGCGGGCGGTACGTCGAGGCCGACCTGCCCGGCGTCACCGTCGCCTCCCTCTACCTGCCCTCCGGCGAGGTCGGCACCGAGCGGCAGGAGGAGAAGGTCCGCTTCATGGACGAGTTCCTCGCCTACCTGAAGGACCTGCGCGAACGCGCCGCCGCCGACGGCCGGGAGGTGCTGGTCTGCGGCGACTGGAACATCGCCCACCGGCAGGCCGACCTGAAGAACTGGCGCGGCAACACCAAGAACTCCGGCTTCCTGCCCGAGGAGCGGGAGTGGCTGGACCGCGTCTTCGACCCGGCGGACGGCGGATACGTCGACGTCGTGCGGGCGCTGCACCCGGACGTCGAGGGCCCGTACACGTGGTGGTCCTACCGGGGGCGGGCCTTCGACAACGACGCGGGGTGGCGGATCGATCTGGCCGTGGCGACGCCCGGCCTCGCGTCCAGGGCGGTCAAGGGGTTCGTGGAGCGGGCGGCCGGTCACGCGGAGCGGTGGTCCGATCACGCTCCCGTGACCGTCGTCTTCGAGAGCTGACGCGCGGCGCGCCGTCGCGCGCGCCGCGTTTCGCCGCGGCGCGGGCGGCGTCGGGCCGGCGGCCGTACCGCCCACGCCGGCGAGGTCTTCCGGCGGCGGGCGGGCGGCGACCCGCCCGCCGCGCGGCCGGAGACCGGGGCCGGGTCCGGCCCGCCCCCGTCACTTCTCCTGCGTCCAGGCGAGCGTGATCCGCGTGTCGCTGAAGCGCCAGCCCGCCGGGGTCCGCACCGCGGTGCAGGCCACCCGCAGGCCGCTCGTCCGGTGGGGCGGTTCGCCGTCGCGGTAGAAGTGCACGAGCTGGTTCGCCGTGGCCTTCGCGCGGTCGCCGTCCACCCGCACCAGCACGTCGCCGTGCATGTGCTGGGTGTGCTCCCCCTCGACCCGGCTCCGCTTCAGGTGGGCGGTCACCTCCTCCAGGCCGCGCAGCTCGCCGCGCGGCGAATGTGCCACGACGTCGTCGGTGTAGACGGTGTGGGCGTCGTCGTGGCGTTGTTCGTCCAGCAGGTTGGCGAGGCGGGCGAACAGGTCGGCGATCTCGATGCGGTCGGCGGTCCGGGTGTCGGTGGTCACGACGTCTCCTCTGGTGACGACTCCAATGTTGGTGTCACCAACACTAGCCCAGAGTGTGGGTCTCGCCAACACTGTTACGGTGGTCGCCATGGACGAGATCCCGGAGCGCCTGACCACGAAGCCGAGCTGGCTGATCGCCCAACTGGCCGTGCACGTCCGCCGGCTGGTGTTCGACGGTTTCACCGCCGCGGGAGCGCGCGGATACCACTACCGCATCCTGGCCGCCCTGCAGGAGTTCGGGCCCGCGAGCCAGGCGGAGCTCGGCCGCCGGTGCCGCATCGACCGCAGCGACGTCGTGGCGGCCGTCGGCGAACTGGTCGAGCGGGGCTTCGTCGACCGGACGCCGGACCCGGACCACGGGCGGCGCAACAGGGTGACCCTCACCGCGGACGGCGCCCGGCAGCTGCGGCGCATGGACCGGGTGCTCGACCAGGTGCAGGACGACCTGCTGGAGCCGCTGTCGGCCGAGGAGCGGGAGACCCTGACGCGCCTGCTCGGCCGGGTTCTCGCCCGGCACGAACCGCGGTGACCGCCTGCTCGCCCGCTCGGCCCGGCCGGGCTCCGGAGCGGCTCACCGACGGGGCGGCTTGCCGACGGGGCGGCCGGGCACGGAGGGCCCCGGCCCGCGGGACGGACGCGATCCGCCGGACGGGCGTGGTCGCTACGCCTGCTTCCGCAGCCGCCGGTCCAGCGCCAGGGACAGTTCCGCCTCCACCACGCTCTTGGCGAGCGGGCGCAGGCGGTGCAGGGCTTCCTCGGAGGCGTGACGGAGGATCAGGCCGGTGAAGAGCTCCGCGAGGGCGTCGGCGTGTTCGCGGACGCGTCTGCCGGCGGCCAGGACCTCCGCGAGCGGGATGCCCTCGCGGACCAGGGCCGAGGAGCCGTCCAGCAGGCGGCGGCTGATGTGGACGATCTCGTCGCCGTCGGTGCCGAGGTAGCCGAGTTCCAGGGCGGCGGCGAGGTTCTCCGGGGTGACCTCGCCCTCGAAGCGGGCGGCGAGTTCCTCGGGGGTGAGGCGGACCGGGGTCTCCTCGGTGGGCTCGCCGAGGCCCAGCAGGTCGCCGACGTCGCGGCCGTGGTCGAAGGCGTCGGCCAGTTCCGCGATGCCGCTGAGGGTGTGGCCGCGCTCCAGCAGCGCCGCGATGGTGCGCAGGCGGGCCAGGTGGTGGTCGTCGTACCAGGCGATGCGGCCCTCGCGGCGCGGCGGCGGGAGCAGCTTGCGCTCGCGGTAGAAGCGCAGGGTGCGCACTGTGATGCCGGCCAGGCGGGCCAGTTCTTCCATGCGGTACTCACGCTTCTCGGCCACCTGGGCACCTTAAGTCGTACCGCCGGTAACTTTCCCGGCGCCGACCCCTACCGGTCGGTATGCCCCGTCCTCTACTCTCCCCATTGCGCCAGTGTTCACTGGCATGGTTCTTCCTGGGCGACGCGTGGAGGCGTAGGCATGGCCGAACACGAGCATGTACGGGTCGCGGTGGTCGGGTCCGGGTTCGGCGGGCTGGGGGCCGCCGTGCGGCTCAGGCGCGAAGGGGTCACCGACTTCGTCGTGCTGGAGCGGGCGGACAGCGTCGGCGGCACCTGGCGGGACAACAGCTATCCCGGGTGCGCCTGTGACGTCCCGTCCCATCTGTACTCCTTCTCCTTCGCGCCCAACCCCGACTGGCCGCGCGCCTTCTCCGGGCAGCCGCACATCCGCGCCTACCTGGAGCACGTGACGGACCTGTTCGGGCTGCGGCCGCACATCCGCTTCGGCTCGGAGGTGAAGCGGATGACCTGGAACGGCGAGCTGCTGCGCTGGGACATCGAGACCAGCCGGGGCACCCTGTCGGCCGACCTCGTGGTGTCCGCCACCGGACCGCTGTCCGAACCCAGGATCCCGGACATCCCGGGCCTGGACTCCTTCCCCGGCAAGGTGTTCCACTCCGCCCGCTGGGACCACGACTACGACCTGCGCGGCAAGCGGGTCGCCGTGGTCGGCACCGGCGCGTCCGCCGTCCAGATCGTGCCGGCCATCCAGCCCGAGGTGGGCCGGCTCACCCTCTTCCAGCGCACCCCGCCGTGGGTGATGCCGCGCGTCGACCGGGCCATCGGCGGCGCCGAGCGGTGGCTGTACCGGCGGCTGCCCGTCACCGCCCGGGTGCGCCGCGGACTGCTGTGGGGCATCCGCGAGTTGCAGGTGCAGGCCTTCACCAAGCACCCCGAGGAACTGGGCTTCGTCGAGCGGCTGGCCCGGCGCAACCTGGCCCGCGCCGTCGAGGACCCGGCGCTGCGCGCCAAGCTCACCCCCGACTACCGCATCGGCTGCAAGCGGATCCTGCTGTCCAACACCTACTATCCGGCGCTCGCGCAGCCGAACGTCGACGTCGTCGCCGGCGGCCTCGCCGAGGTGCGCGGCTCCACCCTCGTCGGCGCCGACGGCAGCGAGGCCGAGGCCGACGCGATCGTCTTCGGCACCGGCTTCCACGTCACCGACATGCCCATCGCCGAACGGGTCGTGGGCGCGGACGGGCGGACGCTCGCCGAGGCCTGGAAGGACGGCATGGAAGCCCTGCGCGGCGCCTCGGCGGCCGGCTTCCCCAACTGGCTGTCCATCATCGGGCCCAACACCGGCCTGGGGAACTCGTCGATGATCCTGATGATCGAGTCCCAGCTGAACTACCTGGCCGACTTCCTGCGCCGGCTCGACGCCCTCGGCGGCCGGGCCGCCCTCGACGCCCGCCCCGCCGCCGTCCGGGCGTGGAACCGCAGGGTGCAGGAGCGCATGAAGCGCACGGTGTGGAACACCGGCGGCTGCACCAGCTGGTACCTGGACGCGAACGGCCGCAACACCACCATCTGGCCCGGCACCACGAGCGAGTTCCGGCGGGCGACCCGGCGGGTGGACCCGGCGGAGTACGAGGTGCTGCGCGCCCCGGCCCGCGGGAACGCCTCCCCCCAGAAGGCCGCGGAGGTGGGCGCGTGAGCCGCCGCCACCACGTGACCTCCGGCCCCTACGCCCCGCCCGTCCCCGCCCGCGAGCTGACCGTCCGCTCCGCCGACGGCGCCCGCCTCCACGTCGAGGTGCACGGCCCCGACGACGCCCCCGCGGTCGTCCTCGCCCACGGCTGGACCTGCTCCACCGCCTTCTGGGCGGCGCAGGTGCGCGACCTCGCCGCCGACCACCGGGTCGTCGCCTACGACCAGCGCGGCCACGGACGCAGCCCGGCGAGCCCGGCGTGCAGCACCGACGCGCTCGCCGACGACCTGGAGGCCGTGCTGAGGGCCGCCCTCGCCCCGGGCGAGCGGGCCGTGGTCGCCGGGCACTCCATGGGCGGCATGACGGTGCTGGCCGCCGCCGGCCGCCCCGCCTTCCAGGAGCACGCGGCGGCCGTCCTGCTGTGCAGCACGGGCAGTTCGCAGCTGGTCGCCGCCTCGACCGTCCTGCCCCTGCGGGCCGGGCCGGTGCGGACCTGGCTGACCCGGCGGATCCTCGGCTCCCGGGCGCCGCTCGGCCCGGTCACGCCGCTCGCCCGCCGCATCCTCAAGTACGGCACGATGGGCCCCGGTTCGGCTCCGCACATGGTGGAGGCGTGCGCCCGGATCGTGCACGGCTGCCCCCGTACGGTGCGCCACGCCTGGTCGCAGGTGCTCGACCTGCTCGACCTCGACCACGCCGTACGGGAGTTGACGGTGCCCGCGGAGGTGCTCGTCGGCACCGCCGACCGGCTGACCCCGCCCGCGCAGGCCCGCGCGCTGGCCGCCGCGCTGCCCCGCTGCGCCGGGCTCACCGAGCTGCCCGGCATCGGCCACATGACGCCGGTGGAGGCGCCCGAGCTGGTCACCGCGAGGATACGCGCCCTCGTCAGCGGCCACGTCCGCGTCAACAGCCACGTCGATGTCAAGGAGGACGCATGAGCCGGGTGAGCCTCGAAGGGCGGGTCGCCGTCGTCACCGGAGCCGCGCGGGGCGTGGGGGAGCTGCTGGCCCGCAAGCTGTCCGCGCGCGGGGTGAGAGTGGCGCTGGTCGGGCTGGAACCGGACGCGCTCGAGCAGGTCTCGGCGCGGCTGCACAGCGACAGCGACCACTGGTACGCCGACGTCACCGACCACGCGGCGATGGCCCGGGTCGCCGGCGAGGTGAAGGAGCGCTTCGGCCGGGTCGACATCGTCGTCGCCAACGCGGGCGTCGCCACCGGCGGGCCCTTCGTCGACTCCGACCCCGAGGCCTGGCGGCGGGTGATCGAGGTCAACCTGATCGGCTCGGCGGTCACCGCCCGCGCCTTCCTGCCGATGCTGCTGGACAGCCGGGGCTACCTGCTGCAGATCGCCTCCCTCGCCGCGATCACCCCGGCGCCGATGATGAGCGCCTACTGCGCCTCCAAGTCCGGTGTGGAGGCGTACGCGCACAGCCTGCGCGCCGAGGTCGGCCACCGGGGCGTGAAGGTCGGCGTGGGCTATCTGTCGTGGACCGACACGGACATGGTGCGCGGCGCCGACCAGGACGACGTGATGCGGGAGCTGCGGCAGCGGCTGCCGTGGCCGTCGAACAAGACCTATCCGTTGGGCCCGGCGGTCGACCGGCTGGTGGAGGGCATCGAGCGGCGCGCCGGCCATGTGTACGGGCAGTGGTGGCTGCGCGGGATGCAGGGGGTGCGCGGGTATCTGCCCGCCGTCATCGGGACCGTCGGCCAGCGCGAGATGCGGCGGTTCGCGGACCGGCTGACGGGGATGCGCCCGGGCCTGGTCGGGGCCGGTGGAGCGGCCGACGAACAGCACCGCACTACGCACGGTGACTGATCGACATGCGTGGGGTGACCGTGCGTGTGAATCTGGTCGGGCCAGACCCCCTCACCCCCGCAGGGAGTGAACCCACATGGGTATGAAGGACCAGTTCCAGGAGAAGTCCGAGCAGCTGCAGCAGCAGGCCAGGCAGAAGGCGGAGCAGGCCAAGGAGCAGCTCCAGGGCCGCGGCCGCCGGCGCGACGAGGACCCCGAGCGCGCCGAGCGCGCGCGCCGGGAGGAGCGCCGGGAGGAAGAGGACCGCTTCGCCCGGGACTACGACGCCTGACGCCGCGTCCGAGCGGGCCCTGAACGAACCCGGCCGACCCTGAACGAGAAGGGGCGCCCCGAGGAGGGGTGCCCCTTCTCGCGTCGTTCCCCGGGTCCCTCCCGGCGCCGCCGGCCGCTCGGGCCGCCCGTCACCTGGGCGGCAGCTTCGGCCGTGACCGGTCCGGCACCTCGCGGTAGTCCGGCGGCGTGGCCGGCGGGTTGGACTCCAGCAGGCCGAGGGCCACCCCGACCGCGTCGGCCAGCTGGGCCTGCCGGCCCTCGGCCCAGTCCAGCGGGGTGCGCAGCACTTCCAGGTCGGGGTCCACGCCCCGGTTCTCCACGGACCAGCCGTAGGCGTCGAACCAGGCCGCGTTCATCGGCACCGTGATCACCGTGCCGTCGCCCAGCCGGTGGCGGCCGGTCATGCCGACCACCCCGCCCCAGGTGCGCTGGCCGACCACCGGTCCCAGCTTCAGCAGCTTGAACGCGGCCGTGATCATGTCGCCGTCGGAGGACGTGGCCTCGTCGGCGAGGGCGACCACCGGTCCCCGCGGCGCGTTCGACGTGTACGACACCGGCTGGGCGTCGCGCGTCAGGTCCCAGCCCAGGATGGTGCGCGTCAGCTTCTCGATGACGAGTTCGCTGATGTGGCCGCCGGCGTTGCCGCGCACGTCCACGATCAGCGCGGGCCGGGACACCTCCATGCGCAGGTCGCGGTTGAACTGGGCCCAGCCGGAGCCGCCCATGTCGGGGATGTGCAGATAGCCGCACCGGCCGCCGCTCAGCTCCCGTACCACCGTGCGGCGTTTGGCCACCCAGTCCTGGTAGCGCAGCGGCCGCTCGTCGATCAGCGGGACGACGGCGACCCGCCGGGGCGGAGCTTCGCCCGAGGCCTCGCCGGGGGGTTCCGAAGGGCCTTCCCCGGAGGGGCGGGTGACGGGTTGGCCGGGGGGTTCCGAAGGGCCCTCTCCGGAGGGGTGGGTGACGGGCGGGGTGGAGGGGCCCGGAGGGCCTTCCTCGGAAGGGTGGGGGTGGGTGACGGGCGGGCGGAAGGTGAGTTCCACCGTCGTGCCTCCGGAGCCCGCCAGCAGCGGGTACGGCCCCGCGACCGGGTCCACCGGGCGGCCGTCCACGTGGCTGAGGACCGCGCCCTCGCGGATGCCCGTGCCGGCCAGGGGGGAGCGGGCCTTGGAGTCGGAGGAGTCGCCGGGCAGGATCCGCTTGACGACCCAGCCCTCCTCCCGGCGCGCGAAGTTGGCGCCCAGCAGGCCCTGCCGGCGCTGGTAGGGGGCCGGGCCCTCGTTGCGGCGGGCGGGCGCGACGTACGCGTGCGAGGTGCCCAGTTCGCCCAGCACCTCGCGCAGCAGGTCCGCGAACTCGTCGGGGGAGGCGACCCGTTCGACCAGCGGCCGGTACTGGGCCAGCACCGCGTCCCAGTCGATGCCGCACATGCCGGGTTCCCAGAAGTAGGCGCGGATCAGCCGCCCGGCCTCCGCGTACGCCTGCCGCCACTCGGCGGCCGGGTCGACCTGGTGCAGGATGCGGCGCAGGTCGATCCAGGTGACGGAGTCGCTGTCGCCGGGTTCGGTGGCGGGCACCGCGCGCAGGTCGCCCTCGTCGAGCACCACCAGCCGGGTGCCGTCGCCGCTGACCGCGAACCAGTCGAGGTGGCCGACCAGTTCGGTCTTCTTCGCCTTGGCGAGGTTGAAGTGTTCCAGGGTCGGCCGCTCGCTCGGGTCGTCCGGGTTGGCGAAGGTCTCGCCCAGCGCGCCGGAGATCGGCCAGCGCAGCCAGACCAGTCCGCCGCCCGCGACCGGGTGCAGCGCGGAGTACTTGGAGGCGACGACCGGGAACGGCGTCACCCGGTTCGCCAGTCCCTCCACCTCGACGGTCACCGTGCCCTCGGCGGCCTCCTCCTCGTCCGCCGGGTCGAGTCCGCCGGCGGCGGGGCGGCCCTCCGGGTTCAGCGCGAAGGGCGAGGGGGTCGCCGACGACAGCGGCACCAGGTAGGGCCGGCAGCCCAGGGGGAAGGACAGGTCGCCGGTGTGCACGTCGTACACCGGGTCGAAGCCGCGCCAGGACAGGAAGGCGAGGTAGCGGCCGTCGCGGGTGAAGACCGGGTTCTCGTCCTCGAACCGGCCGTTGGTCACGTCGACCACGGTCCGGGCCCCCTCCGCCGGGCCGGCGATACGGGCCATCTTGATCTGCCGCAGCGACCGTCCGATGCCCGGGTGCGACCACGTCAGCCAGGTGCCGTCCGGGGAGAAGGCGAGGTCGCGCACCGGCCCGTTGGCCGACCGGATGAGTTCGGCGACCTCGCCGTCCGCCGCGCCGGGCTCCTCGGGCACGCCGGTCAGCAGCAGCCGTCCGTCGTGGGAGGCGATCGCCAGCCGTTCGCCCCGCGGGTCCGACACCAGCTCCAGCACCCGTCCCAGCCGGCCGGCGGCCAGCCGCCGCGGCGCCCGGTCGCCGGTGGCCCGGGGCAGGTACGCGATCTCGATCGCGTCCTCGCCCTCCGCGTCGGTCACGTACGCCACCTGTCCGCTCTCCCCGAGCATCTCCGGCAGCCGCACCCGCACCCCCGGTGTGTCGGTGAGGGTGCGCGCCGGCCCGTCCCGGTGGGTGAGCCAGTACAGGCTGCCGCGTACGACGACGGCGCTGGCCCGCCCGGTGTCGTCCACGGAGATCCCGCCCACGTGCTGCGCGGCCGGCACCTGGTACGTGCGCCGCCCCGCGCGCGGCCCGTCCAGCCGTACGTCGAGCCGGCGCGGCACGGCCTTCGGCCCGAAGTCGTCGACGAGCCACAGGTCGCCCGCGCACTGGTACACCACCCGGGTGCCGTCGCCGGCGGCGTGCCGGGCGTAGAAGGCGTCGTGGTCGGTGTGGCGGCGCAGGTCGGAGCCGTCGTAGGCGCACGAGTACAGGTTGCCGACGCCCTCGTGGTCGGAGAGGAACGCGATCCGGCCGCCGACGAACAGGGGGGAGTGCAGGTGGCCGTCGAGGTCGGCGAGCAGCCGCTGCCCGTGCAGCCAGAGCCGGCCCGTGGCGCCGCCCCGGTAGCGCTTCCAGGCGGCCGGCTCGTGCGGCGGGGTGCCGGTCAGCAGCAGGGTCCTGCGCTCGCCGTCGAGGTCGGCGACCTGGATGTCGCCGACCGGGCCCCAGGGCAGTTTGCGGCCGGGGCCGCCGTCGGTGGAGACCTTGTAGGCCCAGGTGAAGTACGAGAAAGGCTCGCCGTGGGAGGCGACGGCGAGGATGTCGCTGTGCCCGTCCTGGTCGGGGGGCGTCCAGCCGCACACCCGCGTGTCGGCGCTGCCCCAGTGGCTCAGCTGCCGCCCCGGGCCGCCGTCCACCGCCACCAGATGGACCTCCGGCACGAGGGTGCGCCAGCTGGTGTACGCGATGTGGCGGCCGTCGGGGGAGAAGCGCGGGTGGCCGATCTTGGTGCGGTCGACGGTGAGCCGCCAGGCGCGGTCCCGGCCGTCGAGGGGGGCGAGCCACAGGTCGTCCTCGGCCACGAAGCACACACGGTCGCCGTTGAGGTGCGGAAGGCGCAAATAACTCACTTTCCCATGTTTCGCCCAGGGATGGACCGGGGCAACTCGTATGAAAACAGCGGATCGCCGCGTGGTCCGATCCACGGCGAGTACGAAACAGTTTCGTTTCGACAGAGGGTGCGCTACATTCGTCGCGTGACCGGGACGTCTCAGGAGCGGGGAAGGTGCCAGGCATGACCGAGGTCGCGACACCGCGCCGCAGCCGCCTCACGCCCGAACGCGAGGCGGAGCTCTACGCGGCCGTGCTCGATCTGCTCCGCGAGGTCGGCTACGACTCCCTGACCATGGACGCCGTCGCCGCCCGCACCCGGTCCAGCAAGGCCACGCTCTACCGCCAGTGGGGCGGCAAGGCCGAGCTGGTCGTGAAGGCCATCCGGCACGGCAAGCCCGGCAAGGCCGGCGACATCGACACCGGGAGCCTGCGGGGCGACCTGCACGCCCTGATGACGCTGGAGGACGACCGCACCCTCGAGCGGAACTCCGCGCTGATGCGGGGCGTCGCCATGGCGCTGCACCGCCACCCGGACCTGCGCGAGGCGTTCCGGGACCAGCTGATCGAACCGGAGCTCGCCGGGTTCCGGCGCGTGATCCGGCGTGCCGTCGACCGCGGCGAGGTCCGCCCGGACTGCCCGGCGCTGGACTTCCTGCTGCACATGATGATCGGCGGGTTCGCCACCCGGGCCCTGCTCGACGACCTGCCGCCGACCCGGGCCTTCCTCGCCTCGTACATCGACGCCGTGGTCCTCCCCGCCCTCGGTGTCCGCACCGACGGACACCCCACCGACTGACACCTCCCCGGCACGCCCCGCCCGACGCCACCTCCCCCGTCGCCCCGAAGGCATGGGCGGTACCCCCGTCGTCGGGCTGCTCACCCCCGCCCCGAAGAACCCACGGCCCGGCGCAGGGCCTGCGCCCTGCTCCCCGAGGGCTTCGGTCCCGGCGTCGGCGGCCCGCCGGCGGTCGCCGTCGACGCCCGGGACGACGCGGACAAGGACGCGGACCCGGTGCGCGCCCGGCGTCCGCCGAGCGGAGGAACCGGCCGGCCGGTGCGGGCCCCGCGGCACGGGCCGCCCGCACCGGCCGCCTCCGCCGCCCGGCGTTCGTCGCGCGCTGTCCGGGCCGCCGTGACGGTGGTGCGGGCACCGGATAACGCGTCGCACCGCGTCCGCGCCCACCGCTACCGTGCCGTCCATGACGACGACCGACGAGACCGCCGCCCACCGCGGCGAGGCTTCCGCAGCCCACCCCCGATTCGCCCAGGCCCTGCGTGAACTGGGGCTCGACCACCTGAACGCCGAGATCCGCCACTTCCCCGAAGCCACCCGCACCGCCGCCGAGGCGGCCGCCGCGATCGGGTGCGAGCTGGGGCAGATCTGCAAGTCGCTGATCTTCGCGGCGGACGGGGTCCCCGTCCTGGTCCTCATGGACGGCGCGTCCCGCGTGGACGTGGAACGGGTCCGGCAGGAACTGGGCGCCGACAGCGTCACGCGGGCGAAGGCCGACGTCGTACGGGAGACGACCGGGTACGCCATCGGCGGTGTGCCGCCCTTCGGGCACCGGACGAGGACGAAGGTGCTCGCGGACCGGGGACTGCTCGACCACGACGTCGTCTGGGCCGCCGCCGGCACCCCCCACACCGTGTTCCCGATGGCGCCCGAGGTGCTGATCGCCCACGCCGGCGGCACTGTCGTGGACGTGCGCGAGCACACGCGCTGACTTCGCCGGCCACCGCCGCGGCGCGCTGCTCGCGGCGGTGACCCGCGCCGCCCGGAACGCCCGCGCGCACCGGACCGCCCGCGCGCACCGGACCGCCGACGAGCCGGCCGGGTCGTGCCGGCCGCGGGCGGCGGCTGCGCGCCGGGCGGGGCCCGCCGCGTTGGCGGAAGGTGTGCGCCCGTCCCGCCCGAGGCGCACCCTGGAACTAGGTGTTCCGGAGGTGACCGTCATGATGCACACCACAGTGGGATGGCATGTCGAGCTGGAGTTCGAGGAGGACGACCAGCACACGCGGGCGGCGGCGCTCGTGCGGCTGCCCGACGGGAGCGAGGTACGGGCCCGCGGGCACGCGACCCGGCACCGCACCGACTCCAATCAGCCCAGGGTCGGGGAGGAGATCGCCGGGGCCCGGGCGCTCAACGAACTCGCCATGCAGTTGCTGACCAAGGCGCACGACGAGATCGACCAGGCGTCGGGGCGGATCTCGCACCCCATCCACGTCTAGGGCGCGCCCGCAGCGCCCGCCGCGCCCGGCCGCTCCCGGCGCGTCAGGCGGCGGCTTCCCCGAGAGCCGTCCGCACCGCCCGCACCAGCGCCTGCGCCCTCGGATCCGCCGTCACCGTCCCGCGGAAGCCGTTGGTCACGTAGCCGAAGGCGATGCCCGTCTCCGGGTCGGCGAAACCGAGGGCGCCGCCGCGTCCCGGGTGGCCGAAGGAGCCCGGGGCGAGGAAGGGGGAGGCGCTGCCGTGCAGCATGTAGCCGAGGCCGAAGCGGGTGGGGACGACCAGGACGCGGTCCGGGCCCGCCGACTCCTCGGTCCGGGCCGACTCCAGCGTGCCCGGCTCGAACAGCCGCACCCCGTCCACCTCCCCGATCAGCGCCGCGTAGAAGCGGGCCAGGCCGTCCGCCGTGGCGATGCCGTTCGTGGCGGGCAGGGCCGCCCCGCGGTACGCCGGGTCGTTCTGGTCGGGGAACGGAGTGATCGCGGCGAACGCCCGTCGGGTCAGGGAGGCGGGGTCCTCGTAGGCCGCGGTGACCGCGCGCTTGGGGCGCAGTCGGGGACCCGAGGCGGGCTCCGGCGCCTCGACGCGGCCGACCCGGCCCACCCGGTGCGCCTGCGCGTCCGGCAGGCCGATCCAGAGGTCCAGGCCCAGCGGGGCGGCGATCTGCGCGGCGAGCCACTCGCCGGTGCCGCGTCCCGTCACGCGCCGCACCAGTTCGTCGAGCATCCAGCCGTACGTCAGCGCGTGGTAGCCGTGGTCGGCGCCCGGCTCCCAGACAGGGGCCTGGGCGGCGACCGCCTCGGGGCCGCGCAGGGGGTCGAGGGCGTCCTCGGGCGTGAGCGGGCGGTCCAGGACCGGCAGGCCGGCCCGGTGGTTCAGGACGTGCCGGACCAGGACCCGGTCCTTGCCGTGCGCCTTGAACTCGGGCCAGTAGTGCCCGACCGGCGCGTCCAGGTCGAGTTCCCCGCGCTGGTGCAGCAGCAGCGGGACGGCGGCGGCGACGCCCTTCGTCGCCGAGCGGACGACCTGGGCCGTGCCCCGCTCCCAGGGGTCGGCGCCGTCGACGTCCCGGGTCCCGCCCCACAGGTCCACGACCCGGCGCCCGTCCCGGTAGACGGCCACCGCCGCGCCGCGCTCCCCGAGCGCCGCGAAGTTCCGGACGAACGCTTCCCTCACCGGCTCGAAGCCCTCGGCCACTGTGCCGTGCACGTCCACGTCCGTCTTCCTTCCCTCCGGCTCGCCTGCGACTGCGGGAGCAACGCCCCTGCGCAGCCTGCGATTCCCTGGTCCCGCTACCCGAGCAGGATCGTTACGTCGATGTTGCCGCGCGTCGCGTTGGAGTACGGGCAGACCTCGTGGGCCTCGTCCACCAGCTTCGCCGCGAGGTCGGGGTCCAGGACGGGGAGGGAGACGCTGAGGGCGACGGCGAGGCCGTAGCCGCGCTGCTGGTTGGGGCCGATGCCGACCTTCGCGGCGACCGTGGAACCGCTCAGGTCGTAGCCCGCGCGGTTGCCGACCATGATCAGCGCGTTGTGGAAGCAGGAGCTGTAACCGGCCGCGAACAGCTGCTCCGGGTTGGTGCCGGCGCCGTCGCCGCCCAGCTCCGGCGGCATCGCCACCTTCAGGTCCAGCCGGCCGTCCTGGCTGGTCACGTAGCCGTCCCGGCCGCCGTGCGCGGTGGCCTCGGCCACGTACACGATCTTCGTCGGACGGGTGTCGACGGCGGTGCCGTCTGTCATGGCCGGCCTCCCCCGGGAAAAGGTGCGCACAAGTTCATCGCGCACAAGGTACTGGCTGGTAGACCGGCGGGTGCTACCGGGGGGTAGTAAGCGCGGGCGGCCCGGGGGTCAGCGCGCGGGGCCGGCCCCCGCCGCCTTCTCCGCCAGCCGCCACAGCTCCTCGCGCAACCGCGCGAGTTCCGGCTCCGCCAGCCCGGTCGCCGCCAGCAGGGCGCCGGGCACGCGCGCCGCGCGCCCCCGCAGCCGCTCCCCGCGCTCGGTGCACGCCACCAGGACCGAGCGCTCGTCGTGCGCCGCGCGCTCCCGGCGCACCAGCCCCGTGCTCTCCAGCCGCTTCAGCAGCGGCGACACCGTGCCGTAGTCGAGCCGCAGCGCGGCCGCCAGCTCCTTGACCGTCGTCTCGCCGCGCTCCCAGAGGACCAGCAGGACGAGGTACTGCGGGTAGGTCAGGCCCAGCTCGTCGAGGACCGGGCGGTACGCGGCCGTCACCGCGCGCTGGGCCGCGTACAGGGCGAAGCACAGCTGCTCGTCGAGCAGCGGCGTCCCGGCGGCCCCGTCGCCGTCGTCCTGATCCCTCACGCGCCCATTGTCACGGACCGCGGGTCGAAGCCGAAGGGCAGCTCCAGGCGGTGGGCGCGCATCAGCTCCTCGTCGGCGAGCAGGCCGGCGGTCGGGCCGTCCGCCGCGATCACGCCCTCGCTCAGGATCAGGGAGCGCGGGCACAGCTCCAGGGCGTAGGGCAGGTCGTGGGTGACCATCAGCACGGTCACGTCCAGCGCGCGCAGGATGTCGGCCAGCTCGCGGCGGGAGGCCGGGTCGAGGTTGGAGGAGGGCTCGTCCAGCACGAGGATCTCCGGCTCCATCGCCAGCACGGTCGCCACGGCGACCCGGCGGCGCTGCCCGAAGGAGAGGTGGTGCGGCGGGCGGTCCTTGAACGCGCGCATGCCGACCAGGTCCAGCGCCCGGTCCACGCACGCCTCCAGTTCCGGCCCCCGCAGCCCGGCCGCCGCCGGGCCGAACGCCACGTCCTCCCGGACGGTCGGCATGAAGAGCTGGTCGTCCGGGTCCTGGAAGACGATGCCGACCCGGCGCCGGATCTCCGCCATGTGCTGTGTGTCCACGGGCAGCCCGGCCACCCGCACCGTGCCCGTGCCGCCGGTCAGGATGCCGTTGAGGTGGAGCACGAGGGTCGTCTTGCCGGCGCCGTTCGGGCCGAGCAGCGCGACCCGCTCGCCGCGCCCGATGGTGAAGTCCACGCCGAACAGCGCCTGGTGTCCGTCGGGGTAGGCGAAGGCCAGACCGGCCACTTCCAGTGAAGGTGTCACAGGGTCCATCCCAGCAGACAGACGACGAGCGCCGCGAACGGGAGGGCGAGGGCGTACGACCACTGCGCCCGGGACGCGGTCACCTCGTCGATCACCGGCATGGCACCGGCGTACCCGCGGCTGACCATGGCCAGGTGCACCCGCTCGCCGCGCTCGTAGGAGCGGATGAACAGGGCGCCCGCCGACTTCGCCAGCACGCCCCAGTGCCGCACGCCCCGCGCCTCGAAGCCGCGCGACTCCCGCGCGATCCGCATGCGCCGCATCTCGTCGGTGATCACGTCGCCGTAGCGGATCATGAAGGAGGCGATCTGCACCAGCAGCGGGGGCAGCTTCAGCCGCTGCAGGCCCAGCAGCAGCTCCCGCAGTTCGGTGGTGGAGGCCAGCAGGACCGAGGCGGCGACGCCCAGGGTGCCCTTGGCCAGCACGTTCCAGGCGCCCCACAGGCCGCCGACGCTCAGCGACATCCCGAGCACCTCGGTCCGTTCGCCCTCCGCCACGAACGGCATCAGCACGGCGAAGGCGACGAACGGGACCTCGATCAGCAGCCGCTTGAGCAGGAAGCCGGCCGGGACGCGGGCGACGGCCGCGACGCAGGCGAGCAGGACGGCGTACAGGCCGAACGCCCACATCGCCTCCCGCGGCGTCGACACCACGACCACCACGAAGCCGAACGCGGCGGCGAGCTTGGTGTGCGGCGGCAGGGCGTGCACGGGGGAGTGCCCGTGCCGGTAGAGCCGGTGGGCGTGGCCCGCGCCCATGTCAGACGCTTCCCGTGTTCGGCTTCCGCCCGGCCGGGGCGTCCGCGGCCGGGGCGGCCGCGGCGGGGGCCTCCACGGCCGCGGGGGAGGTGTCGGCGTCGCGCCGCCTGCGCACCGCCCGGAAGACCGCGCTGCCCGCGACGACCGTGACGCCGACGCCGATCACGCCCGCGAGACCGCCGGACAGGCGGGCGTTGTCGACGTCCTCGACGCCGTAGTCGGCGAGCGGGGAGCCGGCGGTGGCGTGCTCCTCGGTCTTCTCGTCGATGCCCTGGTCGGCGGCGACCTTCTCCAGCCCGTCGGGGCTGGCCGAGGCGTAGAAGCTGACGAAGCCGGCGAGGACCAGGGAGGTGACCAGACCGGCCGCCCAGACCTTCCGGTGCGCGGCGCGGGCGGCGGGCGCCGGAACCGGCCCGGCGGCGGGCGCGTCGACGAGGTCGCCGCCCACCCGCAGCTTCAACCGCTGCCGCAGGCCGCGCGCCCCGTGCACCAGGTCGGGGCGTACGGCGATGACGGCGCCCACGGTCAGCGCGGTGATCGCGGCCTCGCCGACGCCGATCAGGACGTGCACGCCGATCATGGCGGTGGCGACCTTGCCGATCGGGACGTCGGTGGTGCCGCCGATCCAGTACAGCAGCGTGAACGCCAGCGCCGCGGCGGGCACGGACACCAGCGCGGCGACGAAGGAGGCGGCGGTGACGGACCGGCGGGTGCGCGGCAGCACCTTCACCAGCCCGCGGAAGACGGGGTAGGCCACGGCGGTGCCGACGATCGCCATGTCCGTGATGTTCACGCCGAGCGCGGTCAGGCCGCCGTCGGCGAAGAGGACGCCCTGCATCAGCAGCACGACGGATATGCACAGCACGCCGGTGAAGGGCCCGACGAGTATCGCGGCGAGGGCGCCGCCGAGCAGGTGCCCGCTGGTTCCGGCCGCGACCGGGAAGTTCAGCATCTGCACCGCGAAGACGAACGCCGCCACCAGGCCGGCCAGCGGCGCCGTCCGCTCGTCGAGCTCCCGGCGCGCCCCGCGCAGGCTCACGGCGATGGCGCCCGCGGCGACGACTCCGGTCACGGCGGAGGTCGGGGCGTCGATGAATCCGTCAGGTACGTGCACCGTTCGATGATACGAGCCTGTTGCAAAGGAATCGCAAGAGCGAACGGGCCGTCCCTTCCGGGAGGCACGTCACTGGAAATATGGGACATTGGAGGAAAAGCGGATGAAAAACCTCCGCTTGAGTCGCTCAGCGTGAGAGGGCCGTCCGATGCCTGTAGTCGAGCAGTACGCGCGGGCGTACATCGTCACCGACGACCCCCGGGACGACCGCGGCCCCATACCCGTCCTGCTGCGCTACGACCCCGAGGCCGACCCGCGGTCGGTGCGGATCGGCCTGCCCGGCGCGCACGAGTGGACCTGCCCGCGAGCGCTGCTGGAGCAGGGACTGAGCAGCCCGGCCGGACGCGGTGACGTACGGGTGTGGCCGTGCGGGCGCGTCCAGGCCATCGTCGAGTTCCACTCCCCGCAGGGCGTCTCGGTGGTGCAGTTCGAGACGAAGGCGCTGCTGCGCTTTCTGCGGCGGACCTACCTGGCCGCCGCCGAACCCGTGACCCGCTGACCCGCCGGTCAGCCCCCCTGCTTCAGCAGCGCCGCCACGATCGGGCCCGCCGTGTCGCCGCCGTGGCCGGCCGCCTGGACCACGCCCGCCGCCGCCAGATCGCCCCGGTACGCGGTGAACCAGCCGTTGGGCTTCTTCTGGCCGTCGACCTCGGCGGAGCCGGTCTTCGCACCGGTGTCACCGCTCACCCCGCTCATCGCCTCGGCCGCCGTGCCGTACTTCGCCGTGTAGGCCATCAGCTCGCGCAGCTGCGACAGCGTGGACCCGGACAGGGTGCGCGAGGCCGTCGCCAGCTCGCGGTCGTCGACCGACGGGGAGACCAGGTACGGCTGGCGGAAGACGCCCGCCTTGACCGTCGCCGACACCGACGCCATGTTCAGCGGGTTCATCCGCACCCCGCCCTGCCCGATGAGGGAGGCGGCCATCGACGCCTGCGACTGCACCGGCACCGAGCCGTCGAAGGACGGCACGCCGATCGCCCAGTCGTCCCGGCCCAGGCCGAAGACCTGCTGGGCCTGCTTGGTCAGGTCGTCGTTCCTCAGCTTCGGCGCCTGGCTGATGAAGGCGGTGTTGCAGGAGCGGGCGAAGCTCGCCTTGAACGTGCCGCCCTTGATCTGGAACTTGTCGTCGTTCTGGAACTTCCAGCCGCCGTAGGTGAAGTACTTCGGGCACGGGTGCGCCTTGTCCGCCGCGGCCAGGCCCTTCTCGATCAGCAGCGACGAGGTGATGACCTTCATCGTGGAGCCGGGCGCGAGGGCGCCCTGGAAGGCGGTGTTGAAGCCGTGCGAGGAGTTGGCCACGGCCAGGATCTCGCCGGTCGACGGGCGCAGCGCCACCACCGACGCGCGGGCCCTCCTCGCGACCTGCTGCTCGGCCGCCGCCTGCAGCTTCGGGCTGAGCGTGGTCCTCACCGTGCCCGGCGTGCCCTCGCTCAGCTCCAGCAGGGTCTTGTCGGAGAGCTCGTCCGCCTTGGACTGCTTGCCCCGCACCACGCGCAGCTCGACGCCCGCCGTGCCGCCGGCCGTCTTGCCGTACTTCTCCCGCAGCCCGTCCAGCACCGGGCCGAGCGAGGGGTACTTCGCCGTGGTCAGCTCGCCGCCGTCCCGGTCGAGCGCCTTGACCGGCGGCGTCCCGGCCTCGCCGGTGACCAGCCGGTCGCCGTCCCTGAGGTCGGGGTGGACGACGGAGGGCCGCCAGTCGACCCGCGGCTCGCCGTCCCCCGCCCGCCGGACGACGGTCAGCGCGCCGGTGTACGTCAGCGGCTTGCTGACGCCCCGGTACGACACCGTGCCCCGGACGGTGAACGGGACCTTCGCGCCGCTGCGGGCGCCGGCGGTGAGCGTGACGTCCTCGATGCGGGCGTCCTTGCGGTAGCCGGTCAGCAGGGCCTCGGCGGCCTCGGCGTCGTCGGTCGCGGCCGCCGCCTCGGCCACCTCGCCCCGCTGCCAGGCGGTGAGGAACCGTTCGGCGGCGGTGGTGACCTCGGCCGCCGACAGCGGCCCGGTCTTCGCCTCCGCCTCGTGACCGGCGGACGCCGTCCGCGCGCCGTCCCCGGTGGCCGACCCGCCGTACAGCGCGTAGACCCCGAACCCGACGCCGCCGACGACCACGGCGATCAGCCCGCCGAGCACGGCGGGCCCCGTCTTCCGTCGCTCGGCGACGCGCCTTCTCTTGCCCACTGCTGTTCCGATCCTCCGCGAATCCCCAGGGTCCCCGTTGCCCTCACGCTTCCCAACGACGGCATACACCCTAGAGTCCCGTGCTGTGCGGGTGAGCTCAGCCACCCGCTCGGAGCACGGCCGCGACGATCGGACCGGCCGCGTCGCCGCCGTGGCCGCCCTCCTCGGTCATGGCCGCCGCCGCGAGGTCGCCCCGGAACCCGGTGAACCAGCTGTTCGACCTGGCGTTGCCGTCGACCTCCGCGGAGCCGGTCTTGGCGCCGATGTCCCCGCCGAGCCCGGCCATCGCCTCGGCGGCGGTGCCCCGGGTGGCGGTGAGCCGCATCATCTGCTTCAGCTGGGCGGCGGTGCCCGCCGGCAGGCCCTCGGCGGTGGCCAGCTGCCGGTCGTCGAGGCCGGGCGAGACCAGGTAGGGCTGGCGGAACGCGCCGGTGATCGCGGTCGCCGTCACCGAGGCCATGTTCAGCGGGTTCATCTGGACCTGGCCCTGGCCGATGGCGCCGGCGGCGCGGTCCGGCCCGGCGACGGCGGGGACGCTGCCGTCGAAGGAGACGATGCCGGTCTTCCAGTCGTCCCGGCCGAGGCCGAACCGCTCCTGGGCCTCGGCGGTCAGCGAGGCGTCCGTGAGCGGCTCCTCGTCGACGAGCTTGATGAAGGCGGTGTTGCAGGAGCGCAGGAAGCTGTCGGCGAGGGTGGCGTTCTCGTCGGGCGCCATGCCCGTGAGGTTCTTGAAGGTCTGCCCCTGCCACACCGCGCTGTCCGGGCAGGGCGCCGGGCCGTTCATCGAGGTCACGCCGTTGTCGATGAGCATCGCCGCAGTGATGATCTTCATGGTGGAGCCGGGGGCGGCCCGGCCCTCGAAGGCCGCGTTGAAGCCGTCCGCCCGGTGGTTGGCCACCGCCAGCACCTCACCGGTGCTCGGCTTGACGGCCACCACGGACGACTGGGCGTACCGCTTGACCGCCTGCTCGGCCGCCGCCTGCACGCCCGCGCTGATCGTCGTCTCCAGCTTGCCCGGCGTGCCCTCGGCGAGCGTCAGCAGCGGGGTGTCGGCCGTGGCCCCGTCGGCGTGCCGGACCACCAGCTCGACGCCGGGCGTGCCGCCGGCCTTGTCCCCGTACTTGGCGCGCAGGGCGTCCAGCACCGGGCCGAGCGAGGGGTACTCCTCCTTCGTCAGCACCGTCCCGTCGCGGTCCACGGCCTCGATCGGCGGGTTCGCGGACTCGGCGGTGACGAGGGTGTCGCCCTCGCCCAGCTCGGGGTGGACGACGGACGGCTGCCAGTCGACCAGCGCGCGCCCGGTGGTGAGCCCGCGCACGACGGTGAGGCTGCCGGAGTACTCGAGGTCCTCGGAGCTCCCCTCGTACGCCACCGTCGCCCGCACGGTGAACGGCACGGTGGTCCCGCGCGCCGCGCCGGGCGTGATCCGCACGTCCTCGATGTGCGCGTCCGTGCGGAAGGCCGTCAGCAGCGGCTCGGCCTCCCCGGCGTTGTTCGTGTACGCCGCCGCCTGCGCCGCCCGCCCCTGCTCCCAGGCCGCGAGGAACTTCGCCGTCGTCTCCTTCACCTCGGCGCCGCTCGGCGGCCCCGTCTCCACCGGCGCCGGCCCGTCCGCGCCGCCCGCCCCGCCCCCGTCCAGCGCGTTCACGATGTTGTAGCCGCCGTATCCGGCCCCGCCCACCAGCACGGCGAACACCGAGCCGACTATGGCGGCCTTGACTCCCTTGCGCATCCGCGCGGTCCCCTCCCCGTGACGCCCGGCCAGGCCGGTTCTGAACGTGTTCAAGGCACGTTCGCCCCGCACTGTATGTCGCGGGAGGGGCGGCTGAGGAGGGAGTGATCCGATCGTTAGCGCCCGTCACCGTCAGATACGACGACATCCGGCCACCGCGGCCGGACCATGCCGCGTCCGGCACCGGGATGCCCGCGCGCCGTCCCGGATCACGCCGGGACGGCGACGGCGGCCCCCGGCCAGCCGGCCGGCCGCGCGGAGCCCGGGCCGCCCACGGGTCAGACCCAGGTGTCCAGCCACATCCGCGCCCGCCAGTCGTCGATCGGGATGGCGGTGCCGGTGTGGATCGGCCAGAAGTAGATGAAGTTCCAGGCGATCAGCAGGACCAGGACGCCCGCGCCCGCCGCGCCCGCCACGCGGCGGGTGTCGCCGGAGCGGGGCGGGCCGACCAGGGCGCCCAGGAGCATCGCCGCCGCCAGGCACAGGAACGGCAGGAACACGACGGAGTAGAAGTAGAAGATCGTGCGTTCCTGGAAGAAGAACCAGGGCAGGTAGCCGGCCAGGACGCCGCAGGCGATCGCGCCCGCGCGCCAGTCGCGGCGGAAGAACCAGCGCCACAGGACGTACAGGAGCGCGAAGCAGGCCACCCACCACAGCAGCGGCGTGCCGATGGCCAGCACCTCGCGGGCGCACTTCTCGCCCGCGTCGGCGGGGCAGCCGTCCGTGCCGGGCGCCGGGGACTCGTAGAAGTACGACACCGGCCGGCCGGCGACGAGCCAGCTCCACGGGTTGGACTGGTAGGTGTGCGGCGAGGTGAGGTGGGTGTGGAAGTCGAGCACCTGCGCCTCGTAGTGCCACAGGCTGCGCCACCAGTCCGGGAGGAGCCAGGACCAGCGGCTGTCCTTGCCGTCGGTCGCGGCCCAGTTGCGGTAGTAGCCGCCGGAGCCGTCGCTCGGGGAGAGGAGCCAGCCGGTCCAGGACACGACGTAGGTGACCGCGGCCACCGGCACGGTCGCCAGGAACGCCGGGCCCAGGTCGCGCCGGAGGACCGCCTGGCGCGGCCGGCGGGCGCCGGCGACGCGGCGGGCGCCGACGTCCCACAGGACGGTCATGACGCCGAAGGCGGCCAGCACGTACAGGCCGTTCCACTTGGTGCCGATGGCCAGGCCCAGCATCAGTCCCGCCGCCCAGCGCCACGGGCGCCGTCCCAGGCGGGCCGTCTCGGCGGTGTGCGCGTCCGGGCGGACCCGGCCGTCGGCGTCCACCGGGAGCGCGGCGGCGAGCCTGGCGCGCGCCCGGTCCCGGTCGAGCAGCAGGCAGCCGAAGGCCGCCAGCACGAAGAACATCAGCACGCCGTCCAGCAGCGCGGTACGGCTCATCACGAAGTGCAGGCCGTCCACCGCCATCAGGGCGCCCGCCAGGCAGCCGAGGAACGTGGAGCGGAACAGGCGGCGGCCGATGCGGCACAGCATCAGCACCGACACCGTGCCGAGCAGGGCCGTCATGAAGCGCCAGCCGAACGGGTTGAACCCGAACATCAGCTCGCCGAGCCCGATGACGTACTTGCCGACGGGCGGGTGCACGACGTACGCCGCGTCCGCCGGGACGGGGACGTTCCCGTTCGACGACAGGATCAGGTCGTTGACGTTCTTGTCCCAGTTGACCTCGAACCCGCGGTGGACCAGCGCCCACGCGTCCTTGGCGTAGTACGTCTCGTCGAATATCACCGCCTTCGGGCTGCCCAGGTTCCAGAACCGCACCACGCCCGCCAGCAGCGTGACGAGCAGCGGCCCGCCCCAGCCGGCGAGGCGCGTGAGGCGCCCGGCGAGCGCGGGCGGCAGGCCGAGCGCCTTCCACAGGCGCGGGCCGGGTTCGGCGTACGGCGGCACCAGGCGGTCACGGACGTCGCCGGCCGGGTCCGCCGAGTAGCCGAAACGGCGCAGCCGCTGCTGCCACGACGGCTGCTGCTCGTGCGGTGCCCGGCCCTGCCGGATGTCCGGGGAGTCCGTGGACGACGCTGTACTGGTCACCGCGCCATCGTAGGGAACACGTCTGTGGGAGTCCCGTGGACGGGCCCTGCGAGGATGGAAACGTGACAGGAACCCTTGTTTTGGCAGGCACCCCCATCGGCGACGTCGCGGACGCCCCGCCGCGGCTGGCCGAGGAGCTGGCCGGCGCCGACGTGGTCGCCGCCGAGGACACCCGCAGGCTGCGGCGGCTGACGCAGGCGCTGGGCGTCACGCCCAAGGGGCGCGTCGTGTCGTACTTCGAGGGCAACGAGTCCGCCCGGACGCCGGAACTGGTCGAGGAACTGGTCGGCGGCGCGCGCGTGCTGCTGGTCACGGACGCCGGGATGCCGTCGGTGTCCGACCCCGGCTACCGGCTGGTCGCCGCCGCCGTCGAGCGGGACGTCCGGGTCACCGCGGTGCCCGGCCCGTCCGCCGTGCTCACCGCGCTGGCCCTGTCCGGGCTGCCGGTGGACCGGTTCTGTTTCGAGGGGTTCCTGCCGCGCAAGGCGGGGGAGCGGCTCACCCGGCTGCGGGAGGTCGCCGAGGAGCGGCGGACCCTGGTCTACTTCGAGGCCCCGCACCGGCTCGACGACACCCTCGCCGCCATGGCCGAGGTCTTCGGCGCCGGCCGGCGGGCCGCCGTCTGCCGGGAGCTGACCAAGACGTACGAGGAGGTCCGGCGCGGCGGGCTGGGCGAGCTGGCCGCGTGGGCGGCCGAGGGGGTGCGCGGGGAGATCACCGTCGTCGTCGAGGGGGCGCCGGAGCGGGGCCCCGAGGAGGCCGGCGCCGAGGAGCTGGTGCGGCGGGTGCGGGTGCGCGAGGAGGCGGGCGAGCGGCGCAAGGAGGCGATCGCGGCGGTCGCGGCGGAGGCGGGCGTGCCGAAGCGGGTGGTGTTCGACGCGGTGGTGGCCGCGAAGAACGCCGGGGCCTGAGCGCGCCGGGGCCTGAGCGCGCCGGCGCGGGCCGCGGCGCACCGGCGGCGCCCGGCGCCGCCCCCCCCCGCCCCCTCCCCCCCGCAGGGCGAGCCGAGCGCCGGCCGCGGGGGCGCGCCCCTTCCGTAGGATCGGGACATGCCTTCGAACGCCCCCGACGACAAGAACGCTGCGCCGCCGCTGCCCGAACCCCTGCGGGTGCCGGTCGCCGACTCCCACACCCACCTCGACATGCAGTCCGGCACGGTCGAGGAGGGCCTCGCCAAGGCGGCGTCGGTCGGCGTGACGACGGTCGTGCAGGTCGGCTGCGACCTGGCCGGCTCGCGCTGGGCCGCCGAGACGGCGGCGGCGTACGAGAACGTGCACGCGGCCGTCGCCCTGCACCCCAACGAGGCGCCGCGCATCGTGCTGGGGGACCCCGGGGGCGCCCCCCAGCCCTCCGGGGCCGGGGGAGGCCGGTCGCGGCAGGGCGCCCGCGTGCCCGGCGGGGACGCCGCCCTCGACGAGGCGCTCGCCGAGATCGACCGGCTGGCCGCGCTCCCGCAGGTCAAGGGCGTCGGCGAGACGGGCCTGGACTACTTCCGCACCGGCCCGGAGGGCCGGGAGGCCCAGGAGCGGTCCTTCCGCGCCCACATCGAGATCGCCAAGCGGCACGGCAAGGCCCTGGTCATCCACGACCGCGACGCCCACGCCGACGTGCTGCGCATCCTCAAGGAGGAGGGCGCCCCGGAGCGCACCGTCTTCCACTGCTACTCGGGGGACGCGGAGATGGCGGAGATCTGCGCCGCCGCCGGCTACTACCTGTCCTTCGCCGGCAACGTCACCTTCAAGAACGCCCGGAACCTGCGCGACGCCCTCGCCGTAGCCCCGCTGGACCTGGTCCTGGTGGAGACCGACGCGCCCTTCCTCACCCCGGTGCCCTACCGGGGGCGGCCCAACGCCCCGTACCTGATCCCGGTGACGGTGCGCGCGATGGCCGCCGTGCGGGGCGTCGACGAGGACGTGCTCGCGACCGCCCTCGCGGCCAACACGGCACGGGCCTTCGGCTACTGACCCCCGGCCGCGCACGACACGGCGACGCTGGGTAGCCGCGCCGCTTTGGAGAGTGACGATCGCTCCGCTAGGTTCTGGGGGCCCGATCCGGACCCCTCCGGACCCCTTCCGGCCCCTGGAGCGTGTCGGCGTGAGCAGATCCGTCAGCCACCTGCCGTACGGGACGTCCCAGCCGTACGCGGCGCCCTGCGGGCCGTACCGGCCGTACGGGACGCACAAGCCGTACGGGACCTGCGAGCCGTACGGCGCCTGCGAGCCCCCGGTCCCCGGCGGCTCGCGGGCCCCCGGCGGCTTCGAGAGACCTGACGGCTCCGAGGCGCCCGGCGGCTTCGAGGATCCCGGCGCGCCGGCCCCGCCGCGCGGCGGGGCGCCCGAGGACGTCCGCCGGCCCGCCCACGAGCCGCCCGCGCCGCCGGTGCGCTCCGGCGCCGGGGGGCGGCGGG